>JBLINZ010000236.1:0-9562 GCA_047639375.1 Mariniblastus sp. | reverse complement strand
TTCCCGTAAAAGGGTGGGTCGATAGTCGTAACGATTGCAGGGGTGATGCTCGCGAAACCGCCATAACCGGGGCCGCTGGCTTATATTTCAGGCAATGGCAGGGAATCGAGGGAACCTAACAGGGTTGCTGGTCGATAAAGAATTGGCAGGACCAGCGTGATGGAATCCCAAGGATTCAGCATATTTCAGAAATCGTTGGCATGCAAAATTCGCGCAAGTATAATTTCAGAAGTCGACGAGATTAGGTTTGGGATACCGAGGGCGGTCAGTTCTTGATTTGCTTGTTCAATTTGTCTGTTTCACAAATGAACACTCTGCGTTCCCTTTGAATTTGGCCAATTTATCTAGCCACCCAAGTGGCTGCAACGAGGTGTCTTGATGAACTTGATGGGCAAAATATTCACGCTTTTGATTTTCTTTATGAGTATCAGTTTCTTGGTGCTCGCCTTGATGGTGGGTGCGTCTCACCGAAACTGGAAAGGTGCAGCCATTCGAATGCAAGCTGATAGTCAGCAAGCCAAGAATATGCTGAATGAAGCCAAGTCCACGACGACTGAAAAAGAGAAATTGCTGGCCTCTGAGCGAACGGCTCGAGCGATGCGATTGGCTCAGTTGGAGTCGAAAGTGAAAATGTTCCAGGATGCCGTGGACGCCAAGGAAGTCCAGCTTCGAAAAATCTCGGAAATTAGCCAGTCCCAACTTGCGGAACTTGAGCAGGCTCAAGCCCGGATCAAGGCTCACGATCTCACGATCAAAGATCTTCAAGTGACCACCAAGAAGCAGGTTGATGATCTTGCCGAGCAATACAGGAACGTTCAGAAGTTGACCAACCGAGGATTCGAGTTGCAAAACAAGATTACTTTGTTGACCGAAAAAGAAGGCGATCTCGTCGCTGACATGATCAAGCAGAAGCGTGTGCTTGATAGCATTGGTCTTACCAAAGACGCAGCGACCGACATCATTGTTCCGAAACTAGACGGCTTGGTCGTCAAGGTCACGAAAAATGGATTGTTCGCTGTCAGTTTGGGAACGGACGACGGGCTTCGAATCGGGCATGTCATGGATGTTTACCGGAAGAATAAATTCATTGGTCAGGGAACCGTTCGAGAGGCAAAACAAGATGTTTCTGCTCTTCAGATGAATCCTGATTTCGAAAACGGCAAAGTGCAGGAGGGCGATCATGTCACTAGCAAATTCTGATTTCAGTGACGACGCTTTTGGTGACGCATTAGTTGAACCAGGCGCTGATGATCAGGGAATGCCTATGCAACCCCCGCCGGCTCCCGCTCCTGTTTACCAAAAACAGGGATTCAGTATCTACACGGTGATGTTGATCCTGTCATTTGTTTTCCTGACGACTGCCGCCATCATGTTCTTTATTGACGCTGGCAAGTACTAAGATCCGTTTGTTCGAGTTGAAATTTCGAGTTGAATTATGGCCGATAACATCGACAATTCCGAAGCGTTGGTTGACGATTCTGTGGATCAAGCTGACACCATTGGGCAAACGTCCGATGAGGCTGCGATCGACGTGAAAAAGGAATCTTTGCTGAGCTCGATGACAGTCTTTGACGCGATGCTTTTGATTTCATTGATTTGTGTCGTCCTGGCAACGTTCATGATGTTTTTTGAGCTGAGAATCTTTGGTGATTTCCCATCGGAATTTCCATGGCGGACCAATGAGATTACGAATCAGTAATCGGTGTCTTGAATGTGAAGCATTTCATGAACTGAACGAATCAAGGCCCCTAGAGGGCCTTTTTTTATGCGCTGAGTGACGCTTGTAATCCAAGTCAAAACGGGCAGATCGTTATAGGTTACCAGTAAAATTGGGGCCTGAAGCTCCAAACCTGCAAGACATCAACGCTCGTAGCCGATAGAATCGAGGCTTGAAACAGGCCTATCATGCGATGACTTGGAGACGGTGGAACGTTGGACAAAAATAACTCAGCTCTATTCGATGAGCTACCGCAAGCATCGGTGACCACCGAAGAACTGCAAAAAAGCGCCCAAGCCCTGTTGGACAACATTGCCAAAGTCGTGTTGGGGAAAGCCGATGTGGCTCGTCTCTGTCTCGTCGCGTTGCTGGCTGACGAACATGTCCTCCTCGAAGACGTGCCGGGCGTCGGCAAGACGTTGATGGGAAAGGCGTTGTCACGAAGCGTCGAAGGCGAGTTTCGCCGCGTGCAATTTACCCCGGATTTGTTGCCCAGTGACATCGTGGGGAGCTCCGTTTTCAATTCGAAACAATCAGAATTCGTGTTCAACGAAGGTCCGATTTTCAGTAATTTCGTGTTGGCGGACGAGATCAATCGAGCTCCGCCACGAACCCAGAGTGCGTTATTGGAAGCGATGAGCGAAGCTCAGGTCAGTGTCGATGGCACGACTCACAAACTGGCCAAGCCGTTCATGGTCATTGCGACTCAGAATCCGTTTGAGTTTGAAGGGACGTACGTGTTGCCTGAGAGTCAGCTGGACAGGTTTTTGGTCCGTGTCTCGATGGGCTACCCTGAACGCAAGTACGAATCTGAGATCTTCAAAGGCCACCGTTCAGGCGAGCCAGTCGAAGCCTTGGAACCGATTTGCGATTGGCGTCGCGTGTTGGAAATGCAGGCCGCGGTTCGAGATGTGATCGTCGAAGAATCAATTACTGAGTACATACTAGATGTGGTTCATGGCACTCGGGATTCACCCGAATTGTCCGTGGGCGTCAGTACTCGTGGTGCGTTGGCGTGGTATCGAGCGATCCAAGCATTGGCATTTATCGATGGGCGTACTTACGCGATTCCAGACGACGCCAAGGAGTTGGCGGTTTCGGTTTTGGGGCATCGAGTTCAGATGCGAGGTGGCATGCACGGCGGTCAACGAGACGAGCTAGAGGCAATTATCACCGAAATCGTCAACAAGGTTGCTTTGCCAACCTAGGCCTAGGTCCCGCCCCAAGCTTCTCGGAAGCTAAAGTGGGCAGCTGAAGTGGGCAGCTGAAGTGGGAAATCAATTCGAAGACCGTGACGACTGATCAAGAAAGAGACTGGAATTGCGCCGACGTCGACGATTTAACGATCTGAGCGAAATGAGACTGACTCCCGAGGGGTGGGTCTATCTCGTGGTGTTAGCGTTCATCACGGTGGGTTCCGTGTTGCGCAACGTCAATCTTTTGATTGTGATGGCGGGGATGATGTATGCGCCTTTGCTTCTGAATTGGCGAGTTGGGATTCGTTGGCTGAAATCATTTCGCGCTTCGCGTCGGCTGCCAAAACGGTTGCACGCCAACGAATTGGCGAGCATCCAGTGGACTTGCGAAAATAGATTTTTTGGCATGGCAGGTTGGAACGTGGTCATCAACGATCGTGTCACGCGCGTGAGGGCGGAGGATCCAGATGCGGAGATCGACGAATCCAAGTTGTCGTCACGGACCTCAGGCAGCCAGCAAGTCCCAGCATCCGGCGCCGAATCTGAAGGCCAGAATTGGTTTCGCCGTTCGTTTGGTGAGGTGTTTTCGCGATTTGCAAAACCAATCCCTGGCAATCGGTCCGAGGTAAAGATTAGTTTTGTTCGCGTCCAAGCCGGCCAATCAGAGGTCGCCTCGTACCGGGCTTTCTTCGCTCAGCGTGGCCAATACGAAATTGGCCCCGCCGCGCTTTCGACGACGTTTCCGTTTGGCCTGATTGTAAGTCGGATTCACTATCCTAAGCCAAAAACTGTATTTGTCGCGCCGGAGATTGGTTCTCTCCATCCAACTTGGGAACGCCAAGTGCAGTCGATTGTCATCGGTTCGGATACGGTCAAGCGGCAAAGGTCGCTTGAGGAAGACGAGTTTTACGCCTTGCGACCATGGCGTTCGGGAGACAGTAAGAAGAACATTCATTGGCGAACCAGTGCCCGCTACGGCCAACCGATCGTCAAGCAGCATGACCAGCAAAACAATCGCGATTTCGCTTTGGTGCTGGATCTCGTCGGGTCAGCGTCGTCTGCTCAATTGGCAGTTCGCTGTGAACGAGCGTTGAGCTTCACCGCGACGGCGATTTTGCAAATTGGGAACGCGGTGCAAGGGCAAGTGGCCGTGGGCGTCTGCGGTCGCGAGTCGGGGTTCTGTCATTCTCGCACGCAACATGGCAGCATTCACGACGTGATGCAACTGTTGGCTGTCGCGCAGTTTTCGGATGATCCCAAAACGGTCGAGATGCTGTTTCGGGTTGCCGAATCCGTTTCCAAGGGAACTCCGATTTACGTCGTCAGTTCTCGAGCCCGGCCGGCGGAATTGGATCCGACTCAAATCGATACTCAAACAGGTGACGGCCTTGCCGATCGCCGGGCGAATCTGTTGAGGTCGCTGCTCCCGTTGGTGCGTTGGATTGAAGTGGGGTCTCTGGAGTTTGAGTCAATGTTCTCGATGAAGCAGGATGGGGAAGGCGCGCGAGATCTCGCCGAGTTTTCTGAGAAGTGGATCAAATGCTAGACGTTAAACGACTCATTCAGATCACGTTATTCGCGCTGGCGTTGGTCAGCAGCGCCCTGCTTGGGTTGGGGTTGGAAAGCACGCATCTGATCGTGATTGCGTTCATTGGAGCTACGATCGGGTTTGTGGTCACGGATCTCTTGCGGTTGTTTCGGATCGACGGAACGCTGGCGAATATTGCTTCCATTGTGATTTTGTTTCTGGCGATGAAGGATTTTTTCTCGGAGGACAGCACAGGCAAGCTTGTGTCGGTGGCCCATCTTTTGGTTTACCTTCAGACCGTGTTGATGTTTCAAGAGAAAACACCGCGGCTCAATTGGCAAATTCTGGTGTTGAGTTTGCTACAGGTGGTCGTTGGCACTATTTTCACACTCGATTTGGAAGCCGGCCTGCTATTTTTGGTTTACTTTTTTGTTGCCGGTGCAGCGATGGTGTTGCAGTCTGTCTATTCAGATACGGTTGATGTTAGAAAACGAAATCGACGAGCCGCCAAACTGGTTGCCAAGTCCAGCGATGCGGAAGCTCGGGAGTCCTTGGCCCCGCTGCTGTATTTTGATCCCGGAGATGAGCCCCATGCAGCGTTGAAGCCCATGGTGTCGCATCTTGGGATCTGGTTGGCGGTGGCGATGGCGTTCACTTCGGTCATGTTCTATCTCGTACCACGGCATACCAAGCCGTGGTATGGTCCGGCAAATATCGAAGTTTCCACGGCAGGTGTTTCGAAATCCGTGGACCTCAATGAGCAGGGCCTGATTTCGCTTTCCAATCAGTTGATGTTCCGCGTCAAGTTCACGGACATGAGGACGGGTGAGCCGATCGAACTAGCTGGGCAAGAGATGTACTTGCGTGGTTTGGCGTTGTCGAATCTGGTGATCAAGAACGGCAGAACCGATTGGCAAGCACCTCACGATCGGATTAGTAGTCAGCTCTATCAGGGTATTCCTCGGTCCCCTGGGAAAGGCAGATCCGTCCTGCAGACGGTAACATTGGAAGAGACCGCCGATCCACTACTCTACGGAGTGATGCCTTTTTATTCCGTCACTGAGACGCCTCCTGAAGTCTCGTTTTGCCATGAAGTCTCGGCTTTGACGCGATGCCAGATCAATGACATGATCGACATGGCGCCCTATCGCTACAAAGGGGCGACGACGATTGGTGCCAATGGCAAGTTCTTGGGATCTTGGCCGTACGTCGCCAATACATTTTCGTACTCGGAACGACCGATGTATGAAGATTTGCCTCAGCAAGAGTGGCTTACGCAAATGGATCCGGAGCGGTATCAGTCGCTGGTGGGGATCTCGGACATACTGGCCAGCGAGTGGCGAGAGGGGGCCGGAAGTCGTTTGGAGTTGATGCGAACGATGGAGAAGTATTTTCTTGAGCCCGGAAGGTTTCAGTACACGTTAGATTTCCGAGACGTCAAGCGGGATTCCAAGTTGGATCCGATTGAAGATTTTGTCCGGAATCATCGGAGCGGCCACTGCGAGCTATTCGCCTCGGCACTCACTCTCATGTTGAGGCGTCAAAATATTCCGGCCCGCTTGGTGGTTGGGTTTTACGGTGCCGAGCAGAATACGTTGAATGGTGGATATTTGGTCCGCGCCACAAACGCGCATGCTTGGGTCGAAGCCTACTTGCCACCAGAAGATTGCACTCAGGAAATGCTTGACAGTGGCGCAGCCGGGGCAGGTGGAGCTTGGGTTGTTCTCGACGCGACACCGTTCTCGGAGGATGGGAACGCCGCGTCATTGGGCGACAACACCATGGATCTGGCTCGCACGGTTTGGGATGACTACGTGTTGGGAATTGACTCGGAAAAAGACTCCGGAGACCCGGCCGTTTCCGCTACGATGTTTGAGTTTCTTCAATTCACCGACCTGACGAAATGGGAGGATTCGTTCAAGCAAAGTTCGAAGTTTTTCAAATCCTCAGCGTTTAAGTACACGGTCCTGGGGATCGTCGGTTGCTTGATGTTTTTGGTGTGGTTGAAGACAATCCGCCGTCGTGCGAACGTGAATGAAACTCGCAAAGTCGGGATGTTGAGGCGATTTGTTGGAGAAGCCATTTCGTTGATCGCCCCCAATTTTGGCGCGTGGGTAATGGACTCGGGAGCTAAGCAAAACCCGACCGCGTTTTACTTGCGGCTGACCGAGGTATTGGCCGGGGCCGAGCTTGAAAGGGAACCCAGTCAAACGCATCGAGAATTTGCCGAGGAAGTCGCAACGCATTTTGAAGGTCACCCCAAATCGACCTTGATTCAATCGACCGTCAGGGAAGTGACTGAGCTATTCAACGATGTGCGGTTTGGCCAAGAGCAGCTGGAGCCTGAGTTGTGTGCCCAAATCGAGATGTGCTTGGACGAACTTAAGCTCGTGATCAAGCAGCCAGAACTGTCACCCGCTTGAGCCGGCGCTGAGGTTGCTTTCAATCTGGCAGCGTTTTGCTATGGGGTTTGTTGATTCAATGGTCGATTTTGGATCAAGCGGGTCTCAATCACACTTAGAATTCTCGCGGCCACCGTTTGTTTTGAGCCAGAAATCGCGTCGATTACATTTCCGCTCGGCGCAATGATTTCGACTTCGTTGTCGGTGGAGTTGATGGCTGTGGCCCCATTCAAAACGACCAAGTCGCAACTTTTGCGTTGGAGTTTCGTGATCGCTCGAAAGCGAGCATCTTCTGTTTCTAGGGCAAATCCAACGGTCCATTGGTCGGGTCGTTTGCTGGCTCCCAGGGATGCCACGATATCGGGCGTTTCGGTTAGCTTGAGATCCAGGGTCTCTCCCGTTTTTCGGATCTTGTGATCGGCGACTTCGATTGGTCGATAGTCACACGGCGCCGCGGCGCCGATCAATCCATCGCAACGTGAGAACGCTTGCGTGGCTGCCGCGAGCATGTCTTCGGTTGAAACAACGGAAATCAATTCGGCCGCAGCCGGGTACTCGACTTGGACCGGGCCACTGACGAGAACGACTTCGTGCCCCAGATCGAGCGCGGCCTGAGTCAGGCAGCTACCCATCTGTCCGCTCGACGCATTCGAGAGGTACCGAACGGGATCGAGGTACTGTCGCGTGGGCCCAGAGGTGATCAGAATACGTGCCAAGGGATTGGTCCAAGAGAACAGTTGAAAGTAGGACTCCGCTAGTTTTTAAGTCGCCGAGCGATCGCTTCAGCGATTTCTTCGGGCGGTGCCATCCGGCCGACGCCTTGGGTGCGACAGCTGAGCCAGCCTTCTTGGGGGGCGATGATTTGGACACCGTCGAGTGCTAGTTGTTGAACGTTACGTTGGACGGCGGCTTTTTCCCACATCTCGCAATTCATTGCCGGGGCGACCAGGATGGGGCCGGTAAAGCAAAGATAGAGCGTGCTGATGAGGTCATCGGAGATTCCATTGACGGCTTTCCCGATAAAGTTCGCGGTTGCGGGGACAACGCACATGAGGTCAGCCGTTCTTGCGAGTTCGATATGAGCACCCAAGGGGAATTGGGGATCGAACGTCTCGGTCACGACCGATTGCCCCGAGAGGGCAGCGAATGTGGCGGCTCCAACAAATTGCTGAGCCCCGAAGGTCATCGCGACTCGCACTTTGAAACCGGCTTGCGCCAGTTGGCTAGTCAGAGCTGCGGCTTTAAAAGCGGCAACGCCTCCGGTGACGGCGATGATAATTTCTTTGGGCGGCATGATGATCGGGCGCGGCCAACGAGCCAATTCGCATCGACCGAAAAGTACGGTCGACGCAAGCTTGGGCTGGTTTATAGGTCGTCGAGATTGAGCTCAGGAGGATCAGTAAAATCTGGCGACGAGAGTCCGACGTTGGCGGCTGTGTCGAGATAGATTTTGTCTTGGAGGATCTCTTCTAGGACGATCGCCATTTTGTCCGTCGATTTAGTATCGACGAGCGGACGAGAGCCCTGATTGAGTTGAACCATTCGTTTCTGGATCAACGTCGAGAGCTTGAATCGGCCTCCGACTTTGCGAACGATTTCTTCTTCTTTCAACGCGTCGTACATTCAGTTTTTCTCCGCTTGTTGCAAAATCTTGCAAATGTCATTGACGGTCTGGTCGACCGATTGATTGATTACGATATGCCGATACGTGGGAGACGCATCGAGTTCCCGTTGGGCAACGTCAAGTCGACGCTGGAGGACTTTTTCGGATTCGGTGCCGCGACCGCGTAACCGATTTTCAAGTTCCTCTAAGCTTCCAGGGTGAATAAAGATTGTGATTGCGTCTGGGTAGTGATTCAAGACCTTATCCGCCCCTTCGACGTCAATCTCTAAGACTATCCATTTCCCCTGCTTTAGGCCAGTGGTTACGGGCTCCCGGAGGGTCCCATACCAGTGTCCATACCCAAAAACCTCGCAACATTCAAGGAAATCGCCATGCTCACGATGTTTCTGGAATTGTTCGTGGGACAGGTACTGGTAGCTTGATCCAGCCGTTTCGCCGGGTCGCATTTCCCGGGTGGTCGCCGAGACGCTTTCTTGCAACGGCGATTCGCAGGTTGCAAACAGTTGTTTCAAGACCGTCGTTTTTCCGACTCCCGACGGTCCGGAAATAATGACCAGTTTGCCTGGCACCGGTGTCTGAGGTTGGGAATCTGGCTCGGTCATGGAATCAATGGCTCACTTTGAGCACCGCGTTGAAGGGGTTGGACGATTGGATTCAGGGTCGACTATTCGACGTTCTGAACCATTTCTCGGATACGTTCGATACAAGTTTTGATTTCCACCACGTGCTTGGCAATCTCAACGTCGTTGGCTTTGGATCCGATGGTGTTGGTTTCCCGCAGCATTTCCTGGACAAGAAAGTCTAGTTTCTTCCCATTGCTTTGGGGCGACTGAATGATTGCATTGAATTGTTGGATATGACATCCCAGCCGCACGGTCTCTTCCGAGACGTCGCATTTTTCAGCGAACACGCCGACCTCTTTGACGATGTCGGTTGGCTGAATTTGGAAGTCGTGGGATTCAAGCAGGCTATTGATTCGGTCGGTCATTCGTTTCGAGTAGTTGGTGATCACTCGGGGGGCCAGTTTGATGATCTCGTCGAGTTCAGTTTGAACAGTCTGGCAGTTGGCGAGCATGTCTTTTTGCATGACCTCGC
>JBLINZ010000235.1:0-9569 GCA_047639375.1 Mariniblastus sp. | reverse complement strand
CGTGGTGACGCTGGTCGTTTTGGCGATTACGGCTGCGGTGACTTATTTTTCGGTCAACAATGCGGGTTTTCAAAAAGAACTCTCACGCAATGCTCGAGACATCGGATCGAATGTGGTCATCTTGCCGGCGGAACTGGACCAGCAGCAGTACCACTTCGACGGCGGCTATTCGGATATCACGATGTCTGGAAAACTCGTTGAGCAGTTGATCGAGTACAAAGCATCGTTGAACCATTTGATTCCGATGTTGGAGCGGAAAACGGACTGTTCGCTGGGTGACCGAACCGCGACAGCCCGAGTCGTGGGGATATCGGCTTCGATCCCCATGCCTGGACGTCCTCGGGCGCCCATGCAAAAGTCGCTTGAAAAGGGCAGCGTTCAGCTTGGTAGTGCCCTCGCAGAATCGCTTGGCATTGGCCGTGACGCAACGCCGGAGATCATGATCGCAGGCAAATCAGTAACTGTAGCGCGAGTCAATCGCTCCAACGGGACTTGGCAGGACGGAGCTGCTTTTGTCGACTTGAAAACAGCCCAGGCATTGTTTGCGTTGCCGGATCAAATTAGCCGGATCGAAGCGATCGAATGCACGGACGAACAGTGTGCCGCCACCGGCCTCAAGTCAAATGTTGTGTTGGCAAATGAGCTGGCTCGGGTCACCGACGCCGCCGTAATTTTCCGCAAGGACAAAATGGCCAACGCACGATTGAGTATCCGAACCGTTGGCGTTGAGAATCAAGCGTTGATTCAGGGTGTTTTGTGGGTCTTGTTGGCGATCTCGATCGCGGGGCTTTCAAGCCTCAATTTTTTCCAGCGTAAATCTGAGGTCGGGGTGCTGCTGGCCGTGGGCTATGACATGCCAGCGGTCGTGAATCTGTTCGTTTTGCGAACCGCGTTGTTGACATCGCTGGGCTCCGCAATCGGCGTTTGCGTGGGGGCTTGGGTGGCTTGGTCGCAAAGCCTGCCTTTGTTTGTGGCGACCGGAAAAAAGTTCTCAATCGATTGGGAAGCCGTCGGTGTAATTGGTTTCGTCGCGGTCGGATTGGCCATGCTTGCTAGTGCGATTCCTGCCATGTTCGCAGCCCGCCGTGATCCAGCCGACGTGATTGGCAAGGACAGGTGATCCTTCCAGTCCGTCGTCTTCACCATCAAATGTTGCCAACCAAAACTGATCAAGCACGCGAAAACCATGATTCTATCCGTTGAAAAATTGAGCCACCAATTCAACCGCAATGGTCAAACGATCGAGGTCTTGCGTGACGTGAATTTAAACGTCGCTGCCTCGCAGGTGGTCGCAATTCAAGGCGAAAGCGGCAGCGGAAAAACAACTCTTTTGTTGGCCTGTGGGGCGATGCAAAAACCGACCTGTGGTACCGTCACCCTTGAGAAACAAAATGTATATGCGTTGTCGGTCGCCAAGCGGGCGCGATATCGAGCCGGCCAAATCGGATACCTATTTCAGACGCTGCAACTGCTGCCCTATCTGAATGCCTTGGACAATGTCCAGTTGGTGCCGGGTGTTTCGGGTGACACGGCCAAGCAATGGTTGGTTCGATTGGGGTTGGAAAACCGGTTGCACCACAAGCCTGATTCGCTCAGCCATGGCCAGCGTCAACGTGTGGCGCTGGCTCGTGCGATTGCCCATCAACCGGCGTTAATCATCGCCGATGAACCAACCGGGAACCTTGATCCCAAGCATGCCCAGCTTGTATTTGACACCTTGCGTGAGTTTGCGAACGACGGCGGCTCGGTCTTAATCGCTAGTCATGACCCCGCTGTCGCCTCGATCGCCGATCAAACTTACTCGCTCCAGTCTGGCACGCTGGCCGATGTGGGAGCCGCTGTATGAGTTTGCGAATTCCAAGTTTTTCTCATGACAAAAGAAGCGAGCGCGGGAGCCGTATTCGTAACGGTTCGGCTTCCCGCCTGTTGCTGTTGTTCGGGGCGTCGTTGATCGTCGTGATCGGGCTAATTTATGCTGGGCTGATGATTCGCCCTGATGCCCGACGCGGCGACCATCAAGATAGTTTGGTTCGAGTCTATTGTGCGTCGGGGATCGTTCAACCGGTTGAGATGATCATTGCCGACTACAATCAGAGGTTCGGCACAAATGTTGAGATCGTGCGAAGAGGCGGATCCGGTGAATTGGCGGGGCAAATCCAAACGGAGTTTGAGACGGGTTTAGAAGGCGGTGCGGATCTATACATCACGGCCGATGAATTTTTATTGGCCCAAGCCCATGAGCAAGGCATCGTTGCCGAGCGGTTTTCATTGGCCAGGCAAAAACCGGTCATCGCGGTGTTGGCAAGCAATCCAATGGAAGCCACGGATCTTAGGGAAACGATCAACATTCCCGGAGTCAAGTTTGGGATCGCATCTGAACGAGCCGCCGTTGGCAAGCTTACCCGCAAGATTGCTAGTCGAGATGGATTCTTAGAAACTCTGGAAAACAACAAAGCAGTGGATTCAGAAAACGTGATGACGCTCGCCCAATCGCTCGTGACGGGCAGTCTCGATGCGGCTGTGATTTGGGACACCACGGTGTCGCAAGTTAACCAAGCCAACGCCGGGTCGGATCATTTGCTCAAGTCCATGGGTTTGGCTGATCCACTCGAAGAATTCCAAAGCGACATCGCGGTCGGCGTGATTGCCGGCACCGACAACCCCACGGCCTGCTTGAAATTCGCTCGTTTCCTGACTGCTCCTTCGACAAGTCGACCTACGTTCGAGGCGTTGGGATTTACGTTCGTGGATGGCGATGTTTGGGAAGAAGTTCCGGAGATTCATCTTTACTGTGGCTCGATGTTCACGCCTGTGTTGGAGAAAGCGGTGCGAGATTTCGCGACTCGGGAAGGCGTCAATGTCTATCCTCGCTGGGAAGGCTGCGGCAAACTGGTGGCGTCCATGAAAGCGATTCGAGATCCAGGACTCTTTCCTGATGCCTATCTCGCTTGCGACATGGCGTTTCTCGAAGAAGTTAGTGACAGATTTTGCGTTCCGGTGACCATCAGCCACAATCGGATTGTGATGGTGACGCGGAAGGATTTGAAGCGAGCTGTCGATGGCCCGCGTGACCTCGTGGAATCCGATCTGCGAATTGGGATTTGCGACCCAGTCCAATCGGCATTGGGTAAACTGACGCAGCAGATGCTCTCAAGCGATCCCTTCGACGGTGTCTACGATCGACTGGCTGAACAAGCCTCCGTCACAGTCGATGTGGGGCCAACGTTAATGAGTCAAATGCTTGCCGGTGGGCTCGATGTGGCGTTTGTCTACCGATCCAATGTGATGGCGTCGCGCCAGGCGTTGGAAGAGCTTGAGATGATTGAGATCGATTCGCAGGCGTCGCGGTCTGTCGCAACGCAACCTTGGGCTGTCTCCAAGTCGACGAAGAACGCGAAATTGATGGAGCGGTTTTTTGAATGGATTCAACGTCCTGAGATCAAAGCCCGATTCGAGGACCACGGGTTTCGGTTGGTTGAATGAGCCGTTTTGGCGATTGCCGTTCTCGTTTAGGCGCGCTCAGTAAACTTACCCCCTGTTTGGGGTTTGCGGCTTAATGAGAGAGTGGCACCTGATTGTGGAATGTGGTGGTAGTGTTTTCGTATTGAGATTTGCCACCGACGTGAATTTCATTTCTCGACTGTGCCAAAACGAACGAGTGCTTGTAGCGCAGGTCGGCAAGACTTTTAGAATTTTGGGCTGCCGAAACGCTTGACGAGTCTCGCTACGGCGGATTGTTGAATTCGATGCTAGTTTTTTGGTGTTGAAATCTCATAAACACGGTTTTTATTTCTCAACCGTCCCTTCACGATAAACCTGCAGGCGACCGTGTCTTCGGTCCCGTCGCGTCATTGTTTTCCGTACTGGTGCATCCGCAAGCAGGTCCCTGGTGTGCGCTACTTGCGGCGACGGTGTACTCACACTTCTACGCGCCGACTATTCGTTAAACGACTTAGCGTTGTGTTCAGGAAATCACAGGCTCGTCCGGCTACCCATCTCACTTCGCCTATTGAAAATAATCAAATGTCAGACCCGGAACGTTAGAGGGCTGCGTATGAGTGGCACTGAGATTCAATTCTGACCAAGTGGCAGAAGTAAATGTGCACCTTGGGCGGGTCGGCTGGCAAACGAATTCGCGTCGATGCCGGTTGCGGTTTTGTACTGCTCGTGAATCGATTCAATCACGGAGTCCGCGTATTCAGTACTCACAAGACTGACGATGCAGCCTCCGAATCCCCCGCCTGTCATTCTGGCTCCGAAAACACCGCCCTCGATGCCGATAGCTTGAGCTGCATCGACGAGCAAATCCAGTTCGTTGCAGCTGACTTGATACTGGTTCCGGAGCGAAGCGTGGCTGGCGTACATCAATTCGCCGGCAAGTTTCCAATCGCCATTCCGGAAAGCCTCGACCGCGTCGAGGGTTCGCTGGGTCTCGGTGATGACATGCTCGGAACGATCATATTCGGTCGTCGTCAGCAGCTCATGTTTGGATTCGAGGGTCTCAAGTGTGATCTCTCGCCAGCCCGTCAGGTTAATCTTTTTCAAAGCCGAATCGCATTCCATTCGACGCCGTCCGTATTCACCATCTGCAAGTTCGTGGCTGACATTGCTGTTGGTGATCAAGATGGAAACATCGTGAGCCAAAAACGGTACGGATTCAATTTCTTGTGAGCGACAATCCAACAGCATTAACGCGTTCGGCTCGCCAAACACGCTACTAAATTGGTCCATGATGCCGCAGGGCACGCCAGCGAAGTTGTGTTCTGCGGTTTGGCAGAGAAGCGCTTTTTGAGTCGCTGTGATAGGCATTCCCGAGAGGGATTCGAGCGTCGTTGCGGTGGCCACTTCAAGGGCTGCACTGCTAGATAATCCACCTCCAGAAGGAATGTCAGATCCAATCACAGCATCAAACGCGGGAACTTCCGCGCCCAATTCGTTGAATCCTGCCAAGACGCCTTCGAGGTAACGTCCCCACCCAGGAATCGAAGGTGATGTTGGTCGCAAGGGCACCTGCTGGATTCCGTGTTGGCTCAGACTAATCGCATTCGCAGTGGTCCGAGCGACATCGTTTGATGGAGCCGCGGCCATGACCACGTAGCGTTCAACCGCCATCGGAAGCACGAATCCATCGTTGTAGTCAATGTGCTCGCCGATCAAGTTCACGCGTCCGGGGGCTGCGGCGATCACCGTCGGTTCATGGCCAAACTGATCGCGAAAATTTGACTCGACTGTTTGTCGCAGGTGTTGCAGTCGATCAATAGGCGACGTGTCGGTTTTGGGCTTAATCATGAAACGATGTTAAGACCGCATCGTTGCGGCACGGATGTTTTTCAGGGGGGCGAATGTGATCGAGGCTAACTTGAACCGCGTTGTCTTGGACGCAATTGTATCGGACGCAACGTTCATTGTTGAAGTAGGGAAAGCTGATAATCGTGGCCGTGTCGCAACGATTGTATCGAAGTTTTTCCACCCTGCCGAGCAATCGGGCCATCTCAACATCCCAGCCTAAACCCAGATGTCCGAGGTGCAATCGCCACCTGGAAAGCGAATCTCATGGGCACGGGCGGCACCATCGGGCTCTTGACCGAAATCGACCATGAACTTCTCGTTGACTTTCATGCCACCTTTTTCCGTGTCGCAGTCCAATTGAAGGAGGTAAGAACCTTCTTCGGCCATCTTGGGGTAGAACGTATCGTCCCACGGGCTGTACAGCGAATTGGTGACATAGATTCGTTTTCCATCTAGGCTTAACTGCAGCATTTGGGGGCCACCGCCAAGCTTCCGACCGTTGACTTCTTCGCCTTTGCCGATGACGCCACCGAGCCAAACCTGTCCCGTTAGTTTCGGGTTGGCGGGATCGCTAACATCGTATTGGCGCAGATCGCCATGCAGCCAGTTTGAGAAATACAGCCACTTGTCGTCGAGAGACAGAACGAGGTCGGTAATCAAGCCGGGGACCGGGATCGGCCAGCCTTCGGTTTCGATCGGATCCACCGTGATGACTTTGTCGGCCACCCATTTCTCATCCTGCTTGTACCAATGCCACATCGTGCTGCTCAAGGCAGCGCCCACGAACCCATGCACGCTGTCGGGGTCGTGGTGGAAACGAACTTCCAGTGGGATCATGCCGGTTTCACCAAGGTCCAACGTTTGTGAAATCGAGTGCTTTTCCCAATCCCAGAAGTGCAACTGCTGGCCGTACTTGCCCGCCTTCACATCGTCGAGTTTGAACCCTTGCGAAACCGTATTGGGCGATCCCCATTCACTGGAGATCATCACGTTGTGGCGTGGTTGGTACCAAAAGTCATAATTGAACTTCATGCCGGTTGCGTCTTTTTCCCAATGACCCTTGACGTTGAACTCGTCGTCTAGCAAAAGGAATCCACCGGGGCCATCGCCTTTGGCGTCACCCAGCATCGAGATCATGATCGTGCCATCGGCTAGGCAATGGACGGTATGTGGAGCAGACATGTTGGTCTTCTCGGCAATTTCGGTGCCCTCGATGACCTTATGCATCACGGGTTTGCGCGGATCGGACGTGTCCACGAAATGCAATCGCCCCGAGCCGATCCCAGGCAACACAATGAACCGGCGGTTTTTCGACTCGTCGCCGTGACAACTACTGCACGCGTTCCAGCCGAAGTGATGAAGCTCGTCGCCGATGTTGGGCATTGGCAGCCGACTGATGACTTGGCTGTACGTGGGGGAATCCGGATCAACGTCGATCGTCGCTAGGTAATCTGGTTTTTTCGTTTTCGTGCCGACATAAATTGCCGGCACGTAAGCGACCTTCTCCGGTGGAGCCTTCATCGCTTCCAGGGGCGAAGCGTACGTCCGGTCGCAGCAGGCGGCGTCCTCGTCTTGATGTCCCACGAATTGATAAGGCGATGCAATTGAGTTCAGCCCGATGCTACTAGATGAAAGAAAGGCGGCAGTGGCGGCTGTCGATTTCAAGAATTCTCGGCGCTTCATGGCAGACTTCCAAATGTGGTCACGGAAAGGCTTCGGTTCTGCAGATTTTACCCCTTTGACGGTGCCCGTTACAACCATGAGGAAAGACCGGTGCATGCACCGATCGTGAAGGTCTGTCGATCGAGTGAGCCGTGGGCGGTCAAGCACCGAATAACTCGAGCATGCCAGCGACTTGCACGCCCCGGTTCGCCGGGTTTTGCTAAATGGCCAAAAATCGCGACCCAATAGGTGATTGGTTTACCGGCATCGATCAAATCAACAAGCCCGAGAGAACGTTTTAGGCAGGATAACACAGGATGTGAAATTTCATTCTGGATAACCTGTTCAGCCCGTCAAACCATTTTTGCTTTCGCGGCGTCTCGTTGGCCAGGCCGCAGAAGCGAAAGTGCTGGTCAATCAATGACAATTTTCTTGATTTCGAACAGGTGAAACTGGTCTTCTTCGGTAGATTCGAACGCTTTTGGTCGCTTGGCTCCGGTTGGGTCGTAGCAAATCACAACGTTGGCTCCATTCGATTTGAGGATGCCAATGGCTGGGCTCCCGGCTTGGGCTCCAGGACCAGAAATCATTTTCATATCGATCTCGGCTGGTGATTTGGTGGCGTCGATTTTGTACGACATTACGAATTTTTCAGGGCCCGCCGGAAGCGTGACTTTGTCTTTTTCAATCTTGACGATGGTGTCAAGCGTTTCTTGGTCCGCTTTCTCGCCGCCGTTTGTGCCAGAGACGAACTTCCATTGTCCCACCAAACTTCCAGTGGTAATTTTGACTACCTCTCGCTTCATGACGAATAGGTGGAACTGATTCTCTTCGGTCGATTTGAATTGTTTCGGCCGGTCGCCACCCATCGGGTGATAGCAAAGCGTGAACTTGTCGCCATCGATCTTGATGATTCCCTTGGCCTTGGCGTCGGGTTGGGGGCCTTCGACGATTGTCATGTCGATTTGGATGGGCGTTTGAGTTGTGTCTAACTCGTAGGAAAAAATGAAGGTGGATTCTGGAGTCGCAATCGAGATTTCATCCTTGGTCACCTTGATTGACAACGGAAGTTGAGTCGATTCGTCTCCCAAGACCACGCCAGAGGTTACTTTCCAGGTTCCAGCCAATGACGGTGCTTTCTTTTTGGCAGCCGGGCGTTTGCCATCGTTTTTGATCAGCGTAACGATTTCTGCATAGCGAGGATCGTCGCGGAGAGAATCCATGTCTCCGTCTCCTCTAAGCTGACCTTGGTCACGGAATCCCGCGTCGACCGATTTGTTCAGGCACTCAAACGCTTTGTGTGGCCGGTCCTGAAGGGCATGGACGCATGCCATATTATAAAGGCCCAACATTTTTGCTTGTGGGTCATCCATTTTGGATGCTTTGGTGTGTGCCTTCATCGCCGTATCCAAATCGCCAACCATATGCAGGGCGTATCCCCGTAAATGCCACGCGGAACCGTTTTGGGGTTCTAGTTTGACCACCTTTTGGAAAAGCTCGGCGGCGGCTTTGTAGTCCCGCCTGTCCATCGATCGTTGTGCTGCAGCCATCAATTCTTCTGCGCTTTGCTCCTCTTCCTCCTGTTTTTCAGTTGCCTGAGCGTCGGCGTTTTGAGCGAACGAACTGCTCATCGTCAGTGGCGACATGACGAAGGAAACTGCCAAACCGAGTGTTGAAAAGGATACGAGTATTCGCTTCATTGTTGTGCTTTCGATAGAATGGATATGTCGGGCACACAACCAAGTTGATCGGCGTGTGACGAATTAGAATTCTTCGACCAGGAATGCATTTTATTGGGATTAATTCCCAAAAAAATCCGAGGCCCATTCGTGTGATGGACCTCCAACGAATGGAAGCTTTCGTTGGCGGGGATGACTGATCTGCTTCTTTCGACGGAAGAATTGACAACTCGGAGCACTAGTTTGACTTTAGTTTTTCAAACAGCATGTCTTCAACTTCTTAGTGATCGTGGCCAGAACGTTTCAGTTTTTTGTAAGTTGCCCGATTCGACAAAAGCTCCGAGAGGATCGCATTGGCCATCGGTGTTTGGCTGAGGACGCAATATCTCGGCAAAATAGCGTCGATTAACCCCTCGGGTTCCCTTGATTTTTTTATAGATCATCTGCACAAGTGATTCAATCGTCGTCGCTGATCCAGCAGGAGGTACAAGGGCAAATGCTGACGGGGCTCATTCCTTTGACTCCCATGACGCTCATGGTCAAATCGAGCCACCGCGTTTGAAAGGCATCGGCGCCGTTTGGGCGAGGAATCGACAAGCACTTGCAAAGCGTCCAGGCTGTTGAAACGACTGACGGCTTGCATGGCCCCGCGAGCGCAAAGTGCGCTCGCCAGTCTCGACCAACTGCAGTTTAGTTATTCAGTTTTTGTCGTCCGGTAGTCTAGCTCAAAAACAGTTTTGATAAGGTAGTGATCCGACGGGAATTTTGAAGGCCACGTCGACAACACCTTGGTCGAACCGTTGCTCAGGCCTTGACCTTTGTAGTAAAGCTGATCGATGCGGCTTCCGGTCTGGTGTGTTGGGCCAGGGAACTTTTTGGTGTCAGGATGTTTTTCGCGATAGGCATCCCGAAATCCCGATTTCAGGAGTTGTCTTGATG
>JBLINZ010000234.1:0-9585 GCA_047639375.1 Mariniblastus sp. | reverse complement strand
AGTTGAAGCACTAACTGGGGCTCTGCCTCGCTAACCCGTCGGGTCACCAATTCGCCTTGGGCTCATTTGGAAAACTCACAGCCTCGTTGGGAGAACCGTTCAGACCATTGATAAAAGGGGGGGAATCTTTTATCCTGCGTGGACAAATCAATCCCATCCCAAGTTTTAATTTCCTACTGAAATGCCAAAAGATTTTCTCAAAGGAGCGTCCGACAGCTACGACGTTGTCGTCATTGGAAGTGGACTTGGCGGTCTGACCGCGGCCAATATTTTGGCGAGAGACGGATTGTCTGTCTTGCTCCTCGAGCAGCATTACAAACTGGGTGGCCTAGCGACTTGGTTCAAGCGACCCGGTGGTCACATTTTTGACATTTCACTTCATGGATTCCCCTATGGAATGGTCAAGAGTTGCCGGCGATATTGGTCGCAGGAGATCGCCGATTCAATCGTTCAGTTAGAAGGCGTGCGGTTTGATAATCCGATGTTTTCGCTGACCACTAAATTCGATCGGAAAGACTTCACGCGACTCCTAACGACCGATTTTGGCGTTGAGCAGGCGAGCGTCGACAAGTTTTTCGATGCGGCCCGGGGAATGAATTTCTACGACGATCAAACCAAAACGACTCGCCAGCTGTTCGATGAGTTCTTTCCCGGCCGAGAAGACGTGATTCGTTTGCTGATGGAGCCAATCACGTACGCCAACGGCTCGACGCTTGAGGATCCGGCACTGACTTACGGGATCGTGTTTTCCAATTTCATGTCCAAAGGCGTTTTTGTTTTCCAAGGCGGCACTGACAAGCTCGTTAAATCGATGGAAAAGGAGATGAAGACCAGCGGCGTTGATGTGCGAATCAACTGCGATGTTGAAAAGATTAACGTGGGACGCGAGGGGATCGAATCGGTCGAAGTCAATGGTCGGAAGATCAAGACCAAGGCCGTTGTCTCCAATGCGAACTTGCGAGCCACGATCTTCAATCTTATTGGAGAAGACAAATTCGATTCGTCGTTCATCGATGACGCCAAAGCCGTGCGGCTTAATAATTCAAGTACGCAAGTCTACATGGCGCTGGCCGAGGGCGACACGGTTCCCCGCGAGACAGGTGACTTGCTATTCTCAAGCACCGCTGATCGATTTCAAACGGATCTTTTGCTCAATCGTGACATCACAAGTCGCACTTTCTCATTCTACTATCCCGACACTCGCCCGGATGGCAAAGGTCGAACGCTGATCGTCTCGAGCACCAACGCTCAATACGATGATTGGGTTGGAATGAGCAAAGAAGAATACGACGCGAGCAAGCAGGATTTGGTTGATACCACGTTGGAGGCGTTGGAGAAGTACGTGCCGAATTGCCGTGAGCGAATCGTGCATGCTGAGGCTGCCACGCCCGTCACTTTTGAGCACTATACGAAACATATTGACGGAGCAAGTTTCGGGACCAAATTTGAAGGACTGACCGTCAGTCGGGCTTTGCCCAATCAGATTCCCGGCCTATATCACGCTGGCAGCTGCGGGATCATCATGTCCGGATGGCTTGGCACCATCAATTATGGTGTGATCGTGGCCAATGACGTGATCAATCACATCAGCAGTATGTCCGCCACCTCGCCTGTGGCAACCAATTAGTTCAAGCCACGACTGCAACTGAATCTCCACCTTTCGAGTGCAACTTAAAATCAACATGCCAACTCCGCACCCCACCCTGGCCAAGATTCACGCGTCGATTCCTCACCGAGCCCCCATGTTGCTCGTGGATGAAATTGTCAGTCAAAACGAATCGTCGATCGTATGCAAAAAGACGTTTCATCCTGACGAGTATTTTTTCCAGGGGCATTACCCGGGCCACCCGCTGACGCCGGGCGTAATTCTGTGCGAGTCGGCTGTGCAGTCGGGAGCAGTTTTACTGGCGGAAATTGCAGCTCAGGGCGAGGGCGTTCCCGTGTTGACGCGAATGGGCGACGTCAAGTTTAAAAACATGGTGTTTCCAGGCGACACAATCGAAAACCACGTCACGCTTGATGAGGTCGTGTCGTCGGCGTTTTATATGACTGCCCAAGTCAAATGTAACGGCAAGCTGGCAGCTCGGCTTTCGTTCACTTGCACGATCGCCCCACCCGTGAAATAGAATCAAGTTTTTCTATCAGTTCACTCGATTAGAGATTCAGCTAACTCTTTGGTATTGTGGACCTGGCATTCGGGCCGGTTGGCTGATTTTCAATTGCTATCGAACGCAATCACGTATCGAACACATTTCCGTATCGGAACGACTCATGGACTTTCTTCAACTCGCTGGCAAAACCATTGTGGTCTTCGGTGTCGCCAATAAGAAAAGCGTCGCTTGGCACATTGGAAAAACGCTTGAGGAACAAGGGGCGAATGTCGTCTATGTGGTTCGAAGCCCCGCACGTCGTGAGTCGGTTACGAAATTGATGGGTGATCGCCCCTGTTTCATTTGTGATGTCGAGTTCGATGACCAAATTAAACGAGTTGCTCAAGAGATCGCAGTGGATCATCCTGAGATTCATGGCTTAGTTCACTCGATTGCGTTCGCCGACTACGACGAATCTGGAATCAAGCCGTTTCATGAAACCACGAAGCAACAGTTTCTCCGGACGATTGACATCTCTTGTTTCTCATTGATTGCGGTTTCCAATGCGTTTAAGGAGCTTTTGGCACACGACGCCTCCGTGATTACGATTTCAATTTCGACCACCACGATGGCCAGTGAAAACTATGGATTCATGGCGCCGGTCAAAGCTGCTTTGGATAGCTCATTGGCATTTTTGGCCAAAAGTTTCAGCAGTTTTTCGGAAGTGAGATTCAACGCCGTGGCGCCGGGTTTGTTGAAGACTTCGGCATCCGCCGGAATCCCGGGCTACGTCGACAGCTATTTGTTTGCGGAGAAAGTCATTCCACGAGGGCGAGCTATTTCGACCCAAGAGGCCGCCAACGCCGCGTGTTTTTTGCTCAGTCCGCGCTCGTCGGGGATCAATTCGCAGCTCATGGTGATCGACGCGGGGATGGCGATTAACTACTTTGACAAACAGATTGTGACGAAAGTCATGGACGCAGAGTAGGCGCCCCTTCAGGCGTCGCACCCAGCGGACGGGCTAAGACGCTGTTTTCCAAGCTTCAAACCAGTTCGAATCTAGTTATACTTTAGCTACGCCACTTCCTTCCTCAACTTGATCCTATCCATGGGCATTCGTTTTCTTTGCCAAAACTGCGACAAACGGCTGAATGTCAAATTGGTTCAGGCTGGCACGAAAGGCCATTGCCCACATTGTTCCGGGGCGATTCTCGTCCCACTTGAGTCAACGGTGCCGGTGGAGCTTAGATCACGGAAACCCAAACGCTCGAAAGTCAAGGATCGATCGTCCCATGATGATCAGTCGATTGGCGTTGACGAACTTCAGGGTAATCTTACCGTTGGCCAATGGGGGACGGGCGGCTCATCAGCCGAGAAATTCCGATTCAAACAAGAGTCAATGGCAACGTTTGAGTCTGAGGTGTCGTCGGGAGAATCATTCATGTTGGACAAGCCCAGGCCGCCCGATTCGCTTGGCAAAGTCGATCCGATTGCTGAATCGCCCAAGAGCGTCTGGTATTTCCGGAGCCATGAATTGGGTGAGCGCGGCCCGCTCAAAGGCAAGGCCATGCAGGTTCATCTCGATCAAGGCGACGTCAAAATTGGATGCCTCGTGTGGCAGCAAGATTGGGAGGATTGGATCCCAGCGGAAAGAGTTTTCCCGACATTGGTGGCTGAATTTAAGCTGCTGAGGAAGCAAGACCGCGTTAAGCGAGCTTACAAAAAAGCAAATATCCCGCTGCCTGAATTTGTAGATTTGTCACCCTCAGTGATCAAGACGAAGCGACGCAAAAAGATTTTCTCGATTTCAATCGGCGTCGGGTTCGTTGTGATTCTCGTTCTGACCTACGTTTTGATCCGCCTGATCACTCAGTGAGCTCTTGGGATTGCTTTGGCAGGCCGTCGTTACTCAGTGACTTTCAAACTCTGGATCATGGCTTTGAAGTGTTTGGCGTTAGCGTCGACCGTTGCTTTGGGACCGTAGAACTTGACGAAGTAGTTGCCGTGTTTCTCGGTTTGCACGATGGCAGCCAACATTCGATAGCTTTCACGTTCGATTTTCTGGCCGCTGAATGGAGCGCCGTCCATGAAGGTCCCACTGATGTCGACCATGTTAACTTTTTGGCCGGCTACTTCTTTTTCTGTAGACTTTGATTTCTCGGACGTTGGCGAGCCATCAGGTTGGATGAACTGCCCTTCCCAACGCACAATGTTGGCTTCGATCGAGCCGCCGGCTCCCATGATGGTCAAGCGACCGTCGCGGTCGTCATCGCCGACGCGCGGAATCTTGAGTTCGACTTCTAGCATGTTGCTTTTGGGTTTAACGGATTTCCATGTTCCGCTGGCGGAAAATTTAAGATTGTCATCCGCGACCCAAATCGGCAACGGCTTAGGCTCGTCGGCCTTGGATTCCTGCTTTGTGTCAGCGGTTGCTTTCGGTGTTTCTGCAGTTTCCGTTTGACCAAAAATGGAGGTAGAGCCAAGCGTCAAAGTGACAGCGGCAATGGCGACAAAGCGAAGAATCAGTTTTGTGTTTTTCAAGGTATTTGTCCTCAACGGCGAGTTGTTTGTGTGTTTAGCGAAACAATAGCATAGCAAACTTAGCGCTATGTTGTCCACGAATGAGACGATAGATCGTTTAACGATTAGCTGGCGGGCGATGTTGACGTACCCAGGGCGTTTTCAGTGAGTCCATCGACCATTGATGGTTAGGATCCTATAAGGGTTCACCACTCGCTGACGGGCGAGTTGATTTAATGAGCCGAAGGCGTGTGTCGCAACGCGACGCTTAGGGGCTTGTCGATTTAGTGAGACGCAGGCGAAACTGGTAACCCGACGTGTAATAGAATTTTGCATTAAGCAGTGCAAGTCAGTAAATTTGTGTGCGTTTTTACTTTGATGATATTTATTTTTGCCTGAACCCATCGATAAACCCTTGGGTATGTTCACGTTCAGCTTGGCAAATAAGTGAGGCCCATTGTGCAATTTGTCAGATTACCGAATTATCGTGCAATGGCGACGCGATCTACCATCATTTGAGTTCCAAAATATGACATTTTGTTCTCAAGTATTTCTTTTGATCTCAGGTGGCCAACCGTTTGTTTTCGATGGCCAAGTGTTGTGAGCGCTAGCTGCTTTTGGCACAACACCTTATGACTCCTGGCGCAGAATCCTAGTCAGCGGGCAGGTTGGTCGCCTTTCGCTCCGTCGAAAGAGTGTCGATTGAAAGTTTTTCTCGCTGGTACAAATAACGAATTCGCTTGACGACTGCCAGCATCCAAGGTCTCGGTTGCGAATCAGAACGATCTCACGCGCCAAGTCATCGATCGAGTTGCAGGGCTGATCGGTCGGGATCAGCCAAGTTATTTGTACCGGCGAGAAACAACGTCGTTTGATTGTCTTTCGGCGGAGCGAAAGGCGACCATCGATCCAGACAGGATCGTAGACGGCATTCGGGGCTTGAGAGGCAGTTGCATCACCGGATGGTGAGATGCATGGAATTTGTTTGATTGCGAATGTGACTATTGTGCCGAGTTCCAGCTACTGCTTCGCGTCAAGACCTCGATGTTCACGAATCGCCGCGATCGTGGCTTGAATATCATCCGGCAACGGGGCTTCGATCTCAACTTGCTCGCCGGTATGCGGGTGAGCAAACTTGATTCGAAACGCGTGCAAGGCTTGTCGATCAAGCAATAATTGATCGTCGCTTTTTTTGCGAGTCAGGTCTCCCAGCGTCAATCTCGCTCGCCCACTATAGAGTTTGTCACACAGCACACCGGTTCCGATGTGGGCCATATGGACACGAATCTGATGGGTGCGGCCAGTTTTTGGTTTGACACGAACGGTTGCAAAACCTTTAAACCGTTCGATGACTTCGTAGAATGTGGACGCAGCTCGACTGCTGGAATGTTCTGCGCGAATCGCTTTCTTTTCGCGTTGATAGGGGTGCTGGCCAATGGGTTTATCAACGACGTCGCGGTCGTGGTCAGGAGCAGGCGAGACGATCGTGAAATATTCTTTTTCGACTGTCCGATGTTCAAACTGAGATGAGAGCGCTACATGAGCTTGGTCGGTTTTAGCAACGAGAATCACGCCACTCGTATCTCGGTCCAGTCGGTGCACGATTCCAGGCCGCGTCGGGCCGCCTACGCTGCTGAGCTGTTTGAAATGAAATGCCAAAGCGGCGGTCATCGTGCCCGACCAATGCCCTTTGGCGGGGTGCACGACCATGAACGGCGGTTTGTTAATCGCGACAAGATAATCGTCTTCGAACAAGATCTCCAGCGGAATGTCTTCCGGAATCGAACCTTCGGGTTCCGGTTCAGGAGGTAGGAATCGGACCTCTTGGCCAGTCTTGATTCTGACGGATGATTTCGCTTTTTTGTTTTCAAGCAAGACGTTCTGAGAAGCGATGGCCCGCTGTAATTTGACGCGACTGAATTTCGGAAAGTGGCGTACCAGAAACGCATCGAGCCGCTCTTGGTCTTCTTCTTCGGCGACGATCAGAATTTGCCAACCGCTATCGTTGTCGGGTCGGGCGTCGGATTGGAGGTCGCTATTCAAAGGTTGCACTCGGAGGGTCATCGATGATCAAAACTGGGCAGATGGCAACATAACGCGGATTGAGGCAAGTTGGCAGGCCCGATTGGTCAGGCCTCAAAGTTTTGGCAAATGTAACGGTCAAGTCCATTAGATTGACCTGCAATCAAGTCGTAACGTGCCAATCGTGGCGGGCATGACGTTATTTTGAAGTCAACGGCTCGATATTCGCTGGAAAAAAGCGAGCCCACTGTTATCATGAGTTATCAAATCGGGGAGCCAGACGACATGATTGACCGACAATATACTTGGGGTTTTTGCCCCGACTGCTACAAGAACGTTCCCCACGTTCGCGTTTTAAGATGGCGTTTGTTTCGCAAACTCGATCAATTGAGTGGCGAGTTCATGAGGCGGTTTCGAATGGGGCCCTGGCATTGCGTGCATTGCGAGTCCCATCGTTTGCGACTGCTTAAAGAGAATCCGAATGCCGCCAGTTTTGATATTTCCAATTTACATTCCTCACCACCCGCTGGCAGCTTGTCGACGGAAAACCTGACGTCTGAATCAACAGCTTTGCCATCTGAAGCGGTGGGGAATTTTATTCGTTCGGATCAGTCGCTCGTAAACCGTGCGACACGCATCAAGCGGTTTTCTGAGAAGTATCGGGACGCGATTGTGCGACGTCTGATGGCCGGCAAGCTCACGTTTTCACAAGTTCGCGAAGAGCAAAAGATCACGGAGGCCGAGTTGATCGATTGGATCGCTGACCTCTTTGAGCGGATGCAAGTCAGGTTGGATCGGCAAGCTAATTCGCCAGCGACTCGAATGAGGCTGGACTTTCAAGACTCAAGCTCAATCGACTCAGCGGTTGATTTTGGCTTATCCGATGATTCAATCCAATTTGCCAGTGGTCCAACGATTGAAGGACAAGTTCGTCCGAAGTAATAGGGGCGACATCAATTTCGGCCAACCAAGGCAATTATTTCACGACCGTCGACTCGTCTTTATGGGGTGGAAGCCAGAAGTCCTTCTTGAGGAGTCTTCCTGGCGTTTTGGCGGCGATGTAATTCGCCGATCGCTCTGCAGCCCAGGCCGCAGCGCCTTGTGCATATCCGACGTTTTTTCCACGCTGAAAAGACCACAGGTATACTTTGGTATCAGGGGTCGTAATTGGTTGACAGACATCCAGACGTTTCGAAAAATATGAGTAGCCCTTCATTCCTATGGTGTCTACGTTTTGGCGAATCCAAAACTCGTGAGCTGGGTACCCTCTACGCGATGCATAATTTGCTGGGTTGCATGAGTTGAGTGTGAGGCTGCCCCGATGGTGCTAAGGCAGAATTGCCAGTTGGTGGATTTCTGCTGGAGTCATTGTGCCGTCTTCCAAAACGTTTCCCTTCGCATCCCTGGTTGAATTAGATCCGACGCCGTCCAGTTTTTCACTTTGGATGGCGTGTGAGAAAATCGCCATCTTATTGAGGCCGGAGTGTTCCGTTTGGCATTTTTTCGCGATGTTGAGCCAAGCCAGCTTTAAGTCCCGCGCCGTCTTCACTTTATGCAGCTTGCATGTTGAATTGTTTTTCCCCAGTGAAAGGTGGCTCGGTAGAACGCATAGTCTTCGCCTTCGTTTTCAGCCTTGGCGTAGTAGATTGCGACGTTGGTAAACTTGGTGCGTTCCAATTTAAACCAGTCACTGGTGTTGTTTTCTGCAGTCGTTGTGTCGTGAATGGACACGTGCACGTGCTTGGTGAGTTTGTTGGTCCCGGTGTAGGGCACCTCGTCCAATTTTTGAATCTGCAGATTCTGCTGTTCCAAATAATGTACTTAACGCGTTTGTCTCGTCGTTTGACCAGGTGCGCTGTGAGCAAGTTGCAATCAACAACGTTCGTCGGGTCGTGGGTTAGATCGTAAGTGTGAATGTCGCCATCGGTGGCTGGGTTGTGGTCCGACTTGCGATGGCTATGAGCCGTGTATCCGAACGCCCCGTCACTGAGTTTGCTCCGCTTGGGCCATCTTTGGGTTGCTTCGTTCAAAGCGGCCTTGATTGAAGGTGGGCTGCGCCATCCCATAATTTGTTCCTCTTGGTAATGCCCGACTTGTTTGAATTGATTCATTCAATCCAGCGGTCGTAATCCAGTTGCCCGAGCAAAAGATGGTCGCCATCGATCATTCAAGCCCAATGCCGATTGTCATGGGCTAAGTCAATCAACCCATCTCCAAGGTCAATGAAACAGCTGCTTGCTTTATTGGACAGAGAGTAAATCCTGATCCAAACGGATGTTAATATGTTAAAACATCTGTTGGATCCAATGAGGCAACGATATTTGATGGAATTTGAGCCTCGGCAGTAGTCATTAATTTGCCGCCGATTGCTTGGGCAATCAGTTAACTGACGGCGTCACGAAATATCAAAGGAACGGTGGCAGGATAGAATCGTTCTTTTTTGGCAAGAAACGTCCGATTGACGATTGGCAAACCGTAACGCCTGAACGGCTGGCACGAAAACGAGAACTAGTTGCCGCATTGTCTTAAATTCTTTTCGATTGATGATAGAATGTGGGTAACAGTTTTCAGGGTCAACGATCCCAACTGAAAAAACATTCGGAAATTGACTGCGGAAACGGCTATGAAATTCATTGAGATGACCGGGGCGACTTTGGACGCAATCATTAGCGATGGTGAATTGCACTCACAAAACTTGGAAGGTGCCGGTGTTGGTGACAACTCCATCATTCGTATCAACCAACAGGGCGATATCGAAGTTCGCCGCTCCAATAAATGGGACGTTGTAGGCGGGCTGCTCGGAAAATTCGAGGACCGGATCAAGAAAACGACCGGTTTTGATTGGGCCTAGTTTGGCCCACAATCGATCAGAGCTTGGTTTGCAAATTCGGTAGAATTGGGCGTACGGTCGATCGATCCGAACTTGGGCCGCAACTGGATCTCAATTATTATT
>JBLINZ010000233.1:0-9604 GCA_047639375.1 Mariniblastus sp. | reverse complement strand
GACCAAATGACCAAACTAGCCCAGGTTGCTGGAAGCCAACCCACAGACTTTCGTAAGTTTATGGTCGGTCGTCCGGGTATTGGGGGATCCTGATGCTCCGTCAATTATCTGGCGAAGCAGCATTTATTCAGGAATGATAACGCGGAGTTCTTCTCGGCGTTTTTCTCGTTCGTTATTTTGTTGAATTCGAATTTGCGGCCGTGGCCCTGCGAGTGTTTCGCAACATCCTGCGAAACACGAACACATGGATGGGGAACAGCGAGTACTTGATAGACGATTCCGAATAATCGGACTGGATCAAAGAGCATTGTTTAACGATCGGAACAACTGTTCGCCCGTTTGGTGACTTCCAGCTCCAGCCATTCTTTTACTACCGGCTGAAAAGCATCGGACCAATGCGTCTCGGCAAATTCTTTCTCTTCAAAAGCTATATCGTGAGCGTTGACGGCATCGAGAGGCCAGGGCTCAATAGTGAAGACTTCCCTCGCTTTGTTTTCGCTGACGCGTGTCGGGTTCAGTAGAGGCGGATGCCTTGATTCATCAGTTTCGTGTTAGTTCATTGCGTTGATGTGTTTTCTCAACGTTTCTGCTTCGTCCGTTTTGTCATCCCTGTTGATGCGAATGGTGTGAGATTACCGGTAACTTTCTTCAAGCGGTTTCTTGAGTTTCGCCTCAAGCTTTTGTTTTTTGATTTTAATGCAAACATGTTCCTCTTTCTGGGTGCGCAGAAGCATGTCGAGTCGAAGGGAGTAAGAGACAAGTCTGGCCTGGAAATCGTTCACTCTTTCGAGTTCTCACTAGGACGGAATTACCGAAAGAAATCAACCTTCCCAGCGATTGGCACATCACGATCGGCAGGAATTAGGGTGTTTTCAGTTGCTTGAGAGACGTTCCCTGCGGTCCGTACTCAGATAGCCAAATAACTCTGAGAGAAGATAATGACTTACGCCCGAGCACGCTTATGGTTGGGGGTCACAGGCGTCGGATCGCTTGTGACGATCTCCATTGCTGCGCTGATCAGCGGGGTTTCACAAGACTATCTTTCAAGCAGCGAAAGCGTAGGCCGGCTTGAGCTGCTGCAACTCGCGGGGGTCATCGGACTCTTCATGCTCTGGTCGATACCGCTGGATTTCCTGGGCGGATTCATATTTCCCAAGAGGTTTCAAAAGACGACTCAGTCGTTTGGGGCTTGGCTGAGATCTTATGTTGCTGCAGCGATCGCGCAAGCCTTGTTGTTTGCCTCATTCGGGGCACTCATTCTTATTCTGAGTCAGCGGTGGGGGGCGGCTGGTGGCGGTCTTGCGATTTGTTTTGGGATCGCCGCATGTTTTGTAGTGCGGAATCGCCTTTTGATTAATAGGGAAGTGGAGTCCGAGCGTATGTCGCAAAAGCTCTTGGATGCGATCACGCTGATTCAGTCATGGGAAATCTACGTCCCGAGAACGGTGGTTGTCAAGCATCGGGACGTTGGTTTCACGGGAGGAATCGTAGGCGTCGGCAAGTATGCAAAAATCATCATTCCCAGGGCATGGCTGGCTTTTTCGCGGGAGCAATTGGCGGCCGCGATTGCGCGGCGGGCGATCGCGATTGAGAGTGGAAGCTACTCTGGAGGTCTCGTGTTTGCGTTCGCTTGGAACGTCTTTGGGTTCTTGCTTTGCTCGTTGCTCCCCAATGCCGGATTTGACACCGTCGCGGGACTGGTGACGACCATGTGCGGTTTTACGGTTTGGTCTTTTGTGGGGTTGTTGATCTTACCGACGGTCAGTCGAAATGCCTCTTTGAAGATTGACCAAACGCTTGTCAATCAGGGCATGCCGTCGGCGCTGATAGCTGAAACTGCGTTCAGTATGGATCAGATGCAAGATGGCGAGCCAGAACGACCGGCTTGGGTCGAAGCAATTTTCCACCCGGTTCCGAACGTTACTAGCCGCAATCGAAGTCAGCCCATTCGAGGGGTGGCGGCGTGGAATGTCGCGAGAACGTCATTGTTTTTCTCGTGGGGTTGTCTTGGATTGTTGTCCCGGTCCGTTCACTGCAACGTCGGTCGCCCCGAACTGTGGACCATGTTGCCAACCGATTAAATCTAAGAAGGAGGATGATTGTCAGATGAAGCGAGAAGACGTTGGATCAAGAATTTGTGAATCCTGTGGCAGGCCCATGACTTGGCGAAAAAAGTGGCGGAAGGTTTGGCACGAAGTCAAATTTTGTAGCGAACGGTGTCGTCGCAAGCGGCGTTCTAGAAGCGATGATCAGCCACGACTGGAGGCTTGAGCAGTGGGGGATCTGGGACGACTTGCTCATCGAGTGCGTGTTCCATCAAGCATTGATAGAACGCGCGGCGTTGGAGTTCCGGAGTTGGTCAGGGGTGGGTTGAGAGGAGTGGTTCGAAAGCCCTTCGTAATACTCGCGTACAATGAGGTTGCGGATGCCATTTAGATGTTTTAGTTAAAATATGAGTATGCAGTCATTCAAGCTGAGGGTTTCAAAGAAACGTCAATGATATCTACGTTGCCGATACATTTGGTGGAACGGACGCGCGTGCACGGGGGCAGTGCGTCGGAGGGGGAGTTCGTTTTGTACTGGATGAGGACTGCTGTTCGCACTGATGAGAACCCTGCTTTGGATGTGGCCAAGTACCTCGCCAATGAGCGTGGCGTTTCGCTTTTAATTTATCACGCGATTTCCGAGCACTACGAATACGCTTCGGATCGGCATCACCTATTCATGCTTCAGGGGGCAAGGGATGTTCAACAGCAATTTGCTGAGCAGGAACTGAGCTATGCTTTTCATTTGGCCACGCGAGACGATCGACGGCCGCATTTGGTAACACTGGCTGACATGGCTCTTGCCGTTGTGACCGAGGACATGCCAGTCGATCCGCCGCGACGATTCTTAGCCGCGTTAAAAAGCAAAACCCGCACGCCTATCTTTTCAGTCGACACGGCTTGCGTAGCGCCGATGTTGTTGGTCAAGCGAGCTTATTCAAGAGCTTTTCAATTTCGTTCAGCGACCGAGAACATTTATGCCGAGCGACTAACACGGCCTTGGCCTCGACTCGCAATCGAGACAAAGCCATTCGACATGTCGATTCTGCCATTTGAGCCACTTGACCTCCAAGCATTCGATCTCAGCGAGTTGATTTCTCGTTGTGATATTGACCATGCGGTTGCTCCGGTCGTAGATACGATCGGAGGCGGCAAATCGGGTTACGCACGCTGGAACGAGTTCAAGGAACAACGGCTTGGTCGCTACGCCGAGCAACGGAATAGCGCTTTGACGGATGGCGTCAGCCGCCTGTCGGCTTATCTTCACTACGGCATGGTTTCGCCTCTGCGGATCGCTCGAGAAGTTGCCGAGATCGACAGCTCCGGCGCGGAAAAGTACCTTGACGAGTTGCTGATCTGGCGGGAACTGGCGTATGCGTTTTGCTTTTACCGAGACGACCACGATCGATGGTCGGCCATTCCTGAGTGGGCTCAGCAAACGCTAGCGCATCATGCGTCTGACCAGCGAAAGCAAATTTACGCGTGGGAGCAATTGGCTCGTGGGCAAACTAAAAACGAGTTCTGGAATGCTGCCCAACAATCATTGTTGAGGCAAGGCGAATTGCACAACAATGTTCGGATGACTTGGGGCAAAGCGATTTTGAACTGGACAAAAACGCCGCAGCAAGGCTTGGAAACTATTATCGATTTGAATCATCGCTATGCACTTGATGGGCGTGACCCTGCCTCGTACGGTGGAATCTTGTGGTGTCTTGGGCAATTCGATCGCCCATTCGAGCCTGAGCAAGGCATCATTGGTTCCGTGCGTCCGCGTCCGACGTCGCAACACGCCAGCCGCCTCAATCTTCAATCGTATCAGGCGAAGGTAGCTGAGCCGAGATTTTTTCCCATTCCACACGTTGCGATCATTGGGGCCGGTGTCTCTGGATTGTTCGCTGCGAGGACGCTTCAGGATCACGGTTTGAAGGTTACCGTTTTTGAAAAGGGCAGGGGTGTCGGTGGGCGGATGTCAACGCGGCGGATTGGTAGTACCGCATTCAAAAGTCGCGATGCTAAAACGTCTCAGATCGAGGCAGTTGAGCAGATTGCTTTCGACCATGGCGCTCAATATTTTACGGTCCGCAACCAAGTGTTCGAGCGATATGTGGATTCTTGGATTCAACAGGGTATTGTCGCGAAGTGGCCAGATCGTGAACTGGGAGATGATCAAAACATTGTTGTCCTTGAGAAGGGGAGCATTAAGTCCGAGTCGAACCGGAGCGACCGATTTGTGGGTGTGCCCTCGATGAACGCGATCTGCAAGCATTTGGCTGGTGATGTTCAAGTCTTGACGCGAACTTGCGTTGGAAAGGTTCAGCCGGTTGGCAACGTCGTCGAGTTGATTGATGACGGTGAAAACTCATTGGGGAAATTTGATCGGTTGATCGTATCTGCGCCTGCGGCCCAATCCGCTGAGTTGTTGGTGAACTATCCTTCGCTTGCCAATCGGATTGCCGACATTGAAATGAACCCGTGTTGGGCCGTGATGGTGGCACTTGAAAATCCAATCACTGAGCTGTGGAATGGGGCGTTCATGCACGACAGCTTTCTGTCTTGGGCAGCCCGAAACAGCACCAAACCAAGCCGCGAGTCTCGCGTCGAGCAATTGGTTATTCACGCTCGCCCTGAGTGGTCCGAAAAGCATTGGGAGCATGATCCCAATGAAGTCGCAGAGACGATGTTGGCGGAGTTTTGGAAAGTCTCGGGGCTTACTCCACAACCGAATCTGTATCTGCAAGCTCACCGCTGGAAGTACGCCATTCCAGTTGAGACATTGGAGGATCGTTGTTTGGTAGACGATTCTGGAATCGTTTTCGCTTGCGGTGATTGGGCCAATGGTTCCCGAGTCGAAGGGGCTTTCCTGAGCGGCATGGCAACCGCTGGAAGAATTCTCGGCGGGCTTGACCCTGTTCGGAACGATAAGCCTCGTCAAACGATGCTTTTCAACTAACGTCAACAATGGCCGGGCCAGACTGAATAACGCATTGGCTGAACAGCGGAATTGGGCCAATGAATCGAGCCACGTCTAGGGCGGAGTACTTGAAAGACCGTCGCTGGCGTGAGATCTCCGTTCGACAATCAAGACATCATTTGCTGAGGCTTTGCTCGAGTTTTCAAAGTTCGGTTGGACCGGATCGCTGAACAGGAATCCTGGGATTCTAGTGAACGATCGGTCGAGAATGTCTTGATCTACGATTCTTCTGCGATCTGATTGCCCCACAGACCATTGTGCTTGGTGATGTTGAGATCACCCAAGACCTTACATTGGCAAGCAAGACGGAGACCCGTGTTGTGCTTATGCGGGGGGAATCCGAGTCGCCACTTTTCGACTTTCGTCATCTCAGAAACAGGGCCATCAATTTCAACGGCACAAGTACCACAGGTGCCGAGCCCACGACAATGGATCGCACTGGCAATTCCGTTGTAGAGAGGTAGTTTGGCGTCCAACAGAACGCGACGCAAGTTAGCCCCCTGAACGCACTCGATGGTTCGACCTGCAAATGAAATCATGGAATCTCTTCCGCTCGCTGGAATAAGCAAATAACCGAACTGTGTCCATAGAAACCGCGGAATAACGGTTCTAGATAACTTCTTGCTGGTGGTACCCATTCAAAGGCAGTACCTCGAGCACCGTTCGTTTGTTTACTACATCGTGAAATTGCGGTTAAAGTCCTTTGACAGCGTGCGGCGTTTTAGATTCAATTTGAAACTGGTGATATGCGTGAGCGGTGACCACAAAAGCGGGGAGTTAAGCTTGACGGCACCAGTCGCTAAGACATTCACCGCTCCCCAAAATACGCTTCGCATTTCGGGCGGACTGCTGATGCTGTCCGGATTGATACACGTTGTCGTCTGGTTGGTAATGGGCGGCGATTGGGAAGGGCCAGTGTCATGGCGGAAGCCAATTTTGTTCGGCTTTTCAACGGGTATGACAGTGCTTTCGATCGCTTGGTTTTTCCCGAAGCTGCGGCCTGGAAGGTGGGACTCGTTGTTGTGCGGGCTGTTTGGCGCGGCCATGGTGGCGGAGGTAGGTCTGATTACGCTTCAAGCGTGGCGGGGCGAAGCGTCGCATTTCAATCATTCGACTGCAGTTAATAGTTTAATCGAAAACTGGATGACGTACCTGATTGTGTTTGCGACGTTGGCTTTGATGGAGTTCACGAGACGATGCCATCTCAGGCTAGACGCATCCAGCGATATGAGACTTGCCATTCGGGGAGGCATGGCCTTTTTGATTCTTTCGTGTTTGATCGGTTTTTTCATCCTGTTCTACGGCAGTTCGCAAGCATCGAAGGGAGCCGACCCATCGACGTTTGGCGAAGCTGGCGTCATGAAATTTCCACATGGAGTCGCAATTCATGCAATTCAGTTCTTTCCGTTTGTGTGTTGGATACTGCATAAGATCGGCATCCCTTCAGGTCGGCGAACTCGAATCGTGGGATACTTGATCGCATCAACGAGCATGTTTCTGCTATTCAGTCTGGTACAAACGCTCAATGGTAGGGCGCGGTATGATTTGACGGTAAGTGGTTCGCTATTGTTGATCGCGGCGTCGGCTTGTTTATTACCGGTGCTGGGGGAATTAGTCGGATTCAAGATGCCAAAACGCGGACGTTAGGGGCTTGGCCGATTCTGTGGTCTTTGGGAAAAAGACAAGTTGCCCGGGGGTAATTTATACGGTTTCACCTGAACCAGGAGAAAGTCAAGCTCATTTCATTTTGACTCCGTCACTGGTCACTTCTTGAGAAGACACTCAGCAAACTTATTCGGATCAAGCCGCAATGTCAGAAAACAGATTGACATCCAGCAAGCCAGATTTTGTCTTGACGATCGTTCGCAAGCCGGAGCACTGGCGTCCACGAAACTATTTTGACAAGCCTCCCCACGGCAAAGTGCTTTCCAAGAGTCTGATCGCCAGCTACGAAGAGGCCCACGACGATCTTGTTCGCTGCAACCGTTTGGCCCTCTATGAGTCACTCGATACTTGGGCGGTCATTCAATCTGCTGCGGACAATGCCACGCTCGGGTAAGGCCGGGCGTTGACTCCTGAAGGTCAATCCGCCTAGGTTGGATTAGTCAACTCGAGGATGGTGTGTCTTGAGAGATTTTTTCTTCCGTGAGGTCTAGTCGAATTCGATGGGCGTTTACCGAAAAGTCCTCGACATCGACGACACGGATTACCAAGGCGGTGACATTGTCACTGCCGCCACTATCATTGGCGAACTTGACCAATGAGTCGGCAATGACGTTCACGTTTCGGCCCGACAGCATCCCGGCTACCACGGTGTCGTCGTCGAAATAATTGCTTAGGCCGTCCGTGCACAGAAGCAGCACATCGTGCTGGCGGGCTTCGAACATCAGAGTCTCCACTGCAACGTCGGCATTGTTGCCTACGGAGCGCGTGAGGCAGTGGGCGAACTTCTTAATCGAGTCGAGGTCAACCGTCTCGTAGGCATTCACCATTTCGTTGAACAGCGTATGGTCGGTCGTCAGCTGAAAAACTTCTTTATTCCTTTTGAGATACAGACGCGAATCTCCCACGTGTCCCACGATCGCATTGCCGTCAACGATGAGCAGTAAAGTCAACGTGGTCGCCATGCCCTTGAATTCAGGAGTTTCCTCGGCGATGGCTTTGATGCGTTTGCAAGTTTTGTGAATGGCTCGCTCAATCAACTGCGTCAGTTTGTAGTAGCCCGTTGGGTTCTTGCCGGCCGATTCAACTTCTGACCAGTGATTGTCCAAGTATTCAATCGTGAACTCGATTGCTTTGTGCGAGGCGACTTCGCCAGCCGCGTGTCCGCCGACGCCGTCGCAAACGATAAACAGCCCACGCGTATTGTCAAAGTAAAATTAGTCTTGGTTGATTTCGCGCCGCTGGCCGACATCCGATGCGCCTTGTGCGTCCAGTTCCATGGTTCGTTCTTTCTGGGGAGCAAGATACAGTCTGCGCAGTTTAGCAGAATTCTGGACTAAGTGCCTGAGTCGCGCATGTGATGGACAAGGTGCCCATCCTCAAATTACGTCAAGGGTTCGTGTTTTGGGAATGATATTCGCAAGGGTTCAAACCAATCGGTCCAGCAGCAATGTTGCTGCACTCAAGACCAGAAAGAAACCGCACATATCGGTCACCGTTGTCAGGATCGGCCCAGAGGCTAGGGCCGGGTCGAGTTTGAATAATCGCATCACCAAAGGGAGTGTGCCGCCCAGAGAAACGGCAATTACTGTATTGAGCATCATGGCGACCCCGACGACTCCCCCCAACCACGGATTGCCTTTCCAAAGGTAAGCTACGAGGGCGATTAACACGCCGAGGGCGAAACCATTGATCAGTCCGACACTGACCTCTTTAAGCCAAACGCGAAGTACCTCGCCAGAATTTACCAGCCCGAGCGAAAGCTCACGCATGCTCACGGCGACGGCTTGATTGCCACTGCAGCCACTCATGTCGGAAATGATTGGGAGGAAGACTGCTAACGCGATGACTTTCTCAAGCGTGTCTTGGTACATGGCAATCACGCTTGCCGCGATTACGTTTAACAGGATGTTGACACTGAGCCACGCCAGGCGGCGGCGAGCTCGAGTCCACATCGGCATGGTTCGGAGTTCTTCAACGACCAAGCCTTGGGTTTTTTGATAGTCGTCTTGGAATTGTTCGGACATCGATTCTTCGACATCACCGCGCCGCAACACGCCGACCAATTGGTCGAGATGGTTGACCACGGGAATGCCAATGAAGCTGTGGCTGTCGAAAATCGTATGCAGTTCAGGCAGTTTGGTGTGGGTTGAGACGAAAAGTGGATCGCGAATCATGATCGATTCGATTCCAACGTTGTCTAATGAAACTAGCAGATCACGCAGCCGGAGGACGCCTTTCAGGCTATTCTTGACGTCGGTTACGTAGGCGTACTGAACGTCGAAATCCGAGAATTCTTCGACGTTTTCACGGATGTGGTCAATCACTTGGGCGACCGTGTCATTTTCGCTGACCGACAAATATTTGACGGCCATGATCCCGCCGGCTTCATCGTCATCGTAAGTCGCAAGTTTGCGAACGGCGGTCGCATCGTCCGTTTCCATCTCCGACAAAATCGCGTCGCGAGAAGCTTGCGGTAGTTCGCCGACAAAGTCCGCTTGTTCTTTCTTGGGAAGCTCTTCCAGAATGTCTGCGGCTTTGGCCGGGTCAATGTCCTCCAGGATTTCGAGTGCCTGGACTTCTGGCATGTCGTGTAGGAATTCAGCTGCGTCTTCAGCATCTAGTCCAACCACGAGTCGCTGCTGAAGGTCGGGCGAGATTCGAGATAGAATTCGCGATCGCTGAGTGTCGCTCAGTGAGTCTAAAACCAGTTCGGCGGCGAGGAAATCATTGGCCCCGAGCAGCTGACTGATATCATGAAGGGCATCATAATCGGTCGGCGGAAGGGCTGCTGGATTGTTATTCTGAGTCACTTTGGGCCACCTGCAAACCATCTAAAACATTGAATCATAATTTGGAAGCAACAGCCACGGATCGCAAAGCGGAGGTGTCTCCGGGGTGCGACCCACGTGCTCGACGCGCAACG
>JBLINZ010000232.1:0-9613 GCA_047639375.1 Mariniblastus sp. | reverse complement strand
ACTCGCCTTCGAGTAGATTGACGACTTGCTCGTGATGGTGTGAGTGCAACGGCAACTCGGCTGAATCTTGGATCGTCCAGTACGCGAATGTCATGCTTTCGGAATGCACAAACCTCGCCGCGAACCCAGGGAGAATTTCTTGGACGTCCACGTCGGCTAAAGAAATGGGTTGAGAGCTTGAGTCAGCCATTGAGATCCCTGATCGCGGTTGGTGGTAAATGCATTTGCGGCCGCACCGCGGAATTAAATTCCGAGCGGGCTATTCGGCGTTAGTTGTGTCGAGAACGACACGAGTCTTCCAGATAATATCGTGAATGGCACGGTTTTTGGAGAAGACCACCATGAACGCGAGATCGACCACCAGGAACATTAGCGAAAGCATATAGATCGAGGCCAAGACGACCATTGGAAAGACGTCGAGTTCATTTCGAAATAGTTCCAGGGCGATCACCACCCAAGGGAACTGCATCCGGACCAAGCTGCGCATCGCCATTGTGCTGGCCGTGGGGCGCATCCCAAATTGATTCACGACGCGAATATGCATCAGTGTCCGTCCAATCGACTGCCGCCAAAAATAGGTCAAAATGGTAAAGCAGACGATGGGCAAGAAGTTAACGAGGTGGAAAGCCAGCGGGAAAATCGGAAAGTTAGCATGCAGCTCTTTCCAAGCGGGCATTTCCATTCCGATTTGAAACAGAACTGTCAGCGAAAGGGCGATGGCCCAGTCAATGCCGACGGCAAACATCCGCGGAAAGAATCTCGCATCCGTCTTGGAGGCCGGTTTAATTGAGTTAAGTTCATTTAGCAATTCGTCGAACGTTTGATGCCGTTCGGCCGGATCGCAGGCCAGCATTTTCGTCAGGACGGTTTTCCAGGTTTCTGGTAGTTGTTCAGGCCACAGCGTGGGGAAATCCAACTCCAGCTCATCATGATTCTTGATCCATTGGGCGACTGATTTTCCCGTCATCGTTCTGGGAAGGCGTCCAAAGGTCATTTCGAAAAATGTGACGCCCAAAGCGTAAATGTCGGATTGAACCGAGGGTCGTTTGCCATGAAGTAATTCAGGCGCGAGGTAGCTGGGCGTTCCTCCGACAGATTTTTCTGTATCGCGGGAAGCGCTTCTGGCCATTCCGAAGTCGGATAATTTAGCCATTCCGGAGCGAGTGATCAAAACGTTCGAAGGCTTGATGTCACCATGAATGATATCCAGCTCAAATGAATACTCGAGCGCGCTCGTGATATCCATCGCGATCTGCACGACTTCGTCAAAATCCATCCTGGATTTGACCCGTTCACTTAGTGGCTTGCCATTGACCAATTCCATGGCCAAGAAAGGATTGCCGTCCTGTTTTCCCACGTAGTAGATTGTGACGATGCTGGGATGTGTGACTCTGGCTTGAGAAACCGCCTCTTGGAGAAGCTTTTCAACTTCTTCGTCGGATCCGCGTGGGTGCTCGTGGTCCCCCATTCCGCTTCGCAATAGTTTCACCGCAACGTAGCGTTGGAGCGACGTATCAAACGCCCGGTAAACCTGTCCCATGCCGCCGAATCCCAGCGGCGCGACTAGTTTGAAGTGACCAAACATTTGGCCGATCAGCTCTTCTGCGACCAGCGGCGTCAGTTTTTGCTTCGCTGGTAACGTTTGAATGTCGAGGTCGAAGCCAGCGGATTGTGTCTTTTCGAGATCGGCATCGTTGTCATTCAACGTGACGGTCATGCACAGGTCTTGATCTAACAGTTTGGGCGAAACTGTGCGGTGGCAGTGTTTGCATTGGCCGCCGACATTCGCGTCCAGCACCAACTGTTCGCCACACGTGCAATGGTAGAGCACGGCTTGGTTGCTGATCGGTCTGGTCGCATCGGAGTCCATCGGCAATTTAAGCGAACAAGTCTGGGGAAATGGGAAGCTCTCCGAAGAAACGTGCCTGAAGGGGACGTTTCACGTGAGCTGCTCACCAATCTTCTATAAGACTGAGTTACCAATTTAGCCGTTGGCGACTGTGATCCGAATGACCATTTCCAATGCCGGTAAGATATTTCGAAAATATCGATCGGATCTGTTGGCAAAAGCCCGTCATTTTCACGATTTTGCCACCACGATAGAATCAGGCTTAAATTTATCCGTTTCTGACATCTTTCCACGAGTCATTCATGACCTTCCCCAAGAATTTCGAAGCTTTTGTGGTGACGCAACCCGCCGACCCATCCGTCGAGGAGTTTGTCTTAAACAGTTCGGTCAATACGCTGAGCCAGGAAGCGCTGGATCCCGGCGACGTCCTCGTCCAAATCAAGTACTCGGCTTTGAATTACAAAGACGGTTTAGCGGCGGCTGGGAATCCTGGCGTGGCGCGAAAATTTCCGCTGATTCCAGGAGTCGATGCGGTCGGCGTGGTGCTCGAATCTGGTGACGAGCAATTCTCAATCGGCGACGAAGTTCTCATTGGGCATGCCAAATTTGGCACGGCCCATCATGGCGGATTCGCCAAACTTGCTCGCGTGCCTGCAGGCTGGGTCTACCGTTTGCCGGCAGGGCTAACTCCGTTGGATGCCGTCACTTTGGGAACCGCAGGGTTTACGGCGGCTCGCTCGGTCGAAAAAATTGTCAATCATGGGATCAAGCCGGAAGACGGTGACGTGTTGGTAACCGGCGCGACGGGTGGCGTCGGTGTATTAGCCGTCAAACTCCTGGCTCAATTGGGATATCGTGTGGTCGCGTCGACGGGAAAGGTCGACAAGCATGAATGGCTGAAACGACTCGGTGCAGCCGAAGTAATTACCCGCGAGCAAACCTGTAACTTGTCCGAGGCCCCGTTGCTCAAAGGACGTTGGGCTGCAATCGTGGATACCGTCGGTGGCTCGACTTTGGCGTCGGTGTTGCGAGAGGCGGACTTGCATTCCTGTGTAACGACGTGTGGCAATGTTGCGGGAACCGTATTGGCGACCACTGTTTTTCCTTTTATTCTGCGAGGGATCACGCTGTGTGGTATCGACAGTGCCAACACTGGACGAGACGATCGAATTCAAGTGTGGAACAAATTGGCGGGTGATTGGAAAATGGACTTGGGGGAAATCAGATCGGAAGTTGGCTTGGAGGGACTTCCTGAAGAGATCATGAAAATCCTCAATGGAAAGATCTTTGGCCGGTCGATCATCAACATGGATCGTTGAGTTTCGCGTTGGTTTGTTGAGTTGTTGTTGAAGCGTCGATACATTTCACTCATCCTGTTCCCTTTCAGTCTGCTGAACCTTCCGTGTCAAAACAGATTCAACTTCGAAACGTTCGCGTCAACAATTTGCAGCACGTTGATTTGGATATCCCTCATGGCCAGTGGATTGGTTTTTGTGGGCTAAGTGGATCAGGGAAATCGAGTTTGGCGTTTGATACGCTCTATGCAGAGGGGCAACGTCGCTACATCGAAAGTTTGGCGCCTCACACGCGGCAGTATCTGAATCAGCTCGATAAACCGATTGCCGATCGCATCGATGGGATTCCTCCGGCGATTGCAGTCAAGGCTTTCCGCGGCAAGGTTGGCAAGAAAACGACGGTAGGAACGGCGACGGAAGTCACTGAGTACATGCGGCTGATGTTCGCTCAGATCGCAAACGTAGTGTGCCCGGATTGTCATATCGATGTGACGCGGCAGAGCCCACAATCCGTGGCTCAGGAGTTGGTTACTTTGGACGAAGGCGTCCGTTATCAGGTTGTGTTTCACGGTAATCCGGATGAGGATCTCGTGAGTACGTTGGTCGCAGCCGGACGCAATGGGTTCGCGCGGGCCATCGCCAGCGGGCAGACGATCGATTTGGCCAATCCGGATGTTTCAGGCCTACCGGCCGTTGATCCCAATGCTGAGCCGATTCGAATCGTGGTTGATCGGTTAAAGTCTGGGACGGAACTGGCGCGGATTCGAGAATCTATCGAAATCGCTTTCCAGTTCGGCGGAGGGACTTGTGAAGTTCTCTTGGATCGTCCGGTCGAGCTTTCAAGTGCTATCCTGACCGTCGATCAGCGGGACTGGCATCTACGTTCGTTTTCTCGGGAGTTGAAATGCGGACACTGTGGGCGAGTCGTGCCCAAGCCGGAGCCTCGGTTGTTCAGTTTTTCCAACAAGGCTGGAGCGTGCTCGGAATGTGATGGGGTGGGTTGGGTAGCCAACGCTAATTCGACGGATTGCGAAACGTGCCAGGGCGCTCGCTTGAACGCCGACGCACTGAGTTTTCAAATCGGTGGCAAGAACCTGTCAGAGATTGGAAGCATGGAGATCAGCGAGGCTGGGGAGTTCATCGAATCGCTTGAGTTGACGGCCTCAGAGCAAGCGGTCACTCGACAAATGGTGCCGCAGATTCACGCCCGAATGAAATTCCTGTGCGATGTCGGATTGGGTTATTTGACGTTGGATCGGTCGCTTCGAACGTTGAGTGCGGGCGAAGCACAGCGTGTTTCATTGACTTCTTGTTTGAGCTCGACCCTGGTCAACATGCTGTATGTGTTGGACGAGCCCTCGGTCGGCTTGCATGTTCATGATACCCAGCGGTTGGCGGAGTCGATCAAGCGGTTGCACGACCGCGGCAATACGGTTGTGGTGGTCGATCATGACGAGCGAATCATTCAGGCGGCGGAACGCGTAATCGAGTTCGGGCCAGAAGCAGGGGCGGCGGGTGGCGAAATCGTGTTCGATGGTACGGTCGACGAGTTACTGGCGTGCGAGGAAAGTGTCACGGGGAATTTTTTGGCGGGGCGTCGAGGGTTCGCTATTGAGCCAGAGAATCGAAGGCAGCCTCGCGGTCGAATTCGGTTGGCCGGCGCGAGCGGTCACAATCTAAAGAACCTGGATCTCGATTTCCCGATGGGTTGCCTATGCGTTGTCACGGGAGTCAGCGGGGCCGGGAAAAGTTCGCTGGTTCAGCAGACACTTTATGGTGCGATTTGTCAGCGCAAAGAAAAGACTTGCGAGACTCCCCTGCCCTACACCGAAGTGTTTGGAGAGAGCCAGTTTGACGAAGTGGTGTTGGTCGATCAGTCTCCGATTGGTCGCTCGCCTCGAAGCAATCCGGTGACTTACGTCAAAGCGTTTGATGATATTCGCCGGACCTATGCGGAGACGCTGGACGCGAAAACGCACAACATCAAAGTCGGCCAGTTCAGCTTCAATGTTGCCGGCGGTCGTTGTGACAAATGCGAAGGAGCTGGGCAGCTATCGATCGACATGCAGTTCTTGTCGGACATTTATATTGTCTGCGACCAATGTCGAGGGACGCGCTACCGGGACGAGGTGTTGGCGGTCAAGTATCGAGGCAAGAGTATCGCAGAGGCTTTGAATTTGACGGTCCGTGAGGCGTTTTCATTTTTTCGCGGTCAGCCGAAAGTCCAAGCTAAATTGAAATCGTTGATTGATGTTGGGTTGGACTACATCCGTTTGGGCCAGCCGGCTACCACGCTTTCGTCAGGCGAGGCCCAGCGTTTGAAACTGGGGCACTACTTGAACGCATCGAAATCCAAACGGGCCTTGTTCCTGTTGGATGAGCCGACCACCGGGCTTCACATGCGAGATGTGACGCGGCTTTTGGATTGCTTTGACGCGTTATTGTCAGTCGGACATTCGCTGATCGTGGTCGAGCATGACTTGCAGCTCATCAAAAATGCCGATTGGATCATTGACTTGGGACCCGGGGCGGCAACCATGGGAGGGCACGTCGTGGTGGCTGGAACGCCCGAGACCGTGGCGTCGTGCGCCGAGTCGATAACGGGCAGTTACCTCAAGCAGGAATTTGCTAAAGATCGTGTTGATTGAATTTATGACTGAAACAGAATCAAAACCATCAGAGATCTCGCAAGCGAATGGAAACGCGGGAGCGGAGTCGCGCTACTCACGTCAGGTGAGGTTTCCAGCGATTGGTGAACGTGGCCAACAGCGATTGGGTGAATCACGAGCGCTTGTGGTTGGCTGCGGGGCACTCGGTTCCGTGATCGCAAACACGCTGGGGCGAGCTGGTATAGGGAAATTGCGAATCGTGGACCGTGATTTTCTAGAGACAAGCAATTTGCAGCGACAAGTATTGTATGACGAATCCGACGTGGCGGGCGGACTTCCAAAAGCCATCGCGGCGGCGAACAAATTGCGATTGATCAATTCTGAAATTGAGATTGAGCCCATCGTCTCAGATGTCGACGCGTCCAATATTGAATCCTATTGTCAGGACGTCGATGTGATCTTGGATGGGTCGGACAATTTTGAGATTCGGTTTCTGATCAACGACGCATCTGTGAAACTGGGGATTCCTTGGGTCTACGGCGGATGCTTGGGAGCCGATGGTCAAACGATGACGGTGATCCCCGGTGAGACCGCTTGCCTCAATTGTTTGATGCTCGACGGTCCCCCACCGCCGGGAACGACGCCCACCTGCGATTCGTTCGGAATTTTGGCTCCAATCATCAACGTGATTGCCAGCTTTCAAGCGTGCGAAGCGATTAAAATCCTCTCCGGAAATACGGACGCGATCAGTCGCAAATTGAATGTGTTTTCCATGTGGGACAATGCCGTTCGTCAGTTGGATGTTTCCAAGCTACGGGACAAGGTCGATTGTCCAACCTGCAAGCAGCGGCGGTTCGATTGGTTGAGCGGCCAGCGGGGCAGCCACTCGGCGATTTTGTGTGGGCGGAACGCAGTTCAGTTGAGTTTTCCGGAACGGCAATCGATTTGTTTTGAGGAATTGAAAGCACGGCTCGCACCTTTGGGACGGGTGGAAGGCAATACGTTTTTGTTGCGGTTTTTTATTGACGAGTACGTGTTGACGGTGTTTAAGGACGGCCGAGCGATCATTGGAGGAACCGATGAGGTATCCATCGCCAGGAAACTGTACGCCCAATATTTAGGATCGTGAGCTTTTCCTGACACAGAGTTACGGAGAGCACCGGGCCATTGAGCGAGACAAGTCTGTGTTGCAGTAATGTTGGGAAATTCGCATGGTCGCAACGGGAGCAGTGGTGACAAGAAAACTGGCTCCCCTCTGCCCGCTCTTTGTGAGGAGCAGGGGCTTACTCGTTCGAGATGGAAAACGGCTTGTTCAGCCACTCCGAATTCTTAGCTCCAGGCAATCCCTTGTGCGACATCCCTAGTGCGGCATTCCCAGTTCTGTTTTGGATTCTAGAAAGCGATCGACCAAGGCTTGAAACGGTTGATCGAGGATCTTGGTGTGTTCTTGTTTCATTGATTCCTTTTCGACGGAATAGTCGAACGTCCAATGAAACTCAATCACGTTGGCCTCGATAATCAGCGTGCCTTCGATTCCGTGTTCGTTGCAGTAGTGGGTGAACTCGGTCAATGGGGCTTCAAGTCGGTCGAGCAGTTCGACAATTTTCGGAGCTGACCGTCGGGGGACGCGGGCCATCCAGCCGTCGAATTCTCGGTATTTCCGATGCGTCACCCAGACTTGGCCGATGCCGTAGAAGAACCAAATGGGACCTCGGAAAGTTGAAACGAGTGCGTAGGACTTGCGGAAAAGTTTCCAGCTTCCGATCTGCGTTCGGAAAATCAAATGCCTTCCACCAAATCGTTTGAGGATTCGATTCAAGACTTGGGGTTCGCCTGTTGAAGTCTGGCCGCGTTTCAAAGCCGCAACGGCTGATTCGGATTCGAGTTTGTCGTCGCTTGTCATCTCGACATTTTAGCAATCGAAGGATCGGAAGCAAACACGAGGTGATTTCGCTGAAACGTGTAGACTGGTGATGTTTATCTTCTTCGTTCAGTTTTAACTGTCTGAATTGGAAGGGCTGGAGAATAGCTCGACGAGATGGCCGTCAGGGTCGTAGATATAAAGTTGGTAAGCGCCGTCGGGGCGGATCTTTGGTCCGTCACCGACTTGGATTCCAAGGCGGAGGACTTCTGCATGTGCGTCGGCCACATCGTCGACTTCAAAAGCGAAATGATGCCCTCTAGAAATGCTTTTGACATCTCGATCGCCCCAGCCGGCTTGGCCAGCCAGATCGCTGGCGACTGTCGCGTGAATTTGGACGCCTTTGATTTCGAACCAGGTACCGGGGAAATCGAAGGCTGGACGCTTAGGAAGCGTCATGCCCAGCACGTTGCCGTAAAAATTGCAGGTCGCATCGAGGTCGGCCACTATCAACGTGATGTGATCAAAAGCTTTGACTTGCAGCGGGTTGGATGAAGACATTGGTCGTAAACTTTCATAGGAACCGACTGGTAACTTGCTCGAAGTGCACTGCTTGAGTGGCATTCGTCTAATAGAAAACCAAGGTGGGTTCAGTGTGAGAGGTTCGAGGAGCGTGGACTCCACGCGGGGTCAACAGAGTCGCTGGCAACAAAAAAAAGGCTGGCGAAATTCGCCAGCCTCATCTGTTAGGTCACCAACTGATTCCGGTTTAGCGGAAGATTTCGAATCCAAATGAGACGCCATGGAAGAACATGTCATCTGAATCGCTGGTGTTGGTGCCCGTTGCGGGGCTAACAAAAGGCGACAGGTTGTCGGAAACAGAGGCGACTTCCCCCAGCCAAAGAGCGGTGTAGCCGAATCGGAATCGAGCTTGTTTAGACAATTGGTAGTGTCCAACGAGTCCAAGTTCAAGCGAGGTTGAGAGGGTCGCGTTCTCGTCTTCGACATTCAAAAATTGAGAACCGTCGTTGATCAAGGTGGTGTCAACATTGTTAAAGTTGGCATAGACACCGGCTTTACTGGCAAGTGACCAAGATAATCGGTTTCCGATGTCGTAGAACAATTCACCTCCAACGTGGGGGCCAATCATGTGGTTCTGAGTGTTCATTTCAAAGGTTCCGTCATGCAACCGATTGGCGGCCAGCGGAATGGTTGAGCTTTGGCTGAACATGCGATAGTTGTCGTCAACGTTGATGTATCGAATTCCAACAAACGTTTTAACAACGTCCCAACCCCATTTGACTCGATTGAATTCCAAACTATGAATCGTTGTGTCTTTGCTTTCGGTTTGCAGTGTGGCATCGGAGAAGGCTGAGAGGTTTGCATCTCCCAATCCGCCGACTGCGATGAATCCCGAATTGATGCGAGCACCAGCGTCAATTCGCGTTGCCGTTTGCTCCATTTCGGTTGTTCCAAAATATGTGAACTCTTGGCCATTGGTGGCGTCGTTCCGCGTTCCAAAAGTAAATCGCCAGCCTAGGTTGGCATCAAAGCTATTGAGTCCACCAAAGTTTGAATTCACAATCGAACCATCGTCGCGATTGAAATATAGGGCTTCGGCGATCATGTATCGTCGTGCCGTGTAGACGGAACCGCATGAACCAAATTGGTTGGCTACCGAGCCATCGTCAAAGCATCCACCTGTTCCGCAAGAGGTGCATCCGGATATGTTACCGGAACTCATTCCGCAACTTGAGCACCCTTGGCCTCCGCATGAACTGCATCCGCTGCCAACGCTGTTGGCGATGACGGGTGCTTCCGAAGGAGGAGCCGAGAAGTAAGTTGGGTCGATCGAAACGGCAGCATTTCCGTCTCTGATCTGCGATCGATCAATGGTGAAGTTAAGTTCGCTTGGAAGCGTCAATTGATCTTGCGAGCCAACGATGGGCGGACTTGGGACCGGTGATGAGCTGGCTTGGATAATCGAAGGGACCACGAT
>JBLINZ010000231.1:0-9651 GCA_047639375.1 Mariniblastus sp. | reverse complement strand
GCGATTGTGGCGATGGTGGGTGTTAGGGGGCTCGAAAGTTTTGTGTTATCTAGGTCGAGAATCAGCCGTTACGAGATTCGTGACATAGGTTTTGATAATAAGAAACATCAATCCACAACCTGTATCGATATGTTTTTCCCCAAACGACAACCTAGAGCCGCCAGGCAATCTGCCTGCCAGCATCGCCTGACTTCACGGGACAATCAAAGTCGCGGAGGTGTTGCCGCGGTAGAAGCGGCGATTTGTTTTCCGCTCATCATCATTCTGATGCTTGGGACTTTGGAGATTACATCTGGCCTGTATTTGAAAGAGTCGCTGGTCGTTTGCGCATTTGAAGGAGCCCGAGCTGGCATCCACCGTCGCTCCACGGCCCAGGATGTATTGGATCGAGTGCAGGAGATGTTGAATGACCGGCAGGTGGATATTCCAAGCGGAGATCCCGCACTTGGGGTTACCGTGACGCCTTCAGATTTCAGCGGACTGGGTGAACTTGATCCGATCACGGTCAAGATTACCGCCCCGACCGCAGGCAATTCAATATTTATCTTTGATTCGATGGCCAACCGCAACGTGTCGGCTTCGGTAACCATGGTCCGTGAATTCGATGATTAGGAATAGAGTCATGTTGAACAAGATCCAAAAAACTAAAAAACGAAACCGGCGGATGTTTCGTCGTAGCCGTGGTGGAGCGACCGCGATCGAATTCGCCTTGGTCTGTCCAACGTTTTTGGTAGTGATCGTTTTCTGCGCCGAGTTTTCTAGAATGAGCTTGCTGCGGAATCTCGCCCAAAACGCGACTTACGAAGCCGCCAGATTGGTGATTTCGGAAGGAGCGACCGTCCAAGACGGAATCGACCGCGCCAAAGAAATTATTGGGCGAGTCGGATTTGTACAAGCCGACATCACGATCAACGGCTCGAATGGTGTTGCCAATCAAGGTGGCACCGTTCCAGGAGAGCTCGACTTTGACACCGCGGAAGTTACTGCTCGTGTCGAGATCATTTTAAAAGACAACGCTGTGATTTTGCCAAGTGCCATGTTTGGTGAAAGTAAAATCACCGCCCAGATGACCCTCCGAACTGAACGCTACCGAGGATTCTTCGATGCGTCGGAAGCGACCAACTAGCCCCTTTGACCCGCCCCAGCCACGCTCGCAGATTTGTTCTCAGAACAAAGGAGAAGTCGATGTTTGACTCAATTAATCGCCGTACTTGTGGCCACCTTGCTCGCGGTCGAGCCGGCGCGATCATGCCCATGTTCGCGATCTTGCTACCGATGATGATGATTTTCGCTGGATTTGCGATCAATCTAGCGTACATGCAATTGGCAACCACGGAATTGAAGATTGCCACCGATGCGGCAGCCCATGCGGGCGGTCGAGCGATGAGTGTTCATCAAACGACGGACGCTGCGATTGCCCAGGCCAGGTTGACGACCGAAGCTAACCTCGTGGCTGGACAAGTGCTCTCGGTGGGGGCCGCAGGTGGAACGGACCAAGTTCAAATTCTGTTTGGCAAGTCCGTCCGTTCCGACAATGGCTACGGCATGTATGAATTCATCGAAGTCACCAAATCTGATGTGGACAGCGGTGCGGAGCAGGCGACTAGCCTCGGTGTGGTCGGGACCCTCGATCTTCCGATGGTCTTTAACTCCATGAATATTGGGAGCTTTTCACCGGTTCGCCGCTCCGTTGCAACTCAAGTGGACCGAGATATTTCATTGGTCCTCGATCGTTCGGGATCCATGTTGTACTTCAAAGACGAACAGCTACTGACGGATAGGCTGGAAGAACTTTACGAAACCTATGACACCGGTTCTGAGTCAGGGTATTACGTGTATGCCTACTGGGAATGGAAGAAAAAAAAATGGAAATGGAAGGGGTGGTATCGAGAAGAAGACGCCAAGTCAAAATGGGAGAATTTCAACAAATTCTACTCTCAGTGGATGGAAGGCGAATCAGTCAGCGAACGCTTGATCTCCTACGACGAGTATCAGGATGCAACCAAGTTTCTTTATTACCGCACATATTCCGATAATGTGATTTACCAGCTTGAACGGTGGAGCAACGATAACCATACGCTCGGAGATAGTTTCAGCTCTTCCGAATCCGCTCAACTGATCACCGACATGGCGATTTACACCTATGACTGGGGCTACGCCAGTGGTGCTGCGAGATACAGCCGCTGGTATTATCTGGATCTGGGCGTAACGGCATTTTTAAATGTTCTCGAGAACACAGACCAAGAGGAACGGGTTTCGCTTGTCACGTTCAATAGTGAAGCGACGCTCGACACAGAACTTTCCGATGACTACGAAGCGATTCGAAATCGAGTGACCTCGATCAATCCTTATGCAGGAACGGCGATCGGTGACGGGATGGAAACGGGGCTTCCGCAAATCATTGAGGGCGATACGGCACGCCCGTTCGCTGCGAAAACGATCGTTGTTTTAACCGATGGTGAAAATAATGCTGGCGAAGATCCGGAAACGGCCGTTGACAATATCGTGGCACAGCATGCCGTCACGATCCACACCGTAACGTTCAGTTTTGGAGCTGACAAAGAGGCGATGGAGGCAGTGGCGGAAGCGGGGCATGGTCGTCACTATCATGCTGACGAGGGTGAGGCGTTGGTAGAAATTTTTGAAGAGATTGCCAATAATCTTCCGACGATTTTGACGGAGTAAAATCCTACTATCGCCAATCTAAGCGTGCTCGCTCCGCCCCGTCGATAATTTGTTGACGGGGCTTTTTTTTGAATCAAGTGGGACAGCGACTCCATCTGGTTTGCGGAGCCTTGGGAGGTTTGTAAGATAAATGGCTTGACCATAATTCAAATTAAGAGACGCCCGCGATGTCCGCACGAGAAAACGAAGTCCCTGCTGATCTACTCCGCTGGAAATGCCATCCGGAATCGTTGACTTTTGAGACCACTGATGAACTGGAGCCCACGCACGAAATCGTGGGTCAACCGACGGCTTATGAAGCCCTCAAGTTTGGGATTAAGTGCTTGGCTCCCGGCCAAAACGTTTACGTTCGTGGCGCGCGCGGAACGGGACGAATCACGATGGTTCGGCAATTGCTCAATGAGCTCAATCCCCAATGTGGCACCAAACGCGATTTTTGTTACGTCCACAATTTTTCCCGGCCCGATCATCCGAGCTTGATCACGCTGCCCCCGGGGGCAGCTGGGAGTTTTCGCCGTGAAATGTCGCGCGTCGTGGAATTTTTTGAGGAAGGCCTGACCCAGGCGTTGGAGTCCGAACCTCACCTCTCCAATCGGCATGCCGTTCAAGCTCGCGTGCAGGAGATGATTCGGCGGGCGACGGAACCTTTGGAGAAAGAGATTGAGTCCAGCGGGATGGCTTTGGTCTCAGTCCAAAAAGGCCCCGCGTCTCAGACTTTGATTTTGCCAGTTGTGGACGGTAAACCGATTCCGCCGGAACAGTTGCGTTCCTTAGTCCTCCAGGGCGACGTCCCGGAAGCACAGTTGAAGGCGTTTGAGGATGCGTTACCTCCTCATCAGAAGAAACTGCAAGAGATCGGTCGCGCAGTCAATGAGATTATCCGCGAGGCGAGTCGTGAAGTGTTTGAGCTGAATGAGAAAGTGGCCCGGAATCTTTCGGAGGAATTCACAGCTCCCTTGCTCAAGCAATTTCCCATCCCGGCGGTCAAAACGTTTATCCGAGAAGTCATCGATGACATGGTTGAGAATCACCTTCAATCGGGCCGCGAAGAGCAGCTGGATTTGAAAGAGCTCTACGGTGTCAACATCGTGTTGTCACATGAAGACGCCAGCTCGCGTCCCGTCGTCGAAGAGAATTCGCCGAGTCTGATCAATCTGTTGGGGACCGTGGAGCCGGAATTCGGGCCTGGGGGGATGGCAATCTCGGACTACCGGGGCGTGCGGGCAGGAGCGATTCTTCAAGCCGATAGTGGATATCTGATTTTGGATGTCAACGAAATGATCTCAGAACCTGGCGCTTGGCGAGCGTTGATGAGAACGCTGCGAACCGGACGGTTAGAAATCGTTCCATCGGAGTTAGGTTGGATGCGGCAAACGGTTCTCACTCAGCCAGAACCGATTGAGATTCAAGTCCGTGTGATTCTGATTGGCGACGCTAAGACCTACTATCAGCTAGACCACGCCGATCCGGATTTCCGCGAGCTATTTAAGGTCTTGGCCGATTTCGACAACGAGCTGTCTCGGGACAAAACCGGAGTACGGCAATACGGCAGTGTGGTGGCTGGGTTGGCCCAAGCCGAGTCGTTGCCAGCGTTTCATCGATCCGCCGTGGCTGCTTTGACTGAGCATGGTGCAAGAATCGTCGCCCGCAAAAATCGACTGTCTGCCAAGTTTGGGCGAATCGCCGACATTGCCCGCGAAGCGGCTTTTTTGGCGGATGGCGAAACGGTCAGTGGAGAACACGTTAAATCGGCCATTCGGCGAACCAAAGACAGGGCCAGTTTGCCCTCGCGAAAGTTCCGGGAGATGGTCGAAAATCAAACGCTGATGGTGCAAACCGATGGCGATGTGGTCGGTCAGATCAATGGGCTCGCGGTCATGCGGTCCGGCCCATTGACTTACGGATTCCCGGCCCGAATCACCGCTACGATTGGGCCCGGTAGTGCCGGACTCATCAATATCGAAGGTCGCGCTCAAATGTCTGGCGCGATCCACACCAAAGGCTTCCATATTCTCGGTGGATTGTTGAGGTATCTTCTCCGGACCGAGCATCCGATGGCGTTTAGCGCGTCGCTGGCGTTCGAGCAATCGTATGGCGGGATCGATGGTGACTCGGCCTCCGGTGCTGAAATCGTTTGCTTGCTCAGCGCGCTGACTGGAATTCCAATCAAGCAATCGATGGCCATGACCGGGGCGATCGACCAGCATGGACACCTCGAGGCCATTGGGGGAGCTAACGAAAAGATCGAAGGGTTTTTCGATGCCTGTAACTATTTTGGGCTTACCGGCAAGCAAGGCGTTGTCATTCCAAAATCCAACGCCGGTGATCTGATGTTGCGAGAGGACATCGTCGAGGCAGTGCGTGAAAAGCGTTTTTATATCTATGCCGTCGACAATATCTACGATGCCATCGAGCTGATGACCGGAGAAGAAGCCGGGCAACCAGACGAAGATGATAAATATCCTGCAGGAACGCTACTCGCCAAAGCCCACGATGAAATCGAGAAGTTCTGGCGTTTGACGTTGGCTAGCCCGTTGCGAATGACGCAAGTCGAAACGCAGGATGCGAATGATGATGCCCAGCCGATGATTCCAAGCACGGATGATCCAAGGTCAGAATCGTAAGCCGGGCGCATTTACCCGGCTCGATTGAATCAGATTTAAGCAAGGCTAGAAACTCGCAAATTGCCCACGCTGAGCAGGACCGCTAGAACCACAAGCGGTACGCGAGAAATCCAAACAGCCCAACGCAAGCGATTTTTCCAAGGCTGATTCTAGGGATGAAGCTCCGTGGAAAACTGCGTTTGGCTGACTTGTTTTTTCGCCAGAGGAATGCCCATAGCGATTCCAAAACGAGCCACCCTGCAAACCCGATCGCCAGGCAATAGACCGCAAAGTTGTAGCCTCCAGAGTCGGAATCGGTTGACGACGAGAACATGCCTGCGGGAGCATAGGCGACTTCCTGGATCTCAGGCGGGCAATTCTGGATGCCAACCGCAAACGCGATCGCCATCAGAATCACAAGCGTGAAGGGTCGCAAGAAGGAAATCATGGGCTGTTTATTGTCGATATTGTCGAGTTTGGGCGATGTTTCGAGGCCAGGTTTTGGCCATCTAAAGACTGTTCGCGCGCCGCTTTTGGATCTTGTCGGATATTTTGCGATTTCCGAAAGATATTAAAATCGAACGCGAAAAGGCGCAACCCCAATCCGACCGTTGGTCCAACCAAGCAAAAGCCGATGCTTCAAAGCCCTAAGGAAGATTCATCGTTCTGGGTTAGTGCGACTAATTCGCGATCAAGTCTTTGGAATTCGCTCGAGCAGGCGTCAGGGGCGGGGGTTGAGAAATAATCATGATTGATTCCAAGGTACGCTTTGATATCGGCTACCTTACCGGGATCGTGATCGGCAAACATGGACTCTAGCTCAAAATCTCGATCCCACAGGATCTGGTTTGCCATAAACTCAATCGCACTCGCCCAGTTTGACAAATCTTCTGAATCGACGTCGGGGGCGGCGTGTTCCGCAGTGGAGAACTCTTCGCGTCCCCAGGTGCTGGATCTTGAATTGATTTGATGGCATGCCGCTGCCACCATTTCCCTGGTTTGAAAATCGGACGCAAGCGATTCTGGCGAGACGTGCTGCATCGCGGCGGCCCCTCGGTGGCCCGCAGTTTTTCCTAGGCTCGCTTGAGCCAATTCAATTTCCAACTCGACCAACGAATTGAGTTCCAGAAAAATCGCATAAACCGTCGCTTCGCGGACCGCGGTTAGCTCGGGAATTGCGACTTCTTTGTCGAGCAACGCAAACGCGACTTCGTGAAGAACGGCAAGCTGTTGGGTGGGTTGTAGTTGGTTGAAAACATTCACCTCCGTTAGGTAGGGTTCTTCCAAATCAACGCTGGCCGTAATCATGTCGCGCAAATAGCCGACGGATTTTCGAACGAGCGCGGCTTCATGCCACTCCAGCGTACGGTCCCCTTGTGAAGTGCCCCACATCGTTTGCTCCTTCTTGATGCGTCTCAACAAATAATTCGCACGAACGATTTGAACTGCCATCTGCCGCTAAAGGGCCGAGGGGCCGTCATCAAAGCCCAATTTGCCCCCCTTCGTGCGAATTCATTTGCCAAAACGTAATGGATTCAACAAACCAGTTCAAGCAATCCGCGTCTCCAAAAGTTGAGAAATCCGTGGGAGTTAGGCAGATCATTCGCGAAACTTTGCATCTGCTACCGCGTTTCATACAATGGCTACGACACGGTACGGGAGAATCAGCTTTTGGGCTGTTTCAACGTGCTATCTCATTGACGCTATCCTTGTCTAAGAATTTATTGAGGCAGAAAAGATTTCAGGACCCATGCCCCCAAGTCGGAATCGAATTTGCTGCACTTTCTTGATCGTCTCCTTGGTCATGTTGGGCGGGTTGAATTGCCTGTCAAAATGGGCATCCGGCGCTTCAACTGCGTGGAGCATCCAATCGGATCCATTCTCAGAGGCCGAGACGGAATCCGATGAAGATCGTACCGTTCGGCTGTTCCACCAAGGCAAATTCCTAGAAGCGATCGCTTCGGCCACGGCGATTCAGGCAGATTTGGGGAAATATAGTGTTGAAGAAAAATGGTCTTTGTTAATCATTGAGTCGCATCTCGCGATCGGTGAATACGAACAAGCCCTCAGCGCACTGGATGTCGGCTTAAAACGATTCCCGAATAGCATCCGGCATCGGTGGATTGGGATCCAGGTCTATCAATACAACGGCAAGGTCGTCGAGGCCGCCAGACAATCTACTGAGATTGCAGAACTCTCCGCGGAAAAATCTTGGTTGTATCGTGGTGTTCCCAATCAAATCATTTTAGGAAAGTACTTCACTCTCCGAGGGGCCGATGCCAAGCAGATTTTGGAGACTTTTTATCTGCCGAATCTCAAGAGAACGCCGAACCCAACCGAGGTCTTGTTGGCGATCGGCGAGCTGGCGTTGAGTAAGGGTGACTACGCGATGGCGGCAGACAATTACCAAGCCGCCGTCAAGCTGGAGGCCAGTAATCCCGCCGCTCATTTTGGAGTGGCGTTGTCGTTTTTGCCCAGCGATTCTGAGAAAGCAAACTCGGCTGTCGAGTCGGTTTTGAGAATCAATGCGAAACACCTGGACGCGTTGTTGTTGGTGATCGATCAACACATCAGTGCGGAGCGCTACGAGGCAGCCGAGTCGTCATTGGCTCAAGTGCTTGCGGTGAACTCCAAACACCCTGTCGCTTGGGCGTATCGGTCTGTATTGGCTCATCTCGCGAATGATCCAGAAAAGGAAGGTGAGTATCGTGGTCAGGCATTGGCTCATTGGATTGGAAATCCGGAGGTCGACCATACGATCGGTCGCGAGCTTTCGGAGAAGTACCGCTTTCAGGAAGGCGAGGCATACCAGCGCCGGGCGTTGATCTACGACAAGGATTTCCTGCCAGCCAAAATCCAACTTGCCCACGACTTGCTGCGGCTAGGCCAGGAACTTGAAGGCTGGAAGCTGGCTGATGAAGTTTTCGACGCAGATCAGTACAATGTCGTCGCGCACAACCTGGTGATGCTTCGTGATCAAATCTCGAAATTCAAAACGCTTGAACGGGACGGATTCGTGGTTCGGATGGAAGCCAGCGAAGCTGAGATCTACGGCGAACAGGTCTTGCAGTTGTTGGTGCGAGCCAAGAAAACGCTGTGTGGAAAATACGATGCTCAACTGGAGATGCCGGTGTTCATCGAGGTTTTTCCACGGCAACAAGATTTCGCGATTCGGACGTTCGGTTTGCCCGGAGGGGCCGGTTTTCTCGGTGTGTGTTTTGGTCGAGTCGTGACCATGAACAGTCCTGCCGCCCAAGGTGCCAACAAGACTAGTTGGGAATCGGTGCTGTGGCATGAATTTTGTCACGTGGTGACGCTCCAGAAAACTCAAAACAAAATGCCAAGATGGCTGAGTGAGGGGATTTCCGTCTACGAAGAACGGCTCGCCGATTCGGCTTGGGGCAACTCGATCAATTCTGAGTTTCGAAAAATGCTGCTCGACGATCAGCTAACGCCCGTCAGCAAGCTCAGCGGTGCGTTTCTTCGTCCACCTTCAGGGCTCCATTTACAGTTTGCTTACTATGAGTCATCGTTGGTCGTTGAGTTCCTCGTCAACGAGTTTGGTATCGATGCTTTGAAGGACGTCTTGAATGATTTGAGTATCGGCACTCCCATCAATGATGCCCTGCGGCGACATTGTGCTCCTGTTGAATTCATCGACAAAGAGTTTGCGGAGTTCGCAGTCGCACAAGCAAACACACTTGCTCCGGACGCAAACTGGGCCGCCAATCCCACGGGACTGAAGATGCCAGCCGCGGATTGGTTGCAATGGAATCTTGAGAACAAAAGAAGTCTCGGGGGGCTGATCTCGGAAGCCACTCAATGGATCTCCGAAGAGAAATTCAAAGATGCGGTCACTCCCCTCCAGGCTGCTATCCAACTAAGTCCCGGATCCAAGCAAGCTTACAAGATGCTTTCTGCGGTCTACCAAAAACTAGAAGACGCGGATCAAGAACTCGTTGCTCGCGAGGCGTGGGCCAAACTGGAAGCCAGCGACGTGGAGTTGTACACGCGTTTGCTCGAACTGACCTCGGCGAAGCAAGCTTGGGAGAAAACGAAATTTTACGCTCGCCGTTTGACGGGCGTCAATCCATTGATCGTGACGCCTTATCGGTACCTCGCGGTGGCTGCCGAGAAAACGGCGGACGACCCCGCCACGATTCGGGCGCTCGGTGTGTTAGCCAAATTGGATCCATTGGACGTGGCCGACGTCAATTTTCGCTTGGCATCAGCCCTGCATCGAAACGGATACGATGAGTTGGCAAAACGCCACGTTTTGATCGCCTTGGAACAGGCGCCACGGTATCGGGATGCCCACAAATTACTGCTGACGATCATAGACTCTAGCGAGAATAAACCCGAA
>JBLINZ010000230.1:0-9666 GCA_047639375.1 Mariniblastus sp. | reverse complement strand
CATTCTTGGGTTTTCATTAAATCTTTTTGTTTTCATGAAACCCGTGGATCTTTCTCAATAGCCTCGACCTTCCATGGCCTCGAAAACGCACATGGAAGGGTGCGATGGCACTCGAACGCCTAGCTAAACCAGGTTACTGGAGGCGATAAATCCGGTTGAGCCGCACGTGAATTTACGAGTCGGGAAAGCTCTCTATTGACACGAATAAGCCAGGGAGAGCCCTCGCACGTGACCACTAGGAAACTATTCGTCGGCCGGTAGCGGCTGTTCTTGAGATGGCTCGTCTCCAGGCGACGATTGGTCGTCGCGGGCATCTCCAGCCAACCAACCCTTGACGCCTCTAAAGGCTTGGCCAATCATCTTGCCCGAGATCAAGCCCTCGGTAACGGTAGGCCGATTCGATTCGAAATTGAACCACACGGCGTCTAAGTACGGCTGACTAGATTCGGCCAACATCGCATAGATTCCACGGTTGTTGATCTCTTCCAGGCCTTGGCGATAATGATCGAACAAGTGCCGGTCGACGAGATTGCCAGTCACCCGAATCGTGGTCAACGCGCCTTTCGTGACTGTGTTCATCTGCTCCAACGAATACATCGTGACCGCACTGGAAACCGCAAACACATTGACGTCTTCCTTGTCGGCAATTTGTTGCATGTCGTTCCACATCTGAGCGATCTCTGCCTGGGGAATCAGCAGGCTAGGATCAATATTGGCAACGCTCTCGCGTGTTTTCTGAATGGTTTCTTTTAAACCGCCGACGCTGATCGGTGGCGTGTCGAATACGTCCGCGGATTTCGAGGTTGCGTCACCCACCGCATCCAACAGCTCAGCCGCGTTGTGGATCACCGAATCCTCAGCAATCACGCCTTCGCGTTTCAGCTCGACCGTCAATTCATTGAGGTAAGTTTTACTTCCATAGGCCACGTCGCTAACAATGGCCAAAATGGTCAGCGGCGAAACGTGCAACGTCGCCATCCCAGCCAAGTCAACGAAGGTGCTCACAGTTTTCCGAGCCACATAGTTTTCCACTTTGGCTTCTTCGTCCTCGGAATCCGACGTGCGTGTTACGCCGCCCACGTCGTTCGCCACAAAGTCCATCATCTGCGTAACGAACGTGTTGTATGTCTTGGAATCCTGAAATGCCTGGGGGACTAACATCGAAGCCGATTCGTTGATGGCGCCACTGATGACGGCCGCGGTGCTGCGAACCGTCCGCTCGGGCAGCGACAATCCAAACATCAAGTACTTGTAGACTTGGTCCACGGCCGGTTCGTTCAATTCGGCTGGCAGGGCATCGTCAGCATCGCGCGACGGGACGGACTCGTCGAGCGATGCAAAGCCAGGGCTTGCTGGCTCAGAAGTCGAATTTGATTCAGATTTTTTTTTCATAGTCCACGAAAATAGGAAGGCATGATCACGCATATTCGAATCACAAGTTCAATTATTGGCAGATTTCAGGGCCATAAGCAATCGGGAACGCCCTTGTTCCTTTCAGCCCCTTGAAATAATGGCGATTTCTGCGAGTCTGAAGCTGCGATTTACATTCATTTTTGCGGCTCGGCCAAGGCAATTTACCATGAACTCAAAGGTCAAACGAGAACTCCGGTCACCACGTGAGATTCGAAAAATGCGAACGGCGGGGCTGATCGTTTGGCAAGCCCATCAGGCGGCCGCTCGAATCTTGAAGCCCGGCGTCTCAACCCTTGAAATCAACCAAGCCTACCGTGACACGTTTGCTGAGTATGGCGCCGAATCGTTGTTCTTGAACTACGGAGCCCGCCCCGGCATACCGGCGTTCCCGGCCGAAACCTGCATCTCGATCAATGAAGAAGTCGTGCACGGAATTCCTGGCTCGCGACTGATCCAAACCGGCGACGTTGTTTCGCTGGATACCGGCTGCCGTCTAGACGGATGGTGTGGAGATGCAGCGGTGACGCACGCGATCGGCGAAATCGATCAGGATTCACAACGACTTCTGGAAGTCACCAATCGCGTCTTGGATTTGGCGATTGAGTTGATGGGCATCAAAACCAAGTGGAGTGAAGTTTGCGAGCGAATGGAAGACTACGTTGTCGAGCGGGGCTTTTTCGTCGTCGAAGATATGGTCGGACACGGAATTGGCAAGGAACTTCACGAACCGCCTCAGGTCCCCAATTATTACAACGAAGTTTTGATGAAGTCTGAAGACTTTGAACTCCGACCCGGTGTGGTGATCGCTGTCGAGCCGATGGTCAACATCGGGACGCAAGAACTGGTCACGCTAGAAGACGGCTGGACCGTGGTCACTGAAAACAGAAAAAACAGTGCCCATTTCGAACACACTCTCGCCGTCACAAAATCCGGCCCGATGCGGTTGACCGGTCCGCCAAACGACGAAGAGCTTTCGACCATGCCTTCTTGGCTGCACGACAAAAGCACGTGGATTATCTGGTAAGACGTCGAGGACGCACGCGTTCCCAACTGAATCCCCAATAAGCCCTTACCTCACAACGATTCCGGCAACGCTGTTTTCGTCTCACCATAGTCATACGTCGTCAGCTCGAATTGGTTTCCATAGGGATCGCAAAAGTAAATCGAAAATGCAAGTTGATGATCTTTGACGGAGTCAACGGATACGGCTCGCCCGTGCTGATCGCGAAGCATTAAGTCCGACAACTTGCTGATGAAATTCAAAAACTGATCGGCACCCACCCGAAAAGCAACGAGATGAAAGCCACGGCCCTCGCACGAGCCGACTGGATTCCCGGTAAACAAAGCCAGCTTCGTTCCGCCGCTTGGAGTCGCGATCATCAGAGGGCCCTGAGGATCTTCTGCCCAAAATTCAAACTCTAAAATTATTCGGAGACCGAACGTCTTTCGATACCACGCTGCTGCTTCGTATCGGTCTGGAACCAATAGTTCGACATGATCAATTTGATCGACACTGAAATCCATTGTCTGTTCGTCCTTTGCATCAGCTTGAGTTCAGCTACCAAACGTCAAGTCACTTGTTCAGACGAAAATGCCACCGATCAAGCGTTCGGAACGGTTATTTCTTACCCAGTTTTCGCTTGTTTTGAAAAAACTCGGTCAGGATCATGCCGCATGGTTGTCCCAACACCCCTGAAATGACTTCGGCTCGGTGATTCATCCGCTCGTCTTCTAACATTTGATACAGCGAGGTGACGGCTCCGCCTTTAGGGTCGGTGGCTCCGAACACAACCGTTGGAATCCTGGCCTGAAGAATCGCCCCCGCACACATTGGGCAAGGCTCAAGGGTCGCGTACAACACGCAGTCTTCGAGTCGCCAATCACCGATCGCTTCCGCCGCCTGGGTGATCGCCATCATCTCAGCGTGGGCGGTTGGATCTCGCAACTGCCGACAAAGATTATGAGCCGCCCCAATCACGCGCTGGCCCCGAACAATCACCGCCCCGACCGGCACCTCGTCTAAATCCCTCGCGATAATCGCTTGGTCGAACGCCATTTTCATGAAGTGCTCGTGGGGGAAAATTTCCAAGTTCATAAGTCGCAATTCACAATCGTTTGGCGATGCGTCCGTTTCTATTTCGTATTGGCCCAGGATCGAACGGTGCTACTTGTCTTTCGACGTCGGCTTGGTATCCGTCGGCTTGGTGTCCGTCGGCTTGCTTGGCTTGAATTCCCGAATCGTGATGTTTCGATATTCCGCGGACGTCATGAAATTGCAAATTCCAATCGGCGTACAAAGATCCGTATCACCCCTGAGCGAGATCTTCTGTCCCGTCGTGACTTCGTTGATCACTTGCACTCCATCGATCCAGGCGGAGATCCGAGTTGGCTCAACGCGAACACGAATTTTGTACCACTGCTTCTCCTCGAACTTCATGTAGCTGGTCGTGTTGTTGCTAGACGCGTCTTTGTCATTGATACAAGACAGCCCCACCGTGGCGCCTCCCCAGCCACCGACGATCAGTGAGCAATGTGATTCTGCGACGGGGAACGTCAAGCCACAGAAGAAATCTGTGCCATCAAGCTTACGAGTTTCTATTGCAATCTCGTAGTTCGTCTTGGGCAAGTCCGTTTGGGTCGAACTGATGCCTGTCATCATCACGCCGCATCCAATCGAAAGCACGTTGTCTTTGGCTTCGCAGTCACCTTCGCCGCCAAACTCAATCGTCTCCCAGCCCTCAAGCGACTTCCCGTCGAACAACGAGACAGGTTTACCGACCCATTGAGGTGAATCTTCCACGATGGGCTTATCAGCCGATTTATTTTCGTCCTGAGCCGCGGCTTGATTCAGCTCCGGAATGACCTCAACCAGACGCTCAGCTGTAAGAATGGATAGCGCGGCCTCGATCTCTAAATCTGAATCCGAACTAGATTTGGGATTTGGGATCGTCTGTGTGGTCCCGACGCCGCATCCCAAAGCGAGAATAGTGACTGCAAGGCAAGCAATCAGCCGTCGTCGAATTCGCCACGGATGAACAGGCAAGCGCTGGCCTAGACTTGATTGAGAGCGGTTGGTTTGCATGATTGACTCGGTTTTTTGAAGCACAAATGAAAGATGCGAATGTTTTTGCTCGGAAATACTGGGGCCTCGAAAAGCCACAGCTCGCTCCCAAATATAACTTGCGACCTCCGGGCTGAACACACTCAATCGCGGGACAGCGGCTCTCAATTCGCAGTCTCGTCAACGAAATTCACATCCTAGTTCCCGAAAACTTGGATCCGCAAGAACCGAATTTGGCGTAACGCAAAATTGAGTTTCGGATATAATCATGGCTTGCCGATTCCTCGGCCGCCGACCATTTCGGCCCGTTTTTCGAAAGAGTATTGATGCAGATTCAGTGGTTTCCCGGGCACATGCACAAAGCCCGCGTGAAGATGAAAGAGACAATCCCCAAGGTTGATTTGGTGATTGAGGTCCTCGATGCGCGCATTCCCTACAGCAGTGAAAATCCAATGCTAGAGGAATTGCGGGGCGATAAACCCTGCTTGAAAATTCTCAACAAAGCGGATCTGGCTGACCCGGAGATGACCCAAACTTGGCTCAAGTTCCTGGAAAAGCAAAACCGCATCAAGGCCCGCGCGACGACGACGGATGATTGGAAATCAATCAGCCAACTGTCAGGCTTGATCGTACAGATGCTCCCGCATATTGGCGAAGGTAAGACGATCACGACGATGATTGCTGGCATTCCCAATGTAGGCAAATCAACGATCATTAATATTTTGGCCAGAAAAAAAGTCGCCAAGACTGGCAATGAGCCAGCGGTTACCAAGAGCCAACAAAAATTCCATATCGGCAACGGAGTGACGCTCTTGGATACGCCAGGCGTGCTCTGGCCCAATGTAGAAAACATCTACAGCGGCTACCGCTTGGCGACGATTGGATCCATCAAAGAAACCGCGATGGACTACGCGGACGCGGCTTTCTTCTCGGCCAAATTCATGCTTGAGCATTTTTCCGATCGGCTGGTAGATCGCTATTCGCTCGATTCCGTTCCTGCGGATCCAACTGAGTTTATCGAATCGCTGGGTCGCAAGCGAGGCTGTCTTGGGAAAGCCGGCGTGGTGGACATTGACCGAGCCTCCAAAATATTTGTGACAGAATTGCGATCTGGGAAACTTGGATTGCTTACACTCGAGACGCCTGAGATGATGGCTTTCGAAAAAATCGCGACCGTCAAACGGATCGAAGAAGCTACCGCGGCGAAGGCGATCAAGGATCAAAAACGCAAACAGGCTTTCAAACAACGTAGTCAGCCACGGGAACGCAAGCGCAAACGATAGCGGGCTGATCGCAATGAGGTGCTCTCATCTAGCTTGGGCACTTGCCCGACTTTCTTAAAATTCCGCGCAACATTCACAAACAAGACTTGTCGGGAATCGGGTCGCCGAAAGACGGGCAAATGCGCCCATCAAACCTCCTCGTTCGTCGCCCAACATTTACGAAGCTTCACTTATCCCTCGACCGGTTCGACGACTACGCCGAACGCTTCGCGACGCAAGACTTTGACGCGTGTTCCACCCGGCACGAATTGCCCTTGCGATTTTGCCGGAACATCGACGTCGTTGATTCTGACCATTCCCATCGGATTGAGTGGACCGACAGTAATCCCTACAGCAGCTTCGCCGGCCCCATCGGTGAAGTCATTGCTCTGAGGGAGAGGCTCCACACCTTTGTTTTTGCTTAGTTTTTGATCATTCCCTGGGACACCGAGACAACAACAATCAAAACAAAAAGGGCAGCCAAGGCACGAGAAGTCAGGCCCCTCGCCCGCAACATCACTACTCGGACAGCCGTCGCAGTCTCCGCCACAATCGCACCCGTCGCATCCGTCACAGAATCCCGCCCGGGCATTCAACCGAGCACGCAACGGCAACCGAATTTCATGCTTGGTTTCAACTCGAACGCTAAAATTCGAGACGCGTTGAAATGCCGCCCGAGCGATAGTGGAAGGGACGGATAAGAGGGCAGCTTGATTGTCTTCCGAAGCCCCCAAATCGGAGCATGTCCAGCCAATTTTCGACAGGCTTTGCAAGGCAAATGTCGTAGCTGCTACACGCTCATGTTCGCTGCGAATGGGATTGAATTCGCCTCGTTCGCGGTCCTTGGCCAAATCGAAACAACAATCGCTCGCCAAAATCGCTTGACCAACATTGGCTCCGATCATACCGAACGCTTCGACGTTCTTTCCGCCTCGAGATTGGCAAAGCGTCCCAAACGCCTTGAACACCAAGCGAAAACAATCGCCTGTGGGATTGGCATAGCGGTCGATCGCCATCGAGGCTTGGGAATCACTTTCCGATTGAACGTGAGTTTTAACAAGCCGATCCAATTGCTTAATCATTCCTGGGCAGACGGAATCCAATCGCTCTTTCGCCACCGCAATCTTCCGTCTCAAAACTAAGTTTGCCATTCCCGAGACAAGCCCACCCCCGTCTCGGGCATCGTCTTCAATTTTGACCCCTACTAATAGCATCCCAAAATCAGAACAAAAATCGGCTAATCCCAAATCAAGATTCCAGCGGTTGGTCGGATCAGAACGCAGTTTGCAACAAGTCGGCGTGGCGGGCGATGGCGCTGAGCAGGCTCCCGACGCGATTGCCAAATGATAGAGAAACACCGCCTCATAGCTGATCAACGTGGAGGCTACGACACCGTATCGAATTCGATGGTGAGCACAGAAGGCGGCATAAACCTGTCGATATTGCTGGCGAATCTGTCTGTCGCAACACGACGGCTTGAGAAATCCAAACATGACGGCCATCCAAGCAAGGGTACAAAACTCACGGTCGCCTATCTCGATTTTGCTCCACAGCCACCCGAGAGAGCGCAGGATCCGCAGCCACCCGTCGAGCACTTACTGTCGCCCGTCCCGCAATCGGGGCCACAGCCATTGGCCAATGTTTCGGCAAATTTCTTGAACCGGACTTTGCGTTCATAGGTCGAAGCCAGCTCTGCGGTGATCGATTCCAAGCGGGGATCTGGGTCACCCAAAAAGTAAAAGAACACCGACTCTCCGTCGAACAGATGCTCGACATCAACCAGGACCCCAGGCACTCCTCGTTCGACGATCAGTTTTTGACAAGCGTTGAATGCCTTGTCGCGATGCCGCTCGAGTCGTTCCAAGATCATCTGGTCTTCCGATCCAACCCGACGAAGAATCTGCCCCTCAATGACTTGAGCCGACATTTTCTCGTTGTCAGATTCGACGGGACAAATCACCACGCCCGACTCAAGCCCACGCCGAGTCCGGCAAATGACGCTTGAGTCACGAGGATAAAAATTAAAATCAGCCGAATCAAATCGGCCGACGACCCCCATCAAACCGACTCTCACCAAATGTGCAGCACTCATGCCCGTCGCCCTCGTTTAGTGATTGCTGCCAACCCTAATTTGATTGAAGTCGTTCAATCGAGTTGGCAAACCGATTCCTCCAGCAGCGGCTAAGAGCTGCGAACTTACTCGTTGGGATCGATGTCCAAGCCCTTGATCACGATCAGTTTGCCGTCAGGTTTCCTGGCGCCTTCGGACATGTTTCCAGCCAGCGTGATATAAAGATCGCCGTTAGGATGAAACGCTAAAGCAGTCGGCTTTTTCAGTTTCAACAACTCTTGGGCTTTGCATTTCTCGTAATTGTCTTGGATCGCGATTAGCTTGTACAAACCGCCTTTGTCTGTGTTGAGCCAGTTGAAATCGGTCGCGAACAAACGTTTGTGCTGGGGACCGTAAGCCAATCCCGTAATGTCATTCAGGTCCGTTGCAAAATTATCAAGCAGCTCACCGTCTTCGTCGTAAAAGCTTAGCTGGCTGTCGCCGACCTGCGTGATTGCACCCATTTGACCGACCACGATTTGCTTTTCTGGGCTGATCGTGATGGCTACGGGGGCATTGAATTTGATTTTTTCTTTAGTAGCAATTTTTCGCTCGAACGAAGCCAGTTTGCCACCTTCAAGCTTGGCGAGCGAGATCCAGCCTTTCTCATCGTCGCCGTTGCAAGTCACGTAGATGCCTTGCTTGCCTTGGGCCAACGCGTAAAAGTTTCCTTCGCCCACGAGGTCGCCTTTGGCGGACAGCATCATTGCCGTGCCATGAGTTTGGTCAGCACTAATCGCGGGCTTGTCGGCAGCGGGGATTTTGTAAACCCGAAGCATCTCTTCACCGTCCGGCTTGCCGCCGCCGCCCACGACTAACGTATCCTTGTCCAAGAACAACAGACCCAATGGCCCAATGTCGTAGATAGGGCTCTTGCCGTAGGCGTCTCGCGTGAATCCAGTGATCACCGGCTCAATGCGACCTTCCACGATTCGAACAATTCTCAAGGCCCCGCTGTCGGCCACAAACACGTCGCCAGTTTCCGGCTGGATCGCGACGCCAGAGGGATTGTTCAAGCGGTCGACGATGACCTCAGGAACGGGTGCTACTTGAGCAGCCAAAACCAGGTTGGGGGCAAGCACGCCAACGAAGGCTAACACCATTAAAGATTGGAAACAGATTTTCATAGTTTGCACGGAAAATAACTTCTTAAGTAAAACTCGAGTTGACTCTATTGTGGCCAGATCCTCGGGGCAAATCTAGCACCGAACAACCTTCCGGTGAAATTGAAAAGCATCCCACACTAATAAGCCTATTAATTCCGTTGGTGGGGCAGGCTTGCTGTCTGTCAATTCGAGGCAAAACCAGCCTCGACGCCTCAGATTTCGATTTCCTGACAGACTGCAAGCCAGCCCCACTCAGCCTATCCCACTCAGCCAAAACCGACATTACATCAAAAAGAGTTCACGTTTTAGGCTCCCAGTTTTAGGCTCCCAGTTTCGCCTTCGGCTCGTTAAATCAACAAATCTTTCAACCCACCGATTTCAATCCCCGAGCATTTTCAAACTCAGTGATTTTCTCAACGTGCTGCAGCGTCAACGCAATGTGGTCGAGTCCTTCGAGAAAGCACTGCCGCCGATAGTCATCAATTTCGAACGACACCACGAAATCGGCTCCGTCGGTTACCACGCCTTTTTCCAAATCAATCGAAAGCTGATAGCCTTCGGTCTCGGCAACTTTGGCATGGATTTGCTCGACTTCTGACTCGCTCAAGCGAACCGGCAGCACGCCATTTTTGGAACAGTTATTGTAAAAAATATCGGCAAACGATTCAGCGATCACACAGCGAAACCCGAAATCGTCGAGAGCCCACACTGCGT
>JBLINZ010000229.1:0-9677 GCA_047639375.1 Mariniblastus sp. | reverse complement strand
TGGCTTTCGATAAACCACGCCGGGGCACCAACTCTACCGCCCAATCATTGGCTGTTTCCCAGGACGGACTCCCGGCGATCGCCAAGTCCAGAGCCATCGGTGGTTGGGGGACCGTCCGTTCCGGCTGGGGGCTTTCAACTGCAACCGCCGAACATTGGGGTGGCGGATATGCAGATTCCCTTTCCACTTCATCAACCATCGCGGATCGAGATCCCAATTCGAACAATACCTCGACCAGTAACGCCATCAGCCGTTCGCATCGAGGCACCGCGCTGGCGACATCCAACGCTTGGTCACGTGGTCATTTCACCGAAAATCATGCGACTGCTCGGGTCGAAGCATTGGGCGGATTCGCCGAGGCCACCGCGAAATCTTCCACCGACAGTTGGTCACACGTTGCCAACGTTCGCTCGACGGTCTTCGGGAGACGGGGGGAATTGATGACAACGTTTGATGCATCCAGCTATTTTGGCTTTCGACAATCCACGCTTGCCAGTTCAACTGGATACGAATCTCATGCGCATGCTCTGTTAGTTCCAGACCAGGAATTTGCAGAATCAATGCTCGCCACCAGCGGGCTCAACGATGTGTTTGTCGACGATGCCCAAGCGGATATTCTCGGTATTGGTAGTTTTGGAGGAGGGGCAGCAGACAATCAGCTAAACACGAGTCTCGAGGTCAACCTTCATTTCGATGCGACGCTTGAGATCAGGGATTTTTACGATGACAAAAACATGATTCTGGGATTGTTTGGCGCAGACTCTACGGGCGGTGGATTCTCAAGCATGGATTTCTTATTCAAATACAATGACGAGAGTTTCATTCAGGAAACTTTTTTAACGCTCGACGAAGCCAATAGTTTCTTCGACGACGCGCTGTTTGACATGGGCGCGATGGGTGAGTCAGGATCGTTGGCCAAGGTCGAGTTTAACCTCGCCATCCTGATAGACAATCCAATGGATTCATTCAACTTCAACTTCGTTTTTGGTAACGCGGACTCAAGGAGTAGCAGTTTTGGAAATTCGACGTCAATGGAGAGTTCGTTTGCCGCCGTCCCAGAACCGACCGGAGGCATCGTAACGGCCATCTTGGCCTTGGGGCTGTTTCACCAACGCCGACGATCAAAACCAAATACAACAGGTTGAGCTCGCGAGCGAAGCCATCACGCGACCGGGGGGCGCCGCTTCAGAATCAATCCCCTTCTTGACCGCTGGTAAACCGCCAAATTTGCGTTTCAGATTCGCGAAGCTCACGACCAAGATCCGGGCAGGTTCCACTTTATTTTCACGCCGACTCCAAGAGCCAAGAACTAAGGGCGTTCAACAAATCACTGTCGTCACAAGACTTCGGGAGAACCATCCCCGAATCCCAAACGGTTGCCAATCCGGCTACATCCAAATCGGACATTTATTGATCGGGCGATCCAAAGCGAATAGTCAACAAACCCTTCGGTTGCCTGCTGCCATTGCTCATTGTGAAATTTATTTAAAAGCAAAAACGTCAAGCACGTTAATTTGACGACCAAACGTTTTGATTCTTATCCGAATCGCTAATTGCTCAAATCAAGATTCGCGAGTCCGTCAATCATGGGGTGCCGCACGATCAACCTCAAGGGTGACGCGTTTCCCATCGGTTGAGACCAATCACTTCAAGATTCAGCATAGAACACCCAGTAGAACGGTGACTGAGAAAACAGCGTGGCGGTAGTTCATAGCCGCACAGCACCATCGAGGTGTCAGATTAACGCCGTGAAGGTTCGCGGTCACTCGCGTCGGCGACCTCTTGATAGATCGGAAGATACCGATAGTAAACTTCGAGACTCAGCGTCGCCATGGCGGTTGAATAGACTTCTCCACCGTATCCGCCCCACACTCCGTTGGCCGGCCAACTCCCGGCTTTGTTTCCCGTTTTAATTTGGAGCGTCAGCAGCGTCTTTTTGAGCTCGGTATTCCAGCGTTCCCAATCGCTCCCGCCGGCATGGTACATGGCCAGCGTGCCGTAGTACCAGTAATAGAGATTCACGTGGTGCGGGGTTGGCAGTTCGGTCCCGATCCGCCGAGTCGCTTCCATCAACGTTGTGGCATTGACATTGTTTTGCAAAAAGTATCGACACAGTAAAGCTTCTGCCGTCATGGTCGTACTCGGCCCTTGCTTCGGTCGGTACGACGCCAAGCCTTTGCCGATCCCGCTGGTGCATGATTCCAAAAAGTTCTGCATACGGTCAAATGTTTCTGGAGGAACATGGGCGTTTCCTAATTTCGCACTGTGCAAAGCCAAAACCTGCCAACCAAATTGGCTCATATCGCCAGAGTCACCTGGCGCGTAACGCCACCCACCATCACGACGATCTTGAGCGTTCACGGTGAAATTCACGCCCCGCTGAACGGCTGGCATCAGGCGTTGATCGCCCGTCATCGCAAGGGCTTCGCTGAGTGCCAACAAGGACATACTATGGCAATACATTTTGGCGAACAGCCGAGCGTTGCCAGACAAATCACCGTCGGTCTTTTGACTCCGCACTAAAAACTCCAGACCGCTTTGAACCTCTTTTTGGTATTTCCCTTCCAAGTGAGACTGCCCTGAAGCCAAGAACGCAAGCGTCGCCAACGCGGTAATCCCACAGTCCGCCTGGGCACCGGCTCCGTTTCGATTATGACCAAAAATCTTGTCCTCGCGGCCGCCTCCGGATTGAGCCGAACTCCAACTTCCGTCTTCTCGTTGGCGGTTCGCCAGCCAAATCAAAGCGGATTCAACGGCTTGTTCCGTCTCCAACGTGCCGCCGCGTTGTCGCGCGATCGCGCCTCGAGTTTCAACCGAGCGCAGTGAATAAACCTTGGGGAGAGGTTGGCCATCGCCGATCCGGCGGGGGCTAGAGACAATTCGAAACGAGTTGTTCCGAGGTATCGGCCGCAACGGCTTGACATGCTCAAATTTAGGTGCGGCAGCCGGACGAGGTAACGACTCAGGAGCGATCGGCAAATCGGACTTCGCGTCGAGCAGATCGCTTATGAAAGCTTTTTCCTGCTCTAAAGGAGCACGCGCCATGGGAAAGTTCTCGGCTTCCGCCAAGGGTGCGGCATCGTTATTGACTTCTTGCCTAGCCATCTCTTCCGGAACATCAAAGACCAGTTGAACTGGCTTGGGTTGGGCCCCCGCTCCCCGTCGAGCAATTTCAATTTCTTGCGGATCGACCAAGAGATTCTCGGTTTGAAAATCGATTAAATCGGGCTGCGGGGCCACTACGATTTCTCGTTTTTCAAGCTTCTGCGGGATAACGTCAAGGCCAGGGTTGAGTTCCAGTTTCGGTTTTTCAACACCCCGGTCAACTAATTTTTCGATGATCACTTCGGAATCAATCACAGGCCGCTCCAACTCGGCAAGCGCCGGAAGAGCTTGTTCGTTGTGGAATTGATCCCAGCTATTTTTGGCCGAAACAACCAAATCTTCGCCCGTCTTCGATTCGCCTTTGTCTTCAACCACGCTGACCCGCATCATCGGGGGCGATTTCTGAACGACAGGCGGACTGTCAAAAATCATCCTGGTACCGTAAGCGTATCCGATCAAAAGGATGTGGGCCACGAACGAAAGAATGACACATTTCCAGACAGGTCGCGAATGCCCCCACCGCGTCATCGCCAAAACCAATAACGAGATCGCCAGGATTCCCGATCCGCTCAACAGGATCAACTGCAAGTTTGTCGTGGAAAAAAACGACAGAACCCACGTCGGCCAAGTTGTGGAACTAATCATAAGTCAAACTCCGTTTCGTCAATCTGGCTCGTCGACCCTCGAATGCAATTCGCTTCGTCACTGAGCCACAATTCCGATCGCCAGCGATTACCGGCGAACACTCTCTCTCACTGAGATATTGAGGTCCGAGATCTCGGCCTTGCGACAGGTCGCAATCACGTTGGCCACGTACCCATAGTTACTGGCCTCATCGCCACGGACGACCACGCCAAGTTTCTTGTACTGCTGGCGAGCCGACGTCAACTCCATTTGCAACTCATCGAGGGTCACGGTTTTCTGGTCCAACACAATTCGGCCGTCTTGATGCACGTTAATCACGCGTTTCCTGGGCGCAGACGTCAACGCTTCCGCACCAGAGACAGCAGGAACCTGGATCGCAATGTCGCGTTCCGATTCGTTAAGTTCGACGAAGTTCGATCCGACCATGAAAAAAATGATCAACAGAAACACGATGTCGATCATCGGAGTCAAGTTGATGGACGTTTGGTCGTCGCGTTCTATTTTCAAAGGCATAACATGCGTCCTTGCTTGTTTGCTTACGTTGTAAAACGTGGATTCAAACTTGGCTTGATTCCACGATGCTAAGCAGCCTTGCGTGATCGAGGCTTCGAATTGGCGGTGATCGCTTCAGCTGAGATTAAATTCACTACCTTCATACCCAGCGAATCAATTTCCATCACGTGTTTGTCAACGCGACTTGAGAAAAACAGATAGGCGATCAAAGCTGGAATCGCGACGGACAACCCCGCAGCTGTCGTCAATAAGGCTTGGCTGATACCAGTCGCGATCAAGGCTTTGGGGTCACTGACCGTGGCACTGACTGTCGCGATAGAATCAAACGCATGGATCATGCCGAGCACGGTTCCCAGCAGGCCCAACAAAGGACAGACGGTTGCGACGCCGTTGATTAAACGCAGATACTTGCGCAACCGATTCGAGGCTCGCTCCCCTTCATCGAGCACCGCTTGCTCAATTTCTACCGCCGGCCTGCCCCATTTTTGAATCCCCGCTCGAAACACGACTGCCATGGCACTCTTATTACGGTCGCAGATGGTTGTCGCCGAATCGACGTTTAAATCCCCTTCGCGTAACTGCTCAAGAAACCGCTTGGTGAAAGGGCCTGGAATGATCCGGCCCTTTCTCAAGCTAATGAATCGCTCAAACACAAACACGACCAGAATGAAGGAACAGACTCCAATTGGAATCATCAATGGACCGCCACTCTTGACGATGTCCGTCAACCGACGAGGCCCGATCACCGATTGCCCTGCGTCCGCGTCCAATCCAGTTTGAACAGCTGGTGTGGCCACCTCCGGTCCGGGTGTATCAAACCCATTGATATTAGTGATTTCCTGCCCCCAACCGAGGACCGGCAAGCACGAGAAACAAACCAAGGCGATACCAAAGCAGATGGCTCGTCTAAGCCCCAATGAGCCATGCCGGGCTTGGATTGCCATTTCGTTTTGGTTGATACGAATATTCATCACGTTGCTCTCTCCAAAATCTCTATCAGAATGGAATCTCTTCGTGCTCCGCCATTGCCAATCAGCCGTTCATCAACGCCGGCTCTTTGTGTTTGGCGAATTCGTGTTCGGCGAATTCGACCTTTCGGCTTGTCCATTCGGCAAATACAACTGCTTGAGGACTGCGACGCGACGCTTGGCGTCGGTCACAAATTCTGTCTCAGGAAAATTCTCAATCAACTGCGTGTAAAGCTTGATTGCATGAAGATTGTTTTTCAGATGCTCTTGGCATTTCCCGGCCTGGATCAAGGCGGCACTTCGCCAATGAACGAAACTAAACAGCGAATCAACTTTGTGGTACGCCTGAATGGCGTTTTTGTACTGATTCTGATGGAAGTAGGTTTCTCCGATTCGCCATTGCGAGATCGCAGCCGTCTCTGTCGAGCCGCCAGCTGGCGATTGAATAACTCGTTCGTAAGCCGAGCGGGCGTCTGCTAGTTTGCCTTCGTCCTCAAGTCCCCGAGCCAAAATGAAATCAAACTCATATCTGGTTTCAAACTCAGGAAACCGCCGCTTGGCTTCGATCGCAATTTCAGCCGCTGAGATCCAATCGTTGAGGTAGCCATGACATTGCGCGGTCCGCAGCAACACCCAAGGCTCAAGCTTGGCATCCAACTGACCGATGGCTGGAACGAGATTTTCAAAAACCAACCGACTGTCAGCATAACGCTTCTGTCGATATAACGATTCTGCCAACCAATACTCGGATTTCGCGCCCAACTGGGGATCGATCGTCCGTTGTAACAGTGAACGCATGGCCTGCTCAACTTCGTTCCAACGTTCCACTCGGGCCGCAATCTGGCCCTGCATGAACAGGGCCCGCGAAACCACTTCAGCCGGCAGGTCGTCACGCGAGATCAGTCGCGTCATCAATTGATTGGCGGCTTCCATTCTTCCTGCAACTACCTCGCGTTGAATAACCCGGTACGCTGCATCCGGCCAATATTTGCTTTCCGGCTCCGCATCGACAAGCTCCGCAAATCGGTCAATGCATTCATTCGGCTTACCCAGATCGTGCTGGACCCAACCCAGTTGATAGAGTGCTTCGTCCGTCAGGGGATTATCACTCGGCAGACTGAGGTATTCCTTCAGCAGCGTTTGAGATTCGAGCAAGTTCACTTCGCCTCCCAGCATTTGAAGCGAGTACGCTCGCCGTAGTTTGGCTACGTTGGCCATTTTAGAGCTGCCAAATTGCCGAATCACCAAGCCATAGGTCTGGGCGGCTTCAGCGAACTCGCTCCGGGCCTCGAGATGTTTTGCTCGAGCCATGGCGGCTTCACTTGAGAACTTGCTCTCCGGATATTCAGTCAACAGCCGTTCAAAAACGTGATACGCCGACTTTAAGTCGTCAGTTTCCATCTTGATCCAAGCCAAGCCCGAAAGGCCTCTGGCAATAGTTTCTGGCTCATTGTCAGGGTTGGCCATCAGCGTGAACCAACGTTCCGCATGCGAGTTTTGTTTCGCATCGTAGGCCGTTTCCGCTAGAAATTTTGCCGTCTCAATAATGAGTGGATCGCCTGCATGATTGACTTGAAGTTCGTCAAACACGACCGCTGCGTCATCCCATTGATCGGTCTCTGCCAAGCAAACCACGAGCTCGGCCCGGGCTCGCTTGACCTCGGCTCCCGGGGACGCGATCGTCAAATAGCTCCGATAATTTGGAATTGCGGCTTCGAATCGCTCAGCACCAAATCGCGATGTGGCCCTCGCAAGCTGAACCAAGGGCTTTAACTGGTCGGTTTGATCGTCGATAGTGATCAAACGTAATTCTGATTCAGCGGCCACGAAATTCCCCAACCCCAGATAGGCTAGACTCATCAAGTATCGCCAATTGCCTCGATCAAAACGATCAACGCTATGACCAGTATGATCTTCTTTGAGTAATGTCTCGAATATCTCGATCGCTTGGCGATAACGTTTCGCCGCGTAGTGGGCTCGGCCTTCCGCTTCCAGCATGCCCGCGCGGAGTGGACTGTCGAGATGTGATTTGCGGAACCGGTGCCGGAGCGCCATCGCTCGATCCGATTCTCCCCTCCGTTCAAGAATCTCAATCGACATTCCCAACGTGTCGTCAACCAATTCGTGGTCTGGGAACTTCTCACGCAACGCTTGTAGCCACTCCAAGGCCAGCGTCTCGCGTCCAACTTTATCGGCAGCCATCGCGCCATCGAACAACACGGCAAGCATCAGTTTTTCTGGTAATTTATATTCCACTACCGTTTTTAAAAGCTCGAGGGCACGAACATGATCATCAAGCTCATTGTAGGTCCGGGCCAACCAGTACGTGGCTTTTACCTGTGACAACTCGTTATCACAATACGACACAGCTTCTCGAAGATGCGACTCGGTCGCAATGAAGTCCTCCTGAGAAAAACTGATGATTCCCATTTGGAGCTTAGCTTCTCCGTACAAGTTTCGATTGGGTTGCGTCGCCAAAAACTCATAGAATCGCATTGCCTCGGCATCGTTACCCTGAGCCTGAAATGACTTGGCCAGTCCCAGCCGCGAACGGTTGGATATACTACTCGAAGGAAACAGCTTGAGGCCAGTTTCAAACGCCCGTTGGGCAAGCTGTGGCTCACCACGATTGAGTCGAATTTCGCCCAAATACGGGAGGGCAAACTCGTTCAGTCGGTGATCAGAATTTGAGCGGACAAACTGTTCCAAAACACGTAGGGCCACCTCGTGCCGACCAAGCCAATAGGCGGCTTCGCCCATTCGGAACGCAGCCCGAGGGATATATTCGCTCCCCGGATATCGCTGCTGAAACACCTGATACCCTCGATAGGCGTTTGAAAAGTCACCCATTTGCATATAAACTTCGGCGATGAAGAATCGAGCCGAGACCGCTTCTTGGGTTTCGGGGTGCCGCTCGATCAATTCTTGAAACGCTGCATTCGCCAATTTAAGATTACCACGCGTGTAATGCGTTGCCGCCACAGCGTACTCATCGCGCACGCTTGGCGCGACCAGTGACTGACCAAGCTCAGTTTGACCCAACGCATTTTGGTTATCAGTGACTGTTCCAAGCATGAACAGGATCAACAACGGGAATTTGATTTTCAATTGGATTGACATGACTCTTTCCCTGACGAATACCTGAGCATCATCGGGTGAGAACTTAACCGTACAAGGCAGGAAGTAAGATTCTAGGGAGAACGGATACGGTTGGATGAATAGCGCGAAGGCTCACGAACGGCCCGCGCAATACGCACGACCGTTAAATATTAATATCGTCGCGCAGCGGCCTACGACTGGAATCGTTGTTTGCCGCTAGCAGGAACCTGCGGACAACAGAATGGTGAATTCTGCCGGATCGAGAAGATAGGCAAGATCAAGTTTGCTGGTCAAATGATGCTGTCACGCTGGACAGTGCTTTGATGCCCGTAGTCGGCAGCCTGATAGCCCCAATGCGTAAGTTTTGAAGTCGCAGTGTTTTATATGCCGGCGGCATTCAAGCCATTATATGCCGGAGGCATTACCCCAATGGCACTAGCTTTAGCCCCGGATGGGGCGACAGCGATTAGCCCATGGCGTAAGCCATGGGAATAGGAATCAATTACAACCCATCGCCCCGGTAGGGGGCGACAGCGATTTGCAACGGGAAACGCGACAAAATTCGCTGCCGCCCCCTTCCGGGGCTACGGTTTTACATGAAATTTTTTCCCACGGCTCATGCCGTGGGCTAATCGCTGCCGCCACTACCGTGGCTCAAAAAACCTAAAGTAAGTGCCATTGGGCATTACCCCCGGGTCGAGCGCAGCGATACCCGCGGAATACGATCCTCACACAAACACTCATCCCGACAGGGATGCAAGCAAGGTACGCTACGACTCGCGAATTGTCATGCAGGTCCATCCGCGCGGTTAGCTATTCGGGATAGGAGATGTCGAGAACTTTGAACGTCAATTTGCCTTTGGGAACATCGATTTCGGCAGTTTCGCCAACTTTTTTTCCCAGCAAACCACGACCAATTGGGCTCGTGATCAAGTACCTTCCAGCGTCGTAGTCTTCGTCTCCGTCGCCCACCAGCGTGATCTCTTCTTCGTCATCAATGTCGACGTCGAGTACTTTAACCGTCGCACCAAACGCCACTTCGTCTTTCGGAATTTGGTTAGGGTCAACGATTTGTGCTCGGGACAATTTCCACTTGAGCTCAGACATCTTACGATGCAGATGCGACTGATTCTCACGTTGGGCGTGATATTCAGCGTTCTCTTTAAGATCACCTTCGGCGCGTGCCTCCGCGATCTTTTCAGCGATCGCTGGCATTTGCACGTTTTCCATTTCTTCAATTTCAGCCTTACGCTTGTTGTAGGCTGCCTGGGTCATGGGGACGCGTTCCACTGGGTGTCTCCTGGCTCGATGCTTGATTCAATGATCCAAAAAAATTAGGCCCGCTTA
>JBLINZ010000228.1:0-9716 GCA_047639375.1 Mariniblastus sp. | reverse complement strand
CCTGGATTTCCTTTCCCAATTGTGGGATTGGGTGCATCGGCTGGGGGGTTGAAAGCGATTGACGAATTCTTTCGTTTCATGCCGATCGACAGTGGTATGGCATTCATAGTGGTTATGCACCAATCTGCCGATCATGAGAGTCTTTTGCCGGAATTGATTGGCAAATCAACTGAAATGAATGTGACGGCGGTCCGTGACGGCATGACGGTGCAGATGAATAACGTTTACATTTTGCCACCTGGAAAATACATTGATTTGATGCGCGGCAAATTGCACCTAACGCCAATCAAAACGAATAGGCCTGCCTCATGTTCGATAGATCACTTTTTTTGTTCATTGGCTCACGAGCGTAAGGAACAGGCTGTAGCGATCGTACTTTCCGGGACCGGAAGCGATGGCACATCGGGGTTGGTAGCGGTCAAAAGCAAATCCGGAATGGTGATGGCTCAATCTGCTGAGTCGGCAGCATTTGACGGGATGCCGAAAAACGCTATTGCTACTGGCCGGGTGGACTATGTTTTGTCACCTTCTGAAATGCCATTGGCTCTGGCGGCCTGCACGCGGCCCGGTTTTAGGCTAGCGAAAGACGATGACCAGCCAACGGCGGAAATCACCGAATCTCTTTCGGGAATTTTGCTGGTTATTCGACGTTGTTTAGGGCACGATTTTTCCGGCTACAAACCGACTACGATTTGCCGCCGCATTGAGCGCCGCATGGGTATACTTCAAATTGCAAAGCCAAAAGACTATCTAAAGTATTTGGCCGAGCATACGCCGGAAGCGGAATTGTTGTTCAAGGATTTGTTGATTAACGTCACTGCCTTTTTTCGTGATCGGGATGCTTTTGAGACACTGGCGGAAAAAACTATTTTGCCGATGCTCAAGGCAAAAACGTCGGAGTCACCGGTTCGCGTTTGGGTTCCAGGTTGCTCGACAGGCGAAGAGGCGTACTCGATCGCCATCTTGCTCCACGAGTGCATGGAGAAATTAAATGTTAACTTTAAAGTTCAGATTTTCGCAACGGATCTGGATCGGGAAGCGATTGAACAGGCTCGCACTGGGTTGTACCGGAAGAGCATCGTCAATGACATTTCGGAAGAGCGCATCAGTCGGTTTTTTACGAAACAAGACAGCTCATTACGGATTTGCAAGGATCTAAGAGATTGGCTTGTCTTTGCATCGCATAATGTGATTCATGACCCGCCATTTACGAAACTGGATTTGATTTCATGTCGAAATCTGTTCATTTATTTTCAATGTGATCTGCAGCAAAGGGTGCTGGGTCTGTTTCACTATGCCTTGAATCGAGGCGGAACATTGTTTTTTGGAACTTCCGAATCAATCGGCGAGTGCACGGACAGGTTTCAAGTTGTCGATTCCAAGGCCAAAGTCTACCGGCGATTGGAATCAATGAGCCTCACCCGCGGCGCGGCGAAACCGGTCTTGGTGTCGCAGCAAGAACGTCGAGAACGGCGAGAACCGCGAGAACTGCGAAAAAAATTATTGGAAGAGGCTGATAGCATGCTTGTCACCAAAAATTCCATTTCAGAATACTTAGTGTCTTGTTTTGTGCCACCAACAGTTATCGTGAACAGCAACGGCGACATCATGCATGTTCATGGACACACGGGGCCATTTTTGGAGTTGGCCCAAGGGAGTCTGGCAAAAAACATCGTCGCCATGGCCCGCCCGAGTATAGAACTGGATCTTTTGGCTGTCTTGAAAGCTGCCCAATGCGAAATGTTGCCGGTCATTCACCGAAATGTTGTCGTCAAATCTGATGAGGGCAGTCTGCTGATTGACTTGACCGCCCAACAAATTGCCGTGCCTTCGTCGCTCGCCGGAATGATTCGGATTTCTTTTAAAGTAGTTGCCGCCTCAGAGACAGTTTCCGTCACTGAGGCAAAAGAGTTGAATTCCACGAACGAAAAAAATGAACCAGCAGCTAAGGCCTCCGGTCGCCGTCTAAAAGAGGTTGAACGCGAGCTTCAAGATGTACGTGAAGCGTTGCGTCGAAGAGTGGAAGAGATGGACGTATCAAACGAGGAGAAGAAATCGAGTCACGAAGAGTTTCAATCGACGAATGAAGAATTGCAGAGTACCAATGAAGAGCTGAAAACGTCGAAAGAAGAGCTGCAATCGCTCAATGAAGAGCTGCTAACGGTGAATGACGAGTTTCAAAGCAAAATTCGCGACTTGTCGAGTGCCAACGATGACATGAACAATCTGCTCAATGCGACGGAAATTGCGACGATTTTCCTGGACAATGAATTGCGTATTAAGCGATACACCAAAGAAGCTGACAAGTACGTTAGCTTGATACCCACCGACCTTGGTCGACCTCTGGATGATTTGAATTCGACTTTGGGTTCAAATGAACTAGTCGAGAATTGCGTCGCAGTGCTCAAAACACTCGTTCCTCTGGAAGCAAATATTCAAACTAAGGATGGTTGTTGGCTGCGAATGCGGATCGTTCCGTACCAGACTTTCAATGACAAAATCGATGGGCTGGTCTTGACGTTTCTAGACATTGACAAATTAAAGCAGATCCAAAAAGGCACGGAAGTGGCTCGCGACTTTGCCGAGCTAATCGTTGCCACAGTTCGCGGACCGATGCTGATTCTCAATGGCGTTTTCGAATTGAAATTTGCCAACGAATCTTTCTGTAAGCTCTTTCGAGTCTCATTCGAGGAAGCCATTGGCCAGTCGATTTACGAGATTGGGAATGGGCAATGGGACTTGCCAGCCTTGCGAAAACTGATGGAGACGATTTTGCCTCAGAACTCGGCGTTTGAGGAATTCAAAGTCAGTTATGATTTCCCAAGCCGCGGTGCAAAGTCATTGATGCTTTATGGGCGACGGATGGACGGAGAAAAGTCGGCAGACGATCTAATTTTGTTAGGTTTTGAGGAGACTGTTTGATGACATTTTTCGGTAGATTAGATGATCGTTGGCCTGAAGAGCTTCGTGGAGCAGCAGAGAGTTGCTTGGAAAAAAAGCCAATCGATGTGTCAGGCATGTCGACGGAAGGTGTGGAGCAAGTGGTATTTGAACTGGAGGTCCATCAAGAAGAGCTGAAGATCCAAAACGAGGAACTCCGACACACGCAATTGGAGTTGCAAGCCTCGAATGCCCGTATTTCTGATCTCTATAACTATGCCCCGGTTGGTTATGTGACGATCGATGCGTCGGGCTCAATCATGGAGAGCAACCTGTCCGCTGCGACGATGTTAGGGCGCAATTGTTCGGCGGTGGTTGGCTTGCGAATCGCGATTTTCTGGACGGTCGAGTCGAGAACCATTTTCAACGACTACTTCGAACTCGTTTGGTCGACGCAGCAAAACCAAACTTGCGAAGTCAAGTTGTTGAGTCAGAATGGCCCCGTGTTGTACTTGCGCCTAGACAGTAATTTCGACGCGACGGACCTGAGTGGAATTGACCAGATGCGTATGGTGATGACGGACATTACGTGTCGTCGCCAAGCAGAAAATGCGTTGTTGGAAAAAGATAACTATTTAGATTCCATCATGGACTCTGCGCCGATTTTTATTGTCTACGTCGACCAAGACCAGCGGCTCAAATTCAGTAACAAAGCGTTTCAAGAATGGTTTTTAGGTTCCGAAGACGACTTAGCCAAGCAAACCATTTCCGAGGTCTTTTCACAGCAATCCAATTTCGAATTGTCAAATCATTTGAGAGACGCGTTTCAGGGTCGGACTGTTGATTTTGAATTGGAACTCGGTCATCCAAGCAAAGGGATTCGACTCGTTCAAATAATTCTTGTTCCGGATGTTGGTGTCGATGGCCAAGCGAAAGGGGTCCATTGCTTCGCGACTGACGTCACGGAACGAAGGGTCGTCGAGCGACAGAACGCATCGCGGCGAGAACTCGAAGGCAACCTGACTCGGCTTTCTTCTGGTGAACGCGATGTGTTCAATTTTCTCATGCGAGGCAAAGGGAACAAGAGTATTGCATTTGCTTTGGATCTCGGTTTGCGCACGGTTGAACGCCGGCGGCAAACTATCTTTTTGAAGTTAAACGTAGAGACGCTGTCCGAATTGCTGGCCCAATACTCTGCGAGCCAAAACCCTGGGCCGGATGGCCAATTCGGTATCTGAGGTTTTAACGACTGGCAACGCCTAATAACGATGGCAATGACTTAAGTGGATTTCATGTGAAGATTGGCGGACGCCCGCCTGATGGCATCGGCCTGGAAATTCGATAGATAGTTTGTGCCGTTGCGTTGGTTGATCGCTGTTTTAGCCAAGCTCATGTCGTCCACATTGCGTTTATAAGCGGACGAATCTTCCCGCGCTTCACCAAACCCTGCTGGCATTGATGCCGGTAATTTAGGGGGGTTTTGAAGGGCCTCAAGTCGAGAGGGGAAGTCGTGCTGAATCGTCTTGTGCATGTCGTGTTGTTAGGAATGCGTCCATCGGCGTTTTTCCTGGGTAGTTGGATTCTTTCCAACCATTTCTACCGCCCCGGCACGCAGGGCAACGTCGTTATCGATCTGAAATCAGTTGGTGGATTAGCGGAATTCCAGCCTCAGAAGTTTACTGGGAGTTCTGAATCGGTAGCGACGACTTTGATTTCGTTTTGTTTCCCGCATTGTCCCGGCGGCCAACCTGATTTGCGGACCTCGTCGACCGTGACTTCAGCCTTGACACGACTCAGTTCAGGAATTGCTGTCGATGTCATTCGCAGATGCAGCCATTTATTTGGTATGAAGATGTCAGGGCAAGTTCCCGTTGATGTCGTTCTCGTGTCGCTTCGGTTCAGCGGTGGGGGCACACCAACCAGGCGTCACGAAGAAAACTGCCTTGCGACGAACAGCTTATTGGGCATCGTCAATTCTGGTTCCACGCAGATCGATCGATGGTCGGTTGATGGCTGCAAATGGGTACTTTCTACAAGGCAACCATGATGAACCACAAACAACAACCAGCCGTCGGGCCACTCGGATTAGACGCAAACTTATTATTCGAACGCCGTTATCAGCAGGAATGCCACCGCGTCAACAAATTCATGATGTGGCTTATGTTTGCGCAGTGGGTGGTCGGGATTGGATTTGCGATGTTCTTTTCGCCGTTCACCTGGATCGGCCAAGCCTACGAAATTCACGTGCATGTTTGGGCGGCGATTTTGCTCGGAGGAGCCATTTCGGGTTTCGCAATCATGTGGACGAAGAGATTCCCAAACGCCGCTCATTCACGACATGTGATTGCCATCTGTCAGATACTTTGGTCGGCGTTGTTGATCCATCTTTCTGGCGGAAGAATCGAAACTCATTTTCATGTGTTTTCGTCGTTGGCAATTCTCAGCATTTACCGCGACTGGAAAATCTTGCTGACTGCAACTGCTGTTGTTGCCATTGACCACTTTTCACGAGGGGTCTTTTTTCCTTTGTCGGCGTTTGGTGTGATCAACGCAAGTCCGTTCCGTTGGATGGAACACGCCGCTTGGGTACTGTTCGAAGTCTCATTTCTAGCTCCATGCTGTTACGTGTTACGTAATGAAATTCGTGAATTATGCGCAAAGCAAACTGAAATAGCTGCTGCAAAAAGATCGGTTGATCGCAAAGTTAATGACCGAACCGAAGAGCTCCAGAGTTCGACAGAAAAACTATTGCAGAAAACCGCGGAAGCGGAGAAGTTGGCGTTGGTTGCTAAGTACACGGACAACGCGGTGGTGATTACTGACGAGATAGGCCGAATTGAATGGGTCAATGACGGATTCACACGAGTGACCGGCTATGAAGCCAGTCAAGTGATCGGCAAGAGAACATCAGAGTTTCTGCAGGGTCCAAAATCGAGCCGGGAAACTGCAGAATTCATGCGGTCTGCCGTTCGTGCCCAGCAGGGTTATGACGTGGAGATCGTCAACTATAGGAAAAATGGTGAGACGTATTGGGTCGCGATCGGTGCCCGGCCCATCTGCGACTTCGATGGAAAAGTAGTACGATTTATCGCTATCGAAAGTGATATCACCGAGCGCGTCAACAAAGAGATCGAACGGAAAAAGCTGAACGAACAATTAGTCGTTGCGTCACGATTGGCAGGGATGGCAGAAGTCTCGACGGGGGTTTTGCATGACGTTGGAAACGTTCTTAACAGCATCAATGTTTCTGCGACGTTAATACGAAATCAGTTTAAAAAGAGCGCCCTTAGTAATCTGGCAAAGATTTCTGGTTTGATCATGGAGCATGAAAGCAATTTTTCGGATTTTGTACGAGATGATCATCGAGGTCAAAAGATACCTGCCTACATTGCGAAAGTAAGCGACGCCCTTAAATCCGAACGCGATGGCATAAATAGCGAATTTCAAGATCTCGATCGCAACGTTGAACATATCAAGCAGATTATTTCAGTTCAACAATACATGGCCAAATCTACCGGTCTCAGGCAGGAAGTTTCACCACGAGAGTTGATTGCTGATGCGTTGAAGGCTAACAAAGGAATACTCCACGATTATGACATCGAGATCACTTTGAACATCGAGGGATTCATCCCAAAACTGATATCTGACAGGCATAGAATCTTGCAAATCCTAGTCAATCTCATCAAGAACGCGAAAGACGTGCTCGTCGATCACCAGACGCCCCATCCCAGAATCGAAATTTGTGTGAGTTCACGTAGAGGGGATGTCGAGTTTGAAGTGATTGATAACGGTATTGGCATTCCTGGGGACAAGATCAGTAAGATTTTTCAGAGCGGATTTACGACCAAGAAAACGGGGCATGGATTTGGTTTGCACAGTAGTGCCAATGCCGCTACGGAACTTGGCGGGACGCTTACTGCCAGCAGCGCGGGAGTGGGGCAGGGAGCAATATTCAGGCTGCGGCTCCCAGCAAATTTCGAATCTCCTGTGCCTGAAATTCACAATGTAAGTGGAGCTGGCGATTCTCACGGAATTGTTATAAGCGAGTTGGCCAGTGGCAGTGACCTTGATCTCATTTAGTGAAACTGATGACGGAGAATATATGCCTAACGATACATCTCCCTACCGCCGACTATTGATCATTGACGACAATGAGGCAATTCACGGTGACTTTAAAAAGACGTTCGCACTAGGTGATCTTGGAAACGATCTGAGTGACCTGGACGCTGAGATATTTGGCGAGGCGTCAAAAGTGGACTCAGGATTATCCGAATTCTTACTGGAATTTGCTTCGCAAGGGAAAGAGGGATTGGAATTGCTCAAATCGTCCCAGCAAAGGGGTCTGTGTTATGGGGCGGCCTTTGTTGACATGCGAATGCCACCGGGATGGGATGGAGTCGAAACCATTGAAAACTTGTGGAAAATCGACCCAGACCTGCAGGTCGTCATATGCACCGCCTATTCGGATCGCAGTTGGGCCGAGGTTTTCGATAGGCTGGGGCGGACCGACAAAATCTTAGTCTTGAAAAAACCATTCGATGAGATTGAAGTCATCCAATTCGCGAATTCGCTAAGCGAAAAACGGCGTCTGTTGGAGCAATCAAAATTGCTGATCAGTGAGCTCAGAAACGTTGTGCAGGCGCGAGAGACCGAGCTGGTAGATGCCCATAAGGATTCAGACGTCCTCATCGATTCCCTATCCAACGTGCTGGTCAATGTAGACGAACAATGGATCGTATCGCGATGGAATCATGTTGCTGCAGGCCTGTTCGGAATCCAGCCTTTGGATGCAATTGGCAAGAAGCTCCAGGAGCTCCCTATCGCTTGGACAGATTGGTCGATCATTGAAACGGCATTGAGCAACTCTTTTGTTAAACAGACGAAACCGTTTGAGGTAAAGTTTGTGGACAGTTCGGGAGCAGCAAAAACGCTTGAAACCACCGCCTGTCCCATTCTGCATGAGGCAACGCCCAATGCCCGCTTGATCTTGGGGACAGACGTAACCCTGCAAAAGTCAATGCAATCACAGCTGGATCAGGCTTTGCGAATGGAATCGGTGGGGCAACTTGCGGCTGGGGTCGCACATGAAATCAATACACCCATGCAATACATTGGAGATAACGTTCGGTTCGTCTCCAAGTCGTTGGAAAAACTCGCTCCCATTCTGGAGTGCCTGCACTTGTTGGTAGACCCAGAGGTATCTGACGAGCAGCTCATCGAGCTCCGAAAAACCATTCCGGAGACAATCAAACCGTCGAAGGTTAAATCGTCTCTCAAAGAGATCCCGGAGGCTTTGAGCGATTCTATTGAGGGTGTCGTTGCCGTTTCAAAAATTGTGGCTGCCATGAAAGAGTTTTCACATCCAGGCACCGACGAAAAAAGTCAGGTGTGTGTCAACCACATCCTCGCATCCACGATTACGGTTGCCAAAAACGAATGGAAGTATGTTGCTGATGTGGAAACTGATTTTGAAGCTGACCTTATCAAGATTGACGGCTTGCCCAGTGAATTAAATCAGGCATTCTTGAATATCATCGTGAACGCAGCTCACGCCATCGGTGATCGGATCACGTCAAAAGAAATGTTAAAAGGCCTGATTCGGATTAGCACAAGGTCGGCTGGCAACCGCGTCCTGGCAACGATCCAAGATAACGGTGGCGGGATACCGGGGCATGCTAGGGGGAAAGTCTTTGAACCTTTTTTTACAACTAAAGGTGTCGGGAAAGGGACAGGGCAAGGCCTTGCGATTGCCTACCGTGTGCTCGTTCAAAAGCATGGCGGGAAAATTTCGTTCAACGTTGAAGAAGGGGTTGGAACGACGTTTAACATTGAACTTCCTAAAGATGCCGTTGAAGTCATTGCCGAACGAGATCTCAATGCAACCGAATCTATCACGAGGATTAGTTAATGCGAATCTTACTAGTCGACGATGAAGAGCAGGTCTTGAAGGGTGTATCTCGAGTTATTAATTGTGAAGAGGACGACTGGGAAGTAGAAACTGCCTTGTCTGGCGACGAGGCGTTGGGGATTCTGGAACAAGGCGAGTTTGATGTCGTCGTTTCTGATATGAGGATGCCGGGCATGGACGGTGCGGAATTGCTGGGGGAAATCGGTCGGCGGTATCCTAGCATACTAAGAATTGTACTTTCCGGCCAGGCTGACAGGGACACGGTACTGCGGGCTGTTAAGCCGATGCACCAATACCTTTCAAAACCGTGCGACCAGGAGAAACTATTTGAAGTCATCCATCGCGCAAAAATTTTTCAGGAAACGATCAAGTCGGCAGACGTCCTTGACGCCATTGGGCGTGCAAGCTGCATTCCGACTTTTCCTGAAATTGTCTATGAGATCAATCGGGAAATCGAATCTGAGAGCAGCACGTCCAAGTCAGTTTCAGAGATTGTTTCAAGGGACCCGATGCTAAGCGCACGTCTGTTGCAGCTCGCCAACTCAGCGATTTTTTCCCCCAGAAGCCCAGTCTCCGATATTGATCGGTCAATTTCAATGATTGGCTTGGATATGATTCGCTCAATCGCCATGTCGCAGGCGGTCTATTCCGGGAGTGAAAGCAGCGATCGGATCATGCCGGCACAAGGCCTGCTGGACCATGGATTTAGTGTGGCAGTGATCGGCAAAATGTTAGCCAAGCAGGCTGGGATGTCGATGGATGACAGCCATACGGTGTTTGCAGCAGGGCTTTTGCATGATGCTGGAAAGTTGGTCCTCCTCAACGCATTTCCAGACAGATACAAATCGATTTTGGAAACTTCGAAACTGGAAGACCGAAGCATTCAGCAACTTGAAATGGAAGCCTTCGGCGCGGCGCACCAGGGGAT
>JBLINZ010000227.1:0-9726 GCA_047639375.1 Mariniblastus sp. | reverse complement strand
ATGATCGACACGGATCAGACGATGGAAAAATATTCGAAAGAGCAATTGATCGGGCTGAGAAATCGCTTGGAGTTGTATCGCAGGAACCGTCCTTACCGAATGGCGGACCTAGGTCAAATCCCAATCGCCCCACCGGGGAAATCCAGGTAGCTGTCTGCAGCTTTTACGTTGGGCAGACATTGAGGCATTGCCAGACAGGCTCGGTTGAGAGGATTTGCGGCCTCGATCAGCGCATATAAAAAGTCGCCAACTTTACGCGTTGACGACTTCTCCTGTTTTCACTGGAAAACAGTGGGACCTGTATGCTAGTCTCGTTAGTCAACTCAGAAATACAATAAGTAACTCGGGGCCTTCCCCACAGTGAGGCAAATACAGGGCTGAGATCGTGTTAAATCGTTGAATCGTATCGGTTATAGATCCGATAGCGAACCCGAAGAGCGTTTGGACATTGCGGAGAACGAGAAGGAACGGGGAGGAATGGAAATCTGATTCTTGGGATTCCAGTCAGGAAGGCGACGACAAGAAATTTAGAGCCGATTGCGGATCAAGGGAGTTTGGTATAATTTTTAGTCTCGAGTACACAAATGCCTCCATAGCTCAGCTGGATAGAGCATCGGCTTCCTAAGCCGAGGGTCGCAGGTTCGAATCCTGCTGGGGGTGCTTTTGGCCGTGGAAACGCAACTTTTCTAAATGATTGAGTCCAAGAGTCTTTGCAGCAAGTCTGATACTTTCAATTCGGCAGCATTGCGGACAAGGTATTCACTATCGGCTTGATCGCCTAGTATTTTCATCACGCGAGCAACGTCTTCCCATTGCCGCTCCGATACTTCATTTCCCAAACGGTACCATTCCAGTTTGCTTAGGATCGTGTCTTCGGGCGAAGCAATGGGGAATTCAAAGTCGTTTTCCGAATCAATTTTTCCGAATTTTGCCCGTTTCATTGAGTTAATATCGAAAGGTCGATTTTTCAAAATAAAAATGTCTACTTTGAATGAAGACGGTAAATGGATGAGGTTAAAGCAGGACAGTCTTGCAATCGCATCATTGATTGCTGCTTTGCTGATATAGTATTCGCCTTGGAGTCGGCTGACAAATTGATCCACATTTTTTACTTTTAGATCAGCTACCAAATCGACATCCATCGTAGAGCGAGAGGCTCCGTGAAATGAACTGGCAACGGAACCTCCAATGTAGAACCCGACATCCATTGCTTGGAGAATTCCGGCAACGGGTTCTAACGCTTCAATCAGGCCGGGGTTGTCGCTCATCATTTACTGCTTATGTAAGATCGAACGCTAGCCGCGATTTCCGGACCGTAGTTGAGTTCAATAAAACGCAGTTTGATTTCATCTTCGGAGATTCGGGGGTGCCTTCGTCGGATCGCGTTTTTGCACTGCTCAGCTACGCGATTGCTTGCAGAAACAGCATCACAAAGCCGCATGGACGCCGGCCTGGATCGAAGCAACTGAATCAAAAGCGTTTCTGCTTCGGGTGTGGTGTCGCGAATAGTGTTTGGCGTAAACATGCCTCAATTGTAGCGTAATTCCAGTCTAGAAAACTTAAATTCTCCACGAGCGATTCTGCAAACCCTAGCTTGTATCGAAACCAAAAAAGTAGCGTTGAGAGTCGGCTGGGGGTGCTTCTTTGCAGCAAAAAAGCGGACTGGACTTCAGCCCACAGCACTGCCATTCTGCTGCGCAGCATTTACTTCACTGGCGTAAGCGTGAAGTCCTTGATGGCCAACCCGTATTGCGGCGGTTGGTTGCGCCAGAACCGCAGGGTGTTCTCGCCCTCCTCGAGGGTGAGCGTGACCGGCTTGGAGTCCTGCCAGTTCCCTACGGTGAAGGGCATCTCCATGGCGATCTCGGAATCGGCGTCATTCGCAGCGACGTTCAATCGCTGATCGTAATTCGCCGTGACTACCCGCGCGGTCAATGAGTACTTGCCCGATCGTGGGGCGGTGACCTTGTACTCAAATCGCGATTTTGTGCCCTGGCTGGGTCCGGTCGGGTCCACCTTAGGACTTTGTGAGTAGTAGTTTCGGGCATACGTGTCCGATATTCGCTCGCAGACGTTGCCGTAGATGTCGTAGAGACCCCACGGATTGGGCTTCTTCTGACCTACTGGATGCGACTTGGCACCCGCGTTGCCCTTGAACCAGGAATACTCCCCGATCTGCGAGGGATCGTTGCCGAAGAACCACTTACTGTCACGGCCTGCGCGACTGGCATACTCCCATTCGGCCTCGGTGGGGAGCCGCACGTCACGCCCGGTCTTTTCGGCGAGCTTCCCACAGAATGTCAACGCGTCCGGTGCGCCGACATTGTCTACCGGGCAATTCGGGGCCTTGGTCGACCGACTTGGGTTCGAGCCCACGATGGCCTGGTACTGCGCCTGCGTCACCTCGTACTTGCCCAAATAGAAACCCTTGGTGAGTTGGACCTCGTGTTTCGGCACCTCGACGCACTCGAACCTGCCATCGGTCTTGCGTTCGCCTCCCATCACGAACGTTCCGGGCTTGATGTAGACCAGTTCCATGGTCACGCCGTCACCCAAGTCGAGCGTCAGTTCAGGCGGGGCAGAGCTGCCGGTATGCGACACTGCTGCCCGGAGACCCCAGTTCTCGTATTTGCCATAGCCACCGCTGAGCATACGATTCCCGGATGTGGATGCGTCGGCGTCGCCCTTCCAAGTGCCGCCGCGCATAATCGTCGTGCCCTGAGGGAAGAATCGCGGGAGGAAGATCTGCAGACCACCGCCGAAGCTCTTCATGGCAAAGACATCCCGCGTGTTGCCGGAAGGCTTGCTGTATGCGGCGGCCGGTATCGAGATGACGCCATGCTCGCCGTAATTTATTTTCTTGTCCTCGGGCGTGACTGGAGAGGCCATGATTTTCTCTGCTACCGTGGGCTCGTTGGCTTCGCCGAGATCCTCGCCGAGTGCGTCGAGCGTCACGGCCTTTGCCTCCTCGATGATAGCGCGCTGCGTTCGGAGCGCCACGCCGTTCCAGAATGCGGGGGTTCCATCTTCATGCTCCCCGTAGGTCCGCTTTTCTCCCAGGACGTCGCCGGCCCACTGGGCCCGCTTGACCTTCAGGAATGCCTTCCTGTTGTTGCGAGCCTGCGTCGTTGCGAGGAAATCAAGATCATTCTTGTAGCGTGTGCTGGTCCAGCCAGCGCCCCAGCCTCCACCCAGATTGACGACCCAGCCGTTGGGTGTCCAGTGAGCCAGCGCGGCATGACCGCGACTGGGACGAGCAGTGGTCGGAATCCCAAAGGCGCGCAGACTGAAGCGCCCGATGAACGCGCGCCGGCCGCACACCCCGCCGTTCATGAGGATGTTCTGATACTTCTGCAACTCAGGCCTGTCGTACTTGACGTCCCCAGACCCGTACTTGACGTCGGAGCTGACGATACTGACGTAGCGCCAGCCGTAGTTCGAGTTGTAGATGTGGTCGGGCCGGTAGTTCCGGAGCATCTCGCGCCCCCAGGCGAGTGTCTCGTCCGGCTCGTCCCCGTTGACGACCATGCGAAGCTCCCAGGTGCTCAGGAGCTCGAACGCCGAATCCAGTTCGCCGTCCAGGTGTGCCTTCTCGTAGTGAAGGTAGCGCTTTACGGGATCAATTGTGTCAGGGGCATCAGTCTGGGCCGTGGGGTTCGCCTGCCCAATCGGGACCGCGTGTTCAAGACTAATGGCAAGCGTTAGCCGCTGCAGGACACCGGTGGCGGCTTTCTTGCTCGCCTTCTGGATGTCGGTATAGATCTTCATTGCCTGGCCGTACTGTGCCGGGCCGTAACTGCGTCCCTGTCGTTTGGCATTGGCACCGTCGGCGACCAGCATCTGCTTCATAAGGTCGGCGTCCGCCAGCATCTTTTCGATTAGTGCCGCCTGGTCTTTTCCTTGCTGGGCGAACTCTGCCAGTCCTTGAGGCGTGGCTTCGAGCAGGACGACGTATTTTGCAAACTTGGCGTCCAGCGCGTCGCTGGCAAGGAACTTACTTAGCGCATCTTCCTCTGCAGGATCGTTCTGCGGCAGCTTGGCGTTGAGTTCGGTACGAAGTTTCTTGAGCTGATCGGCATACCGCGTCTCAAGTTTCTGACCAGCCTCAGTAAGCGGCGTTTGCGGCACCGCCTTTTGCCTAGCTGCCCAAGCGCTTGAAGTCCCAATCGTCAGAGCGATCAGTGCCCCGCAAATTACCGTCATCGAATTCGATCTCATCGCTTCGTGTCCTTTTCGTTTGTTGCTTTTTGGCGTGAATGCGTATCCTGGAATTGGCTTCGCCAGCACCGGACGATTAGATTATCACTTAGCCATTTGAGCCATTCTAGTAGCCAGATCTTTCAAACTCTTAGGCCATTGGTCGAACTCTATCATTTTGGCCCCGCCAATCCCGGGAGTCTTGATCCCTTCGACCAGCGAACCGGTTGGCTGGGCGTAAATGAATTGAACTTTTTCCAGTCCGTAGGTGTTTGCCAGGCTCTTGGCGTAGATCTCCATCTCGGCAGCGTAGTTGGCGGGCATGTATCCAATGTTGTTTTCTGAGGGAACCCAGATGACACCTGCAACCGCCATCGGAGTCATTGGACTCACGCACCAATTGTACGCATAAGTCGGAATCGTATCAGCTTTGACTTCGCTGCTTTTGCCTGCTTCTGGATATACCGGACCACCAAGGGGTGCCGCTTTCGCCAGGTCCTCGCTTTGTTTGTCTGCGTCGAAGATTGTCTTAACAAATGATTTTACGTCATTGAGATGTTTGTCCACAGCCTTTTGAGCAACTTCTGTGTTAGGAAATTGCATGAACAATTCATCCAGGCGAGCTTGAAATTCTGGATGTTCAATATCTTTGACCCCGTCAAATGAAGTCCAGGAAAGTGGCGAAGCCATTTGTCTTGCCCGTCCCCCCTGGCCGGATGACATCGTAATAAAGCCTTGCGGAATTCCTCCTCGATCTAGCGTTTTGGCGAAATGATAAGCGAACATCGTAACGCCTCGGTCTGCCACCGAGAAATCAGCGGTCATCCATGATGAACGGTACTTTCCACCACCTGTCTCGAACTTTCGTTTTCGTGGCGTCGGAAATGTACTGGCACTTGTTTTTCTTCGAAACTCACGAACAAGCGGCAGCGCCCCTGGTATCTCCGCTTCTTTATCGCGCCGGTTGTAAGCCATCTCTCCGTTAAGCATCGTCGACCCGGTCAAATACCAGACATCCCCGACCAGAATATTGTTGACCGCTCGACTGTGGCCATGGCTCGATTCGACGGACAAAGCAATTGGTTTTGTCGAGGCCTCCAGCGCCGGGAATTCGACCGACCATTGTTGACGGCCATTCGCCACGGCAGTTTTGGTAACTTCACCCAGAGTGACTTTTAGTTCGACTCCCTTGTTGGCATGCCCCCAGATCGGAATTGGCTTGTCGCGCTGGATGATTGCGCCGTCACGAAAATACTCGACGACTTGTAGGATCGGATAGTCCGGATCGGTGTACTGTGCGTATTTTGCTTTTATGGCCACCGCTTTTTCCAAATCATCTTCTTCGAAGATCAACTTGCCGTTAATCATGGCAAAAGGAGTCGCTGGCAAGCCGGCAGCATTATAAAGGTTCGAATGCTCAGGAACCGCATTGTAAGCGTATTGAACCCCGATGGGCTCAGGAACATTTTTTGCGGTGACGACGATGGTGTCGTCAACAATGACCGCTTGGGCCGCGTGCCAGTTCTTGTCTTTGCCGCATAATCTGAAGTGATTCAGTTTTTCGTTTGGTGTGGGCTTGGCTGGCTCAATATATTTGTCTGCTACCTGGTAATCTTTGGCCATCCCTTTGCTGCCGACCATCAGGCCGCCGAAAAGACTTTCCTTCTCGAACGATACGATGACTTGATTGCCTTTGACTTCGTAACCGGAATAAATTGGGCCTGTGTACGCGATATTTTTCCCGTACTGTTTGGCCAACGCCCACCGCGCCATCCTCATCCCTGGGTGAAGTTTGTTGTAGTAATGAATGCCCTGGGGTCGCGCCGAGTTGAGGTCCGACTGAACGACCATCCCAACGTTCTCGCGGTTATTCATAAAAAACATGTGTTGCGATTGGCGGATGTCTGCAAATCCAACCGTGCCAGGAGCTGGTGAACCGTAACACTGCATTTGGGTGAAGTAAAAGGGCATCTCGGGCATCTCCCAGGCGTCTCTCCATCCGTTTACGAGGGCTTCCATTCGTGCCGCGTAGATTCTGCCATCGCCCGAGTTGCTTGTCCCCTGGCACCAGATCGCACCTCGGATCGCATACGGAACGACCGGATTGATCTTGCCATTGAAGAATTGAGAAGGCCCTCTCCACATCCCTGCGATTCCTGGCAGCGCTGGCCGCGCGGGAATTTTGCCGCCTGCAACAGCGGCATCGCCCGCCACTTTTTGCCATGCCCGAACATCTCTTTCGTATTGTTGGAATGAGTTACGTCCTTGCTCCGTCAAAGGGTCAGCGATGTGAATGAGTTCAGCGTCCGGTTTTAGCCCAAGATGGTTTTCGATGGCTTGGCGCTGGGTGAAAGCTTCAATTCTTGTATTGCTGTGAGCGCTGAGGAGAATACCGATTGGCATGTCCAATTCTTTGTACAGTTCATAGGCAAACGACAACGACAAAGCTGAAAAATCGCCCGCGCTTTTGTGAGCCTTCCATCCGCTATCCGAAGTCGCCTTCTTTTGCGGATACAAAGCCGAAACTGTGTTGATATTGATCTCTCGAATCGGAATGTCTTTCTCCGAGCTGGCGATTTCACGAGCGATCTCACCGCACATACTTTTGCTGGCCGTCCAAACCATGTTGGATTGCCCGGAAGAAAACCAGACTTCACCAACCAACACGTCATCAAGAATGATCGATTCACCTCTGTCATTGGTTACTTTCAGTTGACGGCCTTCACGCGATACGTCGAGCGGTTCGAGCTTGACCATCCAATCGCCAGATTGGTTAGCGACAGCCGTTTTCGTTTGGCCAGCAAATTCGACGTTGACCTTGGCACCTGGCGCGTCGAAACCCCATACCGGAACTTCCGTTTGTCTTTGCAAGATCATGTTGCTGGTAAACGGAGCCGCCATTTCCAGGTTCTGCTCAGCTCCTGCAATCGACGTCATTGTCAACAAGACACACGAGAACATTAAACTCATCGTTTTTCCGAGCATGATTACCTGACCGCGAAGGGCATAAGAGGTGTTAGAAGTTGGCGATTAAATGTGAACCATAGCTCCGGAAACAATTGGGAAACTATTAGTCATTCACACCTATTATGTTTTCTACCATTGCCAAATGAAAGCATGTCAAATGTGTAAGAGAAATGTCATCGCCCTGGGATTAGAGTCCATAGGCTTCAGGTGTCGAAATTGCTGCTCCTTTTGCATCCGATTGCGTTCGAGAATTTCAATAAAAAGGCGAGTTAAATCAATTTCGAACCACGTTTTTCCCCATCCGCCTATTTTGGGCGTAGGACAAACTCACCTTGAGCAATTCGATGTAGATCGGTTTGGAGCAAAAACAGCAAGCTCACTTCCTCTTGCCAAGATAGCGGCCTTCGATCTTAAGGGAGTCTTTGTCGAGCAACGAATGCACATACGCACCTTCCACAACGAGCGTTTTGGAGTCTTTTGCTTGAAACGGTTTTTGCCAGATCTCCTCCGCTCCCAATCGAAGAATGCACATGCCCGCCTCCGTGAACTCGCGCGAGTACGCGCCGTCTGCGTGTTGGTATTCCCATGTTCCGAGCACCGCGTGGTTTGCGATGGGTATGATTTTGGGTGGTTGTGGACCCTCGGTGCGAGATTGAAGTTTCTTGAGCAAGGCCCAATCACGTGCGGTCTTGTCGAAATTCAGGATGCGTATTTCCCGAGGCTTTAGGTCGATCGACATTGTATCGCCGTAGGAATATTGTTTCTCTAGATCAGCTACGCTTTCATCTAAGGGAGATGAGAGTTGATACACTCCACTATGGGGAATCAGACCAAAACTGCGATCAAGCGTTAGCGTGTATTTCTGTGCGAACTCAGCCGGGTTGTGAAGGGAGACATAGCCTCTGTTTTTCGTCCAGGCGGTGTAGCCGTAGACCTGCCCATCCGTCGGGCTGCCGCCGTGCATCCGTGAACGCTTGAATGTTGGAAAGACGTCTTGCGCCCAATGCAAGCCTTCACTGATCACATCCCAATCGTAGTCTTTGAGCACCGCAGGCGTGATGTACAACTCGATGAATCCCGTGCCACGTGACAGATTCATGTACAGATATTTTCGAAAGACCTCCTTCGTCTCTCCGGTTTTGCGCTTCTTCGGCTCGTGGTTGAAGATCGCGTGCTGGGGAAACTGAGTGTTTTCTGTCTGCCAAATTTCGTAATACCGGCCATCCCGATAAACCAATTCCCCCGTTCGATTACTTCCCCCCGCAGCATCGCCAGCATTAATCATCCAGATGGAATCGACATACATCAGCCACCAGGAACTGAGATACGCGCCGTTGGAAATGACCACGTAAACGTCCGGATCGACTTCCGCCATCTTACTGAAAGTCCGCATGAGTCGTTCGGTACCCGCGACCAGATAGTAGAGTTTTAGTTCGTCGTACTTTTCATCGTTGAGTTTCGCATCTCCGTCTTGAATTCCATCTAAGCCAAGCTGAGGCATGTAGGGGATGCCATATTTGTCGCCATGAAGTTCAAAGTTGCGCAGATTCAAATGCCCGAATAAACCGTCCAGCTTGAAATAATTGACACCCGAACGAGTTAGCTCCACCATGCGATCTTCGAGCAACGTCATGTATTTTGGTCCGGCCAGCGACATCCAGTTGTCCAAAGCTTCAAATCCTGCTGCGCGATAGGGCTTGACCATGCGATTGGCACCAAACAAACATCCAGGGCTCAACCACAAACCGAGCTTGGAATCGGCCGCGGCAGTCGTTTCACGGCTAAAGGAAAAATCGTCGTCGAACTTGGAATTCGCTTGCCACGTCTTCTTCGTCCAATCTTTACTGGTGTCTTGCCAACCATCGTCGATCACATACGCCCTCAAGGGGCGATTGCCGCGTTCGGTAACCAGCTTTTTGTGAATCAGATTCACACTGCGACGAAAGCTTTCTTTGTTCACACCCCGTCCTGTATCGAACCACGTGTTGTATTGGATTTGAAGTCGCAACGGTCGCACTCGAACAAGATCGATGTAAGCAAAGAAGGCGTCGGTGTTGAACTTTGGATCGTCCGATACGCCTACCACCGCCGAGTAAGTTCGATAGGGCACGCCCGACTCGATTTGCCGACCCCACAGATACCCGCTATGTAACGTTTCGTCTTCCACGTAGTTAAATGCGGCGGGGAACTCAATTCCCCAAAACGTACCCGTTTTCGTCGTGTAGAGCGGTTGGCCAAGGCCTGGGCTCCACTTGCCGCGAGCGTAGATCGCTTTTATTTTGTAGGGTTGCTCGGCGTCGACCATGGCCAGACAATCGACGTCGATTCGCTCGAGTGTCACCGGCTTGTTAGATGTGATCACCAGATGTTTACGTAGAAAGAAGTCCTCCTGATCCAACTCATAATGGACACGAACGCTCAATTGGTGCTTTTCGTTTTCCAGAAGAAACGAGATGCCTTTGGCTGTTTTGCTTCGGGCTGGAATGTACTGATCGCTACTTTTGAAAGTAAAGTCGGTCGAAGTCAGTGTGACGTCGGTGCCGGTCGTATGTGTTCCGGCCG
>JBLINZ010000226.1:0-9825 GCA_047639375.1 Mariniblastus sp. | reverse complement strand
CGTCCAAGCTGTAATTGATGGACTGTGGCTTCGGAGGAAACCAACGGTTCCGGCAACTCATCTTGCAGGCCTCCAATGATGGTCACCTGCTCGGCCGCCACCTGCGACTTTAGTTTTGCCAACGTTGCTGGGTGTTTACTAGCAAGTCGCTGGCAGGCGTTGCCGGTCAACAACACGTTGAATGCATGTTTGGCAGTGAGTTGCCTGTCCAATCCAGCCGCTAGTTTCGTCGGGGCAGTCAGGACCAGATCGACCAACTCCGGCTGGACGGGGTAATAGTTATTCTTCTCGTCCAAGAGCAAGTCAAAACACCGCGTCAAAGATTCCTTGGCCTTTTCATGCTGGCCAGCAGTCGCATGCTTGGCCGCCTCGACAACCGTTTCCGTGAAATGTGCTTCATCGAGATTGCTTGAGTAACGAAGCTGACGGGTCATGATTTGCGTTTGCAAAAATCCGTATCCCAACGCCAAAAAGTCCAACGCCAGGTCTGGATCGACTTGAGCGGCCAGCCGTGCCGTCGGCTCATTGGCTTCGATCGCCAATCGAATGATCTCGGCCCGAGACGATTGATCATCAATCACCAATCCGTTTCGAGCTCTAAAATTTGAAACGAGGTCATAGTCGAGCATCGACTGTGAGACGGCCGGGATGATCGCGAGAAAGGGAGGTGGTGTTTGTTCGGCCGATTGCGTTTCCGGCCTGGGCTCGTCGGAGAATTCGTCGTCAAATTCACCACACACCGGATCCGGATTGTCCGCTTGATGCCATTCAGGTTTCCGCCCGCAGGCAGCGATCAAGGCGGGATGCCAAAGTGCCGTCCAGTGGGCCAGAAGATTGGCTGCGTCATCTCCTCGATAGTGAATTGGAAAATCTTCCAACGAGTGACAGGGGAGCACGACGAGTAGTTTGGAGTAAGGCTGCATTAAGTCTGCAAAATTGAACTAGGTACAAATTAATGGGTGAATGTGAAAACGAAAGCAACGTATTTCTAATTGAACGACGAACGAATTAAGCAATTGAAATGTTTAAGCAATTGAAATGAGCTGACAATCGAAATGACTTGAAAAATCGAAGGAAATGCGTGGCATGGATGTTCTGGGAGTCAATCGGGGCAAAATGCCCCAAGCGAATGTCCTAAAGTTCGCTTTTTGTCGCCGCCGTTTTCTCAACCAGCATTCAGTTTGCCGATTACCCTGTTTTGGGCATCGATCCGTCGAATTTCATCTTCATTTCGGATTGTCAAAAACACATTAGGGGGTCTCAGCGTTTCCTTATCCCCGGGGCTAGGATTGTGGGAAACGAAATCCATTTTAACTTATTCTACACGCAAAATCACGTACTGAAACCCATTGCTGCGGAACGCCTCCGGCGAGCAACAGCGTCTTGACACCCTCATCCGGCAGCGAAAAACACGGGGCTGTTAGCGAGGATAGCAAGTTTCAGATCGGGGCCTAGTTACCTCGATCCAATTTCGGCCTTGCGGCTAAATAATTGACGGGAGAAACAACAGAGTCGATTCAACCGTTGTGAGTGGCGTGTTCGGAGGGCCTTGGAACGGCCTCGAGATGGGCATCAAGGCCGAGCAATTGGGCCAATTGCTCAACTCGGCTTGATCCGCATGGAGAACGTAAAACCCGCGAAATTCCGGCAAAAACCGCGGGAAAATTGACAAATCGACAATCCATCTATTACATTTGACGTAGGAAAGCGCGGACCGAAAGGCCCTGGCGCGTTTCGACGCGTTGGCCACCACTTCCAGTTGCCGAGCGCAAGCAAAACAAACTTAACGATCCAACTCAATTGAATCTATAATGAAGGTTGCTCGTTAAAAGCAGAACCACGGCCAATTTACACTTGGCTGCCAGTTCGAGTTCCTCTTTATTGACGTTCACAGTAATAGGCGAAAAAGATGGCAAAGCAGAATGCCGTTTGGGGTATTGATATCGGACAGTGTGCCTTGAAGGCACTTCGTTGTACCGTCGGCGCAGACGGTGAAACGATCGTCGCCGGTAAATATGACTTCATCGAATACCCAAAAATCCTCAGTCAACCGGATTCCGATCCTGAGGAAATGATCAAGGAGGCGTTGGAGCAATTCCTCTCTCGCAACGATGTCGTGGGTGACCGAGTTGCGATCAGCGTCTCAGGCCAGGCCGGACTGTCACGATTTTTCAAGCCACCACCGGTCGAAGTCAAAACGCTTCCCGACATTGTCAAATACGAAGTCAAGCAGCAGATTCCGTTTCCGATCGAGGACGTGATCTGGGACTGGCAACAGCTAGGTGGAACCGTGGTCGATGGCCGAGCGGTCGACGCGGAAGTCGGCTTGTTCGCAATGAAACGTGAGGCCGTGTTCCGAGCCTTGCGTCCGTTCGACGATGCCGGTGTCGAAATTGATGTAGTCCAATTGTCGCCGCTCTCGATTTTCAACGTCGTTTGCTTTGACACGATCAAAGACGTTCCCGATCCAGAAGACTTCGATCCCGAGAATCCTCCCGAATCGATCGTCGTGATGTCCATGGGCACCGACACCACTGACTTGATCGTGACCAATGGCATCAAGCTTTGGTTGCGTAACATTCCTATTGGCGGCAACCATTTCACCAAACAGCTATCGCGTGAAATGAAACTCACGCAGGCCAAAGCCGAGCACCTCAAGCGGAATGCCCGTGTTTCTGAGAATCCCAAAGCGATTTTCAAGGCGATGCGTCCGGTGTTTAATGACTTGGTCAACGAAGTCCAACGATCACTTACATTTTTCCAAAGTATGGAAAAGAACGCGAATCTTTCTCAGATCATGCTGCTGGGCAACGCCGCAAAACTTCCTGGTTTGCGTCAGTTCTTGAGCAAGCAGCTTGAGATCGACATCGCAAAAGTCAGCGAGTTTAACAAACTCAAAGGCGGCGACGTTACTGGTCAGCCGACATTTGCGAACAACCTGCTGTCATACGCTCCTTGCTACGGACTTTGTATCCAAGGGCTAAAGCAAGGCAAAATCAATACGAACCTGCTGCCCAACGACATCGTGGTTGAGCGGATCATTCGGGCCAAAAAACCTTGGGTGCTCGCTTCGGTTGGGCTGTTGACGCTAGGTTTGATGCTGGGCTTTTTCTTCGATTCGATCGCCCGTTATCGAGTTGACGAAGACTATTCAGCGGACGGCGGCACGACCAGTTGGAAAACGGCGACGACACTTGTCTCGCAAAAGAAATCGACGAGTGACCAATTGGTCATCGAAGACGCTGAAAAGAAGGCGGTTCTCGATAAACTTAATTTGATTGCCGCGGAACTCGTGTCCGCTTCCGATCGCAAGTCGACTTGGATTGAGTTCTATTCGGCACTCTCGCAAGCGTTCCCGGAAGACCCGCGTATCAAAGCGTTAAAAGAAGCTGGTCAAGATAAAGTTGACCCCGCCAAGATTAAGTTCAATGATCGCGAAGAACTTTATATCGACTATATCGAATCAAAGTACTTTAAGGATCTTCAAATATGGTGGGGAGAAGTTGAGCCGATCAACAAAAAGATGGCTCAGCTAACCAAAGATGGAAGACTCGTGGCGATCGAAGATCCAACGAATGCTGACGAACTGATTGATGAAGACGCGGGGCTCGCAGAAGACGAGTTTGCGGAAGAAGGCGAATCAGCCGGTGAACTTGCCGATCAAGCCGGCTGGGTGATTGAAATCAAAGGTCACCACTTTCGCAACAGCGAGGACGCGTTGAAGGCCCTGACCGGTGGCAAGACGTTTTTGTTTGAGCGGCTGATTGTTCCATTGCAATCCAAGGCCAACGTCATTATTCCGACGAACGGTAAAGACGAAGAGTTTACCTATTCAGATATCGGAATGTTCCACCCGACGATCACGGTTTCTGTGCCTCGAAAACCGAAAACAATCTACTTCGATCCAACTGCGATTGGGACCGAAGCAAAATCTGGCAGCGAAGAAACCGGTGCCAGTCGAGGCGGGGGGGGACGTGGGATGGGTGCTCCGGGTGGAGCAGGCATGAGCATGGGTGGTGGTGGTCGCGGCATGGGTGCTCCAGGTGGAGTAGGTGCCGGCGGCGGCGGAATCACAGGTACCCCAGCCATTGATGAACAGAATATCCATAAGGTTTATGAATACAACTTTGTGGTTCAGCTTGCCTGGACGCCACGCAGTGGAAAAGAGCGATTGGCTGCCAGAAAATTGCGATTGGAAAAAGAAGCTGCCGAGGCTCTCGAAGCAGGCGGCGCTGGTGAAGCAGGCGGCGCTGGCGAAGGCGATCCTGATAGCGGTCAGCCTTAGTTGGATTTGACCGCGATTGACTTGACGTTTTCAGTCGCGTTTTCAGTGAAACAAGATTTAAATTTTTTAGTGTTTGTTGGCGAAACAGACAAAGGAATTGACCATGGATCAGTTGGCCCCCGCAATTAAGTGGCTGAAGAGAAACGTGTTTTGGTTGGGTTGTGGATTTTTATCCATCGCCATGATCGGAGTGTTTTTCTATGCGTCGTTAGCAATCAACAAGGAAACAAAAGACCTTGTTAGTGATCGAAAGCAGAGCATCACGCAAGCCGAGGCGATCATGAACGTAACGCCTGAAGATATCGAAGAAGGCGGCGCACACCCCAACCCAACGTCTGCCGTTGGCATGAAAGCCGAACTGAAGGCCACGGTCAATGCGATCATTGAGGCTTGGACGATTCGGAAAAAGGCCCAAGAGAAAATTTTGGTCTGGCCCGAGGTGATTGGCAACAAAGTGTTCGCTGAGTTTTTCGGGCGCTACAATCCAGCTGAGACATTCAAGGGGTTCGAGGCTGAGGAGTTGACACAGTTATTGGAACTCTACAAAGCAAAAATCCCCCAGCACATGATCAATCTTTGCGGCGAGGATTTGCTTCGTACCCACTGGGATTATGATTCTGCCAACCAAGATGAGTCCGTGGCAGGTGCCGGCGGCCAAGGCGGGCTCGATGGAGATGATGAGGGTGAAGATGATTATGGTGACGAAGAAGAAGGCGGAATGGGGATGGGCGGCATGGGCATGGGCATGGGCATGGGGCGTGGTGGTGGAGGAGGAGCCGGTATGGGCATGAACTCCAGTGCTGCACCAACCTATGACATCAATAACTATGCCGTTGTTTGGAGTCACACGAACCAATCGCTGTGGAACCAGAAAATGACTCAGTTTCAAGGTCGGGATGACCACGCTCGCTCGAGTAACTTCCCGACTCCGCTGCAGTGCTACATGCTTCAACAGGATCTTTGGTTGCTCGAAGCGATGTTCCAAATTATCCGTGACATTAACGGCGGCTCCAACGCCAATGACCTCTCAACCATCAAACGAATTGACCATGTCGTGTTTGGCAAAGAAGTTGGACCACGATTGGGTGAACTTACCCCTCCCGATTACACATTGGCCGGAAATGCTTCGGCTGGAGGAGCAGAGGGCACCGAGCTCGAAATTGACCAGTTCGATGAAGACATGGAGGACATGGAAGGCGACTTCGACGATGATGGTGAAGGGTTCGACATGCGTGGCGGTGGCGGTATGGGACTCGGCGGTGGTGCGACTTTGACTGCACCTTATCACGAGTTGTACGTCGATAAAGACTTCGAATTCATTCCGGAGGATGTCGTCAGAAGCGTGATCGACAGCACGGAATTGCCAGAAGAGAACCTTGAATTGATGGTCGCAAAGCGGATCCCAGTTCGAATCGCATTGAAAATGGATGAACGAAAAATTGTTGAGTTCATGGCAGCCTGTGCCAACTCACCCTTTGCTTTCGAAATTCAACAAGTTCGCTGGAACCGTCATACGCCTGGCGGAGATGCCATTGTTTTGGGCGGATCCAACGGAGGCGGCGGAATGGGGATGGACTCAGGCATGGGCGGCATGGGCGGTATGGGTGCAGGCGGCGGAGGCCGAGGCGGCGGCGGTGGCGGTGGCCGAGCCGGTGCGATGGGCGGAGCGATGGGCGATAGCGGGGCGAATGGCGTCACGCTGTCTTCGACACAGGTTGTGAAAAGAACCAACTACGACGTGAATGTCGAGTTTTATGGAATCGTAAAGATCTACAACCCCGTGCGAGCCGACGATCTAAAACGAGCTGCCGGCTTAGACGAAGACGAAGATGGAGGATTTGGGCCAGCCGATTCGGCGATCTCAACGAAGGTCAAAACAGACGGGCAAGGCACGCCTCGCCCTTGATTTTAGGCCGACTTGGTCGGCAAGCATGACACGGACGTTAACCAACACAAACATTTAATTGCACAGTGACTGCCTCTCAGATAGCCAACAACTGGCCACTCCACTCTGATTTGTAGCAATCCTGACCAGGAGATTTGACGATGAAAAAGCCCGACCTCAGCAAAGCCGCACTCAGCAGTTTTTTCTTGTATCACACGGAAAAATTGGTGCTAGGTGTTGCCGTGATCTTGCTTGGCCTGTTCTTTTGGATGGGTTTTAAAAACAAGCCATTTGATGAGAAAACTCCGGGTGAATTGGCCCTGATCGCTCAACGAGCTGATCAATACATCAATTCGCCGGACGCTTGGGACAAGATTAAGGAGTTCCGTCATGGTGATAAAGATGCCGCCAAGACGATTCTTAACGACAGCCTGGTAGACGTAGGTCTCTACAGCAGAGTCCAGCCGTTCACGGGGGTCGCTGCTGCGACTTTGGCGCCACGCAAAGACCCTAATTTGCTGCCAATTCAGTTTCCTGAAGCCTATGTCTTTCGGACAGCCGTGATCCTTTCAGTGGCTCCGATGCCTCGTGAGCCCTTTTTACCCTATCCAGTTGCAGGTGGTGTTCCTGACGTTATGGGTGGCGGTGGCGGTGCTCGTGGTGGTGGCATGGGTGCAATGGGCGGCGGGGATGACGAAGAAGATGAAGACGAATTCGACGACGACATGGAAGGTGACGGAGAGTCTGGCCTAGGCCGAGGTACCGGGGGGGGACGCACTAGCTCACGCAAGAAAGAAGATGATGAAGACGCGATTCCTGTACTCGAAGGGGTCGGAGACACGGTAACTCAAGTCACGATGGACACCATGTCCGGAGTCCGCCCAGCCTTTCACGGGTTCGGAGGAACGACCAGTAAGTCGTTTGTCTATGATGTCGTGGCGGTTTCTGGAGTCGTTGATTACAAGCAGCAATGGAAAATATTTAACGAAACGTTTGCCGGCGGAGCGGGATACTTCCCAGACCGCGACAAACCGATCTATCAGTACTTGGAAGTTCAGCGTCGCGAAGTCAACGCAGATGGAACTCCCACGAAAGGCAAGTCTGGCGAATGGGCTGATCGATCGAAGAGAGTCAATTTTGACATTCCGTCTCGGTACCCGTTCATGCATCAACTGCCTCAAACGGCAAACACGACGGCCCCTGACAATATCGCTCCCGGAAACTACGACCCGATTTTGACCGGGCCCATCCCTCCGATTGTGATGAATAACTATTTAGATTTTGTCAGCCATTCAAAGCTCGATCAATTCAGGAAATTCCCCGAGTACAAGTTGCCGGAAATTCAGGAAACGGTTGGAGCTGACGATCTATTTTCGAACCCCGCAGGCGGCCAAGGATTTGAAAACACTGGGCGAACTCAAGGTGGTGGTCGCGGTATGGGTGCTCCTGGCGGCGGTGGTGGTCGCGGCATGGGCGCTCCTGGCGGCGGCGGTATGGGTGCTCCTGGTGGCGGCGGTGGAATGGGATCCCCCGGCGGCGGACGAGGCATGGGTTCCCCTGGTGGCGGTGGAATGGGGTCTCCCGGCGGCGGACGAGGCATGGGATCTCCCGGCGGCGGACGAGGCATGGCTGGAGGCGGCACTGACGCTGGGCTTGAGCCCTCGCGGCGTGGTTCGGACATGACTGAATTCCTCTCCGAACTGGATTCGAAAAAACCTACCTCAGATTATCGCTTGGTTCGATTCTTCGATGCGATCACCGAAGCGGAGTCAGGCAAATCGTTTGAATATCGAATGCGTGCTTGGCTGGCTGATCCCAACAACGCTGACCCCTTCAAAGAATTCGCCTCGTCGCACGGCGGAGGTGGGATGGCCATGAGTGGTCGTGGCGGCATGGACATGGGAGAAGAAGATGATTACGACGGAGAAGAAGAAGAAGAAGAGGACTACGATAGCGGCGGACGCTCAGGTATGGATGGTCGACAAGGCCAAGGAAGCCAAACGGGAGAAGAGGTAGAATCCGAGATTCAATATGTCGAAACCACGATCACGAGTATGATGAAAGCTGCTGGGGTCAGGATTCGCTTGAACCTTCAAAGAGAAGTCGACAACGAAAATGGGATCGTTGACTATTTCGTCTCCGAAACTCGCGGCCAAGACGCCGAGGGCAAAGACATACTTGAAGAAGTCGAAGTCCCTAAAGTTCCGCTCGGCGGAACCGAATACGCTTCGTATCTAAAGCACGCCCGACCGACGACTTGGAGCGATCCTGTCATGGTCAAGGTTCAAGCCGAGAATGCGAAAGTTGCGGCCGGCAAAATCGTTCCGAGAAGAACTTTCTCTTTGCGAACACCCGATGAAACTCGCTACATTCCAATCGGCGAACCTAAAGCTGAAGTCGCCGCGGCAGTCTGGTGGGACAAAGACTTGGGAACCTTGCTGCCGACAAGGAAATTGGTGTCACGCGGTGACGCTCTGGATTTCTACACCGAATCGTACTTCCTGCACCCAGTCACTTGGCAAGTTCATGTTGCCAAGAACGGCGACGTCGACAAAGGTGCAGAACAGTACATCGTGCCGATTGAAACCAAGAACGTTTTGGTGGACATCATGGGTGGAGGCGAAATTCCGCTGCCAAAAGGCGAGAAGTTGCGTCACTATTTTGACAGCGAAATGTTGGTGCTTGACGAGTTCGGCAATTTCAAAGTTAAAAACGAAACGCAAGACAAAACCAATTTCCGCAACATGCTATTCCTGGCTGATGAATCGCAAACCGTTGGCAAGAAAAAGAAACCCAAGAAAAGCCAAAACGAAGAAATGGAAGGTGGTCTTGGTCGCGGCAGTGGCGGAGATGAAGAAGGCGACTTCGAAGGCTTCTAAGCTTTGCCGCTATGATGAAAAACCAAAGGCCGCCACGATTTCGTTGCGGCCTTTTTTTGTGATGACTCGTTGAGGGAGGGTGGATAGATAAAGCCCGTGCTTGCGAGATCTCAAAACCAAAGAAATGCCGTCGCATTTGACAATCCCCGGTAGCGAAACTCGTCAAGAGTTTCGATTCCTGAGCGCCCCGAAACAACGAGACTCGATCATCCTCGTTGGAGGATGGTTGCGGATTTGGTCCGGTGTTTACGGCGGATTCCAAAAAGGGAAAAACTGCTGTCGAACTCGACAATCAATTCCCACACCTTCATCAGACCGCAATGAGATCTACAAACCCCCACGCTGGAAAAGCTACGCAATTCCCAGCGAAAATCAGCTTCTTTCCAGGCCACTTCCGCGACAGTTGCTTGTTTTGAGTTAGGATTAGAGAGTCATTCTTGATGCGGCTCATGTTGCCGTGTTTGGGGCGGCCCAGCCCACCATGTCATCTTGAAAACAATTCCACATGCTTCACCATCTGACCAACGATGAAAGTAATCTTCGAATCGTAATCGCAGCTTCGGAAGCGGTGCCCTGGTCAAAAACGGGTGGTCTGGCTGACGTTTCGACGGCACTTGCCAAATCACATGCCGCCAACGGGCATGACGTTTCGTTGATCATTCCGTATCATCGGCAAACCAAATTTGCCCAGCAGCACACGCATGAAATTCATGACACGGGCGTGACGTTGAGTATTCCGATGGGTCCCAAATTAGTTCAAGGACGGGTTTTCTGGA
>JBLINZ010000225.1:0-9841 GCA_047639375.1 Mariniblastus sp. | reverse complement strand
TGGCGGCCGCCATTCCAAATTTGATCGGCGGATCGGCGGATCTCGCCGGCTCCAATAAATCCAACAATGACGCAGAAGACGCAGGGCATTTTAGCGCTAACGATTTCAGCGGGAAGAACTTCCATTTTGGAATTCGCGAACATGCCATGGCTTCGATGGCCAACGGAATGTCGCTCTGCGGAATCCGCCCCTACGTCGCGACGTTCTTTGTGTTTACCGATTACCTCCGACCTTCGCTGCGATTGAGCAGCATCATGCATCAGCCGGTGATGTACTTGATGACGCACGACTCCATTGGACTGGGAGAAGACGGCCCGACACACCAACCCGTCGAGCACCTCGCAGCCTGTCGAGCCATTCCTAACGTGTTGGTCATGCGACCGGCAGATGCCAACGAAGTTTCGAAGTGCTACCAAGCCGCCTTGTCAGACAATGCACGACCCAGTGTGTTCGTGTTGAGCCGGCAGAACATGGCGACCTTGGATCGAACGAAGTTCGCAAACGCCGATGGGACCTTAAAAGGCGGGTACATTCTGCAAGACACGGAAGGAACGCCGGACGTCATTCTGATGGGCACGGGTAGCGAAGTGACTTATTGCCTCGAGGCGGCCGAGCAATTGGCTGCGGAAGGTGTGAAGACCCGTGTGGTTAGTCTTCCCTGCTGGGAACTCTTCGACGAGCAGGACGCCGCCTACCGCGAAAGCGTCTTGCCGGCTGCGGTCTCAAAGCGAATCGCGGTTGAAGCAGGAATCAAGATGGGCTGGGAACGCTACCTCGGAAACGATGGGGCATTTATCGGCATGGATGGTTTTGGTGCTTCGGCTCCTGCTGAAGAACTGTATGAGCACTTCGGAATCACCTCCGCTGCAATCGTCGCCAAAGCGAAATCAATGTAGGTTTGTCGAGACGGTTGGGGCAGTATGATTCGTAACGCTACGCTCGGAGATTCGGTTCGAATTGCCGAGATCTACAATCACTATGTCGCCAATACGTTGGTCACATTCGAGTATGAGCTCGTTTCGGCAGACGAGATCGTTCGACGAATGGTGAACATCGAAGCGATGGGGATGCCGTGGACCGTTTGGGAAGAAAATGGAACGGTCGCCGGGTACGCGTACGCGGGTTCCTGGCGGGAGAGGGCGGCGTTTTTACATACCGTTGAAAGCGCGGTTTACTTAGCTCATGACCACGTGGGACAGGGAATCGGCAGCCAGCTGTACCGAGATCTGCTTGATCGGCTTCGGACAAAACCCATCAAAATAGTGGTCGGAATGGTTTCTCTTCCTAATCCACAAAGCGCTAGGCTGCATGAGCGATTGGGATTCACAAAAGTCGGTGAATTTTCGGAAGTCGGCCGCAAATTCGGCCAATGGATCGATGTCGGCGCTTGGCAGTTGAAAATCGATGGCCGGGGCGTCCCCGAGAATTGAAGATCACTGATCCTTACCCAAGGACCCGTTGATCGATGGGGGCGACCAGCATGGATAACCAACCTGACCAAGAAAGGATCTCGTCGTTTGAAAACAGATATTCATAGCGAAATCGATGGCTTTCGGAGCCAGACAGCCCCTGATCCGGAGGAACCGTAAAAAATAGCGACTAAATTGCGAACCGTTTACGTTTTTCGGGCTCAAACGCCTTGAAAGAAATCGTTCTGTTTTGCAAAATCTAGCAAGCTTGAGTGACGAGTATTTAATCTCAAGCCGAAATTGATTCAGTGGGAAGAGTGGCTGAGTGGTCGAAAGCGCCTGATTGCTAATTAGGTGAACGAGTCAAATCGTTCCGCAGGTTCGAATCCTGTCTCTTCCGTTAATAAAAAAGCCCGTTGCGAATTGCAACGGGCTTTTTTTAATGCATGCCAAGGATCAAGTCGGACTCGATTGTCTTTGCCGGCAATCGCTCGACAGCGTCGACCTTGATTCCGAATCGTGCCCCGCAACGATGAAATGGCTAACCTGGTGGCCAAGTGTCCTTTACGACGTGCGGCTGACTCGGTGGGCTTCGATCATTTCTCGGAACTGCCCAAACAGGTACTGACTGTCATGCGGTCCCGCTGAGGCTTCAGGGTGGTATTGCACGCTAAACGCGGGATACTCACGGTGCTTCAAACCCGCGATCGTCTCGTCATTCAAGTTAATGTGAGTGACTTCCAAGCACGCTGGCATTCCCTCTGGAGAGACGGCAAAGCCATGGTTTTGGCAAGTGATCTCGACCTTTTGCGTCGCCTTGTCAATCACTGGCTGGTTCGCTCCCCGATGGCCGAATTTCATCTTGAATGTCGTCGCGCCACAGGCAAGTGCGAACAGTTGATGACCAAGACAGATTCCAAACATTGGGAGTTTTCCCAACAGGCTCGAGATTGTCTTGATCGCGTAATCCAGTGGCTCGGGATCGCCCGGACCATTCGAAAGAAATACTCCGTCCGGATTGAGTGCCAAAACGTCCTCGGCCGTCGCGGTTCCGGGAAGCACGGTCACGCGGCAGCCTTGATCGAATAAATGTCGGGCGATATTCCACTTCATGCCGAAGTCGAGGGCCACGATATGCGGCGCGTCTGGTCCTGGCTCGATCGGGGAGGACGCATCGGCACGACCATCCCACCAATCGCTTAAATGTTGATCCCAATTCACTGGCTGCTCCGGCAGCACTTCACTGACCAAATCCCGACCAACCAGCCCGGAACTCTGCTTTGCCATCTGAACGAGCTTGTCATCGTCAAGTTCCGTGCTCGAAATAACTCCCTTCAAAGCACCGACATTACGAATTCTCCGCACCAAAGCCCGGGTATCGATGTCGGAAATCCCAACGATGTTGTGTTTCGCGAGATAGTCTTGCAAGGATGAAGAAGACCGAAAGTTGCTCGCGACAGGACTCACGTTTCGAACGATGAACCCCGCCAAATGAGGGTTCCGGCTTTCAAAATCCTCTTCATTGATCCCGTAATTCCCAATTTCAGGATAAGTCATCGTGACGATTTGGCCGCGGTAACTCGGGTCGGTAATAATCTCTTGGTAGCCAGTCATTGAGGTATTAAAGACCACTTCGCCTTCGCAAATCCCCTTAGCCCCAAAAGAAAACCCCGCAAAAACCGTGCCGTCCTCGAGAGCAAGCTTCGCCGGCCGGCGGTCACCGAAAGGATTTTTCACCACCGGCTGATCTTTGTCGGCTACCAATTTTTCGTCTGAGTTCGATCTTTCAGAGATCATTCATCGCTCCAACATCTTTGGGATGAGTTTAAAGTCAAAGTTAACTCTAGAAATTATTAATTTACCAACTGACTTTGACTGTTGTACCGGGTTTAGTAGCCAAATAATTTTTTTCCGCGAAATGCTTCTCGAACAGACGATATCACTAGTGGCTGTGGGTCTCCGATATGGATCTAATCCTAATTCGGACAGCCAATTTTAGAAGGGTTCAGTAGCGGCGAACTGAACCCTTCGTTTTTTTATGCGCTAATTTAAACCCGGACGTGGGATCCTTTGACGATAGCCGTCAGGAGTTAGCCTCGATCGCGAAACGTTCAGGAGACGAGCCCCAACCACCATCTCATTTCGTCCGAAAGATCTCGCTCTGGATCACCGCGTGGAGGATGGATCGAAACCCGTAATTGGACTCGGAAGCAGACGCGACGGCTTGCTCAATCGCTTCGCGATCAGAAAATGCCACGCCTGCTCCCGTACCGTAGGTGAGGAGTTTTTCCGTCAGGTTCGTCGCGAGACGGGGCTCGTCCTCGACGATCAGCGTTTGAAACTGTTTGAGGTTCTGAAACGGGCCACCGTCAACTAGTTCCGAACTGGCATCGACCGGCGCACCGGCAACGCGACGACGACCCGATAATTTCAGATAGTTCGAGCGCCAACGACCGGATGGATCGAAATTTTCCAAGGCAAACCCTGGAGGGTCCATTTTGACGTGGCACGATGCGCAAGACGGATCATTTTTGTGCTTCTCCAACTGTTCTCGAATCGTTTTCGCCCCACGAATATCTGGCTCGATGGCAGAGACGTTGGCAGGGGGAGGAGGAATCTCTTCGCCCAAAAGTCGTTCCGAAACCCAGACGCCTCGGATGACGGGTGAAGTGGTGGTTCCGTTAGCTGTCACTTTCAAAATCGCCCCTTGAGTTACCAAACCGCCACGATGCGAGCGTTGAGTAACTTTCACATTCCTCATTTCGTCTCCACGAACGCCGCTGATATCGTAGAATTTCGCCAAACGACTATTCAAAAACGTAAAATCAGAATCGATTAGATTGCTGACACTAAGATCCTTCTCAAGCATTGTTTTTAGGAACGTCTGGGTCTCCTCCAGCATTGAGTTCTGCACAATCTGGTCGAAACCTGGATAGAGTTTCGGATCGGGCTCGGTAAAATCAATCAAACTGAGATCAAGCCATTCGGCAGCGAAATCATTCACGAACTCGTTCGCGTTTTCGTCCCGCAACATCCGCTCGACTTGGTTTCGCAGGACCTTGGGATCCCGCAATTTCCCTTCGCTTGCTAACTGCCTCAAGCGCTGGTCGGGCATCCGGTTCCAGAGAAAGTAACTCAATCGGGAGGCCAACGCATAGTCATCCAGCTTTCCGGGCAATTCAAAAAAGTACATGAATCTCGGCGAGCACAGCATCGACCGATAGCCCGCCTTGAGCGCGACATCGAACGGTTCGCCGCGGCCAATCGTTTGATTGGCAATTTTCAGGAACGGCTCGAGCGTCTCTTCCGAAACCGGGCGCCGAAAGGCCCGCTGGGCAAATTGCTTCATCAGTTTCGCCAGCTCCAACCGTGGCTTGGCCGGCATGGCCAGCGTCGCCTCGCTTCGTTCTCCAGTGATTTCTAACCCCCCAAACAATGTCTCACGAATTTCCGCGTCGGTGTGACCGCGATGGAACCGAGTCAGTTCAATCGATTCGATTGCCACACCGGGCAATCTCTGAGGCTCGCCTTCGCCCGTGCCGATTTGGCCACCTCTGAATCTGCCTTTCTTATGCAACGCATCACCGGGCCGAATCTCAAACTGATGACCAGCAGGTAGCCAAGTCTCGACGGTGTATTCGTCAACTTCCGGCTTGGCCTCAAAGGCACCTGCCCAGGCCATCAGCGGCGCACTGGAAACACACTCACCCGTGCGCACCGTACACCAGACGACGCCCTCGGGATCTGGATTGAGGGCCTTGGAACGTACTTTGATTCGATACCAGCCAGATTCCTTGGCCTCAGTTGCAGGAATTCGTCCATAAAAAACCAGTTTTGCCGACCAGGTCACAGCGAATCCATTGAGCATCTCCGGCTCACGTGTTCGCCTGCGAGGATTATTCCTGGCGACTTTTCGAGCCTCAAGCATCTTGGTCCAGTTGCCTCGATCCTCCTGATCAAACCCGCGTTTGAAAGCCTCATCCAGAGCCGCGTCAACCACCGCCACGTGTTGTTCCAGTTGAAAATGAGACATCGGCTGTCCATTGGCCACCGTCGTAAACCCGTTGACTTTTGGCTCGTCCGTCATCAACGAAGCCAGTGGCGTGTCGATCCCAAGCAGATCGTGAAGCGTGCGTTCCAGCTGAACATTGGTCAGCCGTCGTCCTCGCACTCGTCCTTTCTCTCCAAACTCATATCGTTGTTCCGAATTCAACCACTGCTTCGTCGATTCCAAAAAAGCGTCCCGCTCGTCGCGGTCCAATTCGGCATCGTTCGGTGGTGGCATCTCGCCATCCTTAACGCGATCAAAAATCCTTGACCATTTTTGAATGTCTGTTTTCGAAAACTCGGTTGGCAGGACGCTCAAATCCAAACCTGCCTCGGAGCCTTGGCCTTCGTGACAATCGAAACAATTGGATTGTAGAAACTCAACCACATCCTTGGGTGCGAAATCGGCTGGCAACGGATGATCTGCGAAAGCGACCGACGTCGCAGCACAAGTGATTGCCGCGAACAATAAAACGATAAGAAAACGCCAAGGCATATGCAACGACTCACAGTGGCAGAGAAACGATCCAAGAAGAACGATTTTTCAATCGAACCCAATCCGACTTCAGATTCTATTTTCGCATAAACTGCCGGAACTCCAATAGAGATGCTTTTTGAACCGGTTTTAATGTGTAAAATCGTTCAAGACATAACCTCTAGGAGAATCCAGATGCGAACCGTTGATTTCTTGACGCGGGGAGCGACCTTCGTCGTCCTCGCACTCCTCAGCTTCAATTCGCTTGCTCAACAAGCAATCGCAGAAGAACGCCCCAATATCGTTTTCATTTTTTCCGATGACCATTCTCCAAACGCCCTGGGAGCCTACGACGGCTGGTTAAAAAGCGTCGACCCAACGCCGAACATCGATGCCCTAGCGCGTCAGGGTATGCTATTCAAGAATAGCTTTTGTACGAATTCAATCTGCGGCCCCAGCCGGGCAGTCATCATCACAGGCAAGCACAGCCACGTGAATGGATTCATGAACAACGGCAACAAGTTTGACGGATCCCAACAAACGTTCCCCAAACTCCTCCAGGCCGTTGGATACCAAACGGCGATGATCGGGAAATGGCATCTCAAATCCGATCCACAGGGATTCGACTATTGGGACGTCTTGCCCGGACAAGGCGATTACTACAATCCCCGGCTGAAATCACAATCGGGAATGCGAACGGTCGAAGGACACTGCACTGAGATCGTGACTGATCTTGCCATTGATTGGTTGGATAATTCTCGCGACAAAAACAAACCGTTTCTCTTGATGTGCCAACACAAAGCACCCCACCGCTGCTGGATGCCGGCCCCTGAGCATTTGGATCTCTATGACGACATCGACATTCCCGAGCCAGCCACGCTGTTCGATGACTATGCCGACAATGCACCTGCAGCTCGTCATCAAGAGATGGAAATCGATCGCCACATGCACATCGTGTACGACCTGTTCGCCAACGCCCCGGCAGGCTGGGAAGGTGATTCAGAACTCGCGACCGACAAGTCGGGTTTTCGAAATTTGAAAAAGATGACTCCCGCACAGCTCAAAGTCTGGAACGCCGCCTACCGCGATGAAAATGCAGCACTCGAAGAAGCCAAACTTACCGGTAAGGACTTGGTCCGTTGGAAGTATCAACGGTACGCGAAAAATTACTTGCGTTGCGTTCGTGGCGTTGACGATAGCGTTGGACGCATTGTGAAATACTTGACCGACAACCAATTAGAAGACAATACCGTCGTCGTCTATTCGTCTGACCAAGGTTTCTATGTCGGCGATCACGGCTGGTACGACAAACGTTGGATGTATGAAGAGTCACTGAAGATGCCCTTGATTATCAAATGGCCAGGCCAAACGGCTCCAGGCAGCCTCAATACCAATCTCGTCCAGAATCTTGATTACGCCGAAACGTTTCTTGAGATGGCCGGCGCGAACGTCCCCGATGACATGCAGGGCCAGTCGCTGGTTCCCCTCCTCAAAGGTGAAACCGTCGCCGATTGGCGCAAATCAATTTACTATCACTTCTACGAATACCCCAGCGTGCACATGTGCCCCAAACATAACGGGGTTCGTAACGAACGTTACAAGCTGATACAGATTTATGAATTTGGCGAATGGGAATTCTACGACTTGGAAAAAGATCCCGATGAATTGACCAACGTCTACAATTCGCCTGAATATCAAGACGAAGTCTCAGCGATGAAACACGAGCTTGAGCGATTGCGAGAAAAGTACGGTGACATTACCGTCACAGGGTTGCGACCAGCCGAATGGCAATCGCAATATCGAACCGAGAAGTAACGAATTGAGTTTCGTCTAATCTTTTTAATTTCAACGTCGAAGCAGGCACCTGGTGCCTGCTTCTTTTATGGCACTTACACTGGAAGATTCCTCATGCGTTTCGTTCTTACTTTTTGCTTCCTTTCCGTCATACTTGCTCCATCATTTGTCTTGGGTCAGTTTGACTCAGGCTGGAAAGCCCATGACTTAAATCGCCCGCAGCCCCAAGTTGTGAAGCCGGGTGACCAAGTCGGCGGTGCCCCAGCGGATGCAGTCGTATTGTTCGACGGCACCGACATGTCAATGTGGACGGACGGCAAGGGCGGAGAAGCGAAATGGAAAGTCGTCGACGGGGCGATGGAATCGGTTCCCAAAGGCGGGTTCGTGTACTCCAAGGAAGAATTCGGCGACTGCCAAGTCCACATCGAATTCGCGTCACCCGCCAAAGCCAAGGGCAGCGGTCAAGGACGAGGCAATAGCGGCGTGTTCCTGATGGGCGAGTTCGAAATCCAAGTCCTCGACAGTTTCGATAACAAGACCTACGCCGACGGTGGCGCCGGATCGCTGTATGGCCAGTACCCGCCGCTCGTCAACGTCAGCCGACCGCCGGGACAATGGCAGACGTATGACATAATCTTTCGACGGCCTCGATTTTCAGAAGACGGGCAACTTACCACGCCGGCCAAACTCACCGTCCTGCACAATGGTATTTTGATTCAAGACCACTCGAACGCTTATGGCCCTACAAGCTGGATCTACCGTAAGGATTACAAAACGATCAAAAGCAAAACCAAAGGCGTGCTCAGCCTGCAGGATCACGGCAACCCGGTTCGCTATCGCAACATCTGGGTTCGCTCTCTCGCTGAATCTCGAGCCCAACCCGAGCAAGCGTATCCTGCAGCGGCTAAGGATTTCGACACGCAGTCAGCGTCCAAAAAACTCGTGGGAAAGTACGGCTCACACGAAATCGTAGTCGTCGACGAAAATTTGGTCTTGAAATTCAATCGCTCGACGATGCTGGAGATGGTTCCCTATTCGCCCACAGAATTTGGGTTTGTCTATTCCGCTGGAAAAGTAACTTTCCAAACCGACGAATCTGGCAACGTGACCGGCATGAATTTGAACCTAGACGCCGCAGGCTCGAGAAAACTCAATCGTTCCAAGTGAATGAATTGCTCGGATTTCAATCTTCCGGCGATGGTGGGCGCACACGGGTTACCGGATCGCTGCATCGCTCGATTCTTTCGTAGCGAAAATCGTCAAGACTTTCGGAATTCCGAGCGGCCAAAACTCTTGACAAGTTGCGCTACGGAAATTCCCATTCCGGCGAAATTGGCAATTGACGGGCCCAACAACCTAAATCAGACGTTTAATGAACACGTTTAGAGTGTCCCACCAAAGGGTCATTTGATGGCCGTTCCGACACAGGAAAGAGTTTTTGGGCATGCAACCATCGAAGAGGCCTCTGCCAAGATCAAGTGCAGCATCCGGGGACAGGCGAAGTAGCGATGTGCAAAGTTCACTAAAGCATCCGGGGACAGGCGAAGTAGCGATGTGCAAAGTTCACCGTTAACAGACCTAGGGTTGACCCAAGGGAACTCAACTCGCCTTAGCGCCAAGAGCATCCGGGGACAGGCGAAGTAGCGATGTGCAAAGTTCACCGTTAACAGACCTAGGGTTGATCCAAGGGAACTCAACTCGCCTTAGCGCAGCCTGTCCCTGGCTATTTTTAGCGCAGCCTGTCCCTGGCTATTTCTCTTATTGGCGTTTATTCGCGCCATTGGCGGGCCCTTTTTTGATTTAGTTTTTCCCGCGAATCGCGCTAATGGGCGCGAATATTGCGAGGTCGGCTTGCACTTCTTCTGGAGCATCCGGGGTGGTGCAGCATCCGGGGACAGGCGAAGTAGCGATGTGCTAGCAGCATCCGGGAGCAGCATCCGGGGACAGGCGAAGTAGCAGCATCCGGGGACAGGCGAAGTAGCGATGTGTAAAGTTCACCGTTAACAGACCTAGGGTTGACCCAAGAGCATCCGGGGACAGGCGAAGTAGCGATGTGCAAAGTTCACCGTTAACAGACCTAGGGTTGATCCAAGGGAACTCAACTCGCCTTAGCGCA
>JBLINZ010000224.1:0-9872 GCA_047639375.1 Mariniblastus sp. | reverse complement strand
TGCCAATCGTGATAAATTGGATCTTGAGTTAATCAACAAGACGATCGCTGCGATCAAATCAGCTGATCAAAGTCCAGCCTCGCCGATGAATCTTCTGACGCGAGCGTCTCGTAATTCGCAAAACGTGGATGCTCAGTTGGGTGTCCAAATCGCCCAGCAAGCTAAGCTGGCCGACGAGCAGCACGAAAAATTCGTCAACGATTCTGAATTGTTTGCAGATTTCGAAAATGGACTTCCAGCCGGCTGGTTCAGGACAGGCGTCGCATTTGGCCAACCCGGAGCGGATGCCGATTCATCGTTCTCGGCCACCGGCCCGATGATTCGCAATTCAGGCACGGTCAACAGTGGTCAGTATTCGAGCAAGTTCCAGGGTGTAATTCGATCGCCTTCGTTTGAGCTCAAACATTCTCACATTCACTATCGCATGAGCGGCAAGAACGTATCGGCTCGCCTGATCATCGACGGCTTCACGATGGACGTGTACAACGCCCTCTTGTTTAAAGGGTGCAAGTTGAACTTTCGCGAGTCCGCCCAGCTTGGTTGGCAATCGCAAGCGGGCGATATCGGGAACCACATTGGCAGCCGAGCCCACCTTGAAATCATTGACCATGGTGATGGCTTCATTGCCCTCGATCAAATCCGGTTTTCCAATGGAGCCTCACCGGCAGACCGATCGGCTTGGAATGTCGATCACGAAGCTGGCACGCCATTCGAATCCGTTAAAACACTCAGCGATTGGTTCTCCCAATCAACTTCCCAAAGTCTGGCAGACGACGAACAGGCGGGATTTTACCAAGCACTTGGTGCTATCGTAGAATCAGATCTGGTTGAAATATTCGTCGGCAAGACAACGAACAAAAAAACCTCGTTGAACAGGACGCGTTTGAGTGACCGGATTCTTGGCACCCACCCCATCAGCGCTGCTCGAACGCCCCAGCCGAACTCGGCAGCTGCATTGGCTGTCGAACTCAAGGCGGTTCGTGTTCGGTTGGCCAAATTGACCGAGTCCGTCCCCGCACCGGTTATGGCCATTGGGATGACAGACGGAACGGGCGAAGAGGAATTCATCTTCATCCGCGGCAACCACAAAACGCTTGGCACGCCAGCGACGCGTCGATTTCTCTCTGCCATTTCCGACCGACCTTTGAATCCGAAAGACGGGAGCGGTCGTTTGCTGTTGGCCAACAAGATCACGGCCCCCAACAATCCGCTGACGAATCGTGTTGCTGTCAATCGCATCTGGCATCATCTATTCGGCAAAGGGATCGTCGAATCGACTGACAATTTTGGTGTGCTGGGTAAGCCTCCAACGCACCCGCAGCTTTTGGATTATCTTGCAATTGAATTTTCCAGGAATGGCCAATCGTTCAAGAAAACGATCAAGCGACTGGTGATGACGGCGACTTACCAAATGGACAGCAAGTCGAACGAATCCGCCGACGGGGCCGACCCCGACAACAACCTACTGCATCGGGCCCGGATCCGACGTTTGCAAGGTGAAGCGATTCGAGATTCGATCTTGCAAGCTTCTGGACGTTTGGATCTAAAAATGTACGGCAACTCAGTTCCCATTTACTTGACATCTTTTATGGGCGGGCGGGGCCGACCGGGAGCATCCGGACCATTGGACGGCGACGGGCGTCGGACCATCTACGTTTCCGTGCGTCGAAATTTCTTGTCCCCGATGATGTTGGCGTTTGATACGCCGATTCCCTTCAACGCGATTGGAAAGCGAAATGTATCCAACGTGCCCGCTCAAGCCTTGATCCTCATGAACGATCCGTTCGTGATTGGACAGGCAAAAACTTGGGCTGAGAAATTGGTGACCGATGGGCAATCAATTACCGAAAGAATCGCATCGATCTATCAGACGGCATTGGGCCGAGCCCCGACCGCTTCGGAGCTTTCAATGTCACTCGGATTCGTGACTCAACAAGCCCTCGAGTTGGGCATTGAAAAAGAGGCGATGCAAGGCGACGTTCAGCTATGGCAAGACTTCTGTCACGTCGTGTTTAACCTCAAAGAGTTTATCTACATCCAATAGTTTTCCATCCAATAGTTCGGGCTCACGAATGTCGTCAAGGCATTCGAAATCGCAACTCGCCCGCACGCTTGAACCGCTTCGCTACCCGATAAGAGATACCATGACCAAACGAACTCACTGCGGAAATTACCGGCCGATGGGGCTCAGTCGTCGCGACGTCTTGAAAAATGCGGCTTGCGGTTTCGGCTCCGTCGCGCTGGCGTCGTTATTGGCAGACAAGAGTTTTGCAGGTTTGAAAGGCCAAGACGAAGCTGGCGGCAATGCGCCCGACGGTGGCACGCATCACACCCCCAAGGTCAAACAAGTCGTCTACCTCTACATGGACGGCGGCCCCTCGCAAGTCGACACGTTTGACCCAAAACCTCGGCTGGCCAAAGAACACGGCAAGCCTTTTTCGATGAAGATCGAGCCGACGCAATTCAACAACATTGGCAACACACTGCAGAGCCCCTGGAAGTTCCAGCAGTATGGTCAATCGGGAACGCCCGTCAGTGAGTTGTTCCCGCATGTCGCCAAGCACGTTGATGACTTGGCAGTGATTCGCTCGATGACGAGCGATTTCTCCGAACACACCAACGCAAACTATTTTCTTCACACCGGTAATGGCTTCCAGGGTCGGCCCAGCATGGGGGCTTGGTTGGGGTACGGTTTGGGCAGCGAATGTCAGGATCTACCGGGGTTCATCGTGCTCAACGGTGGCTTGATCCCACCCGGCGGTTTGGATTGTTTCAATAGCGGTTTTCTGCCGGCCTCGTTTCAAGGTTCGATTTTCAATGCGGGCGAGGCTCCCATCGCTAACATTCGTCCAACGGAAAAGAGTCAGCAGCTTCAGCGCAATAAGCTTGATTTCCTCAAAAAACTTGACACCAATACGTTACAAAACGTGGGGCGATCGGACCAGCTTGAGTCCGCGATTTCCAACTACGAATTGGCGTATCGGATGCAGTCCGTCGTACCAGAATTGGCGAGCCTGAGCGGTGAAACTGAGGCGACCCGAGAGATGTATGGGCTGAATTCAGAGAATAAGAAAACCGCGATCTTTGGTCGCCAGTGTTTGTTGGCCAGACGCTTGCTGGAAAAAGGCGTGCGGTTTATCGAATTGACTTGCCCCGGCGTTGGGCACGACCGCTGGGACCAACATTCGAACTTGAAAAAAGGGCACGAAGACAATGCGGTTGCCGTTGACCAGCCAATTGGAGCATTTCTAGCTGACCTGAAGCAACGCGGGATGTTCGAGGATACGTTGGTCGTGTGGTCGGGTGAATTTGGCCGAACGCCGTTTGCCCAAGGCTCCAACGGACGCGACCACAACCCTTGGGGATTTAGCATGTGGATGGCGGGTGGCGGAATCAAAGGCGGAACCGTTTTCGGGGCTACCGATGAATTCGGGTACAAAGCGATTGAGAACAAGCTGCAGATCCATGATCTTCATGCCACCATGTTGCACCTCTTGGGAATTGACCACACGCGTTTAACCTACCGTTGGTCCGGACGCGATATGCGTTTGACCGACGTGCACGGAAAACTGATCCATGGCATCCTAAGCTAACGCGACCACGCGTATTATCCGCGTGCGTCAAGTAGCAGGCACAGACCCTGTGCCGTCCGTCTTCGCGATCCGCGCTCTCACACGCCACAGGTTAAACCAACCGGCCCAAATCGCGATTTTCCAACTCGTGCTGGAACTACTTTACTAGTTGTAGACAGGGCCACATGTAGGTCCCGTCGCGCTGGTTGTCGAATCCTGAATTGGGACTCTTGTGAACCGGTATTGTGAAAGTGATTCGTTTCGGGGCAGGATATTTGGCTGGGGCATTTTGCTGTTGAGTAAACGTGCGTTGTGACGGCACAGAGCCGGTGCCTGCTACTGCCGCTGCGCGGCTTCTTGATTTCTGCGCGGCGTCTTGATTTTAAAACTGTCGAGGGCAGCCACCCCGCGTTTATCGCATTTTCAATTCACGCGCCTCGGAAACTTGCGGTCGTGGCAACATCCAGTAGGGGGCGTCCTCCCATTCTCTCGCAATTAAACCGACCCGCTCAGCGGCTGGTAATCGGTGCCCGACGACGCCGAACAAGTCTTTCAATATCGATTGGCTGGTTCCGTAGTAGCTATGCCCCAAGAGGCTCAAGTCAATCCCCGAAACATCGATGGTTTCGACGCCGGGTGTGACGACGAGGTTCGTACCGCTTTCACCTGCTCTCGCGTAACCGCCATGCAAGTACTTGGAGACGGCCAACGCTTGGTCGTCCGAGGAAGCGTACAACGTCACCTGGTTAGCGACATTCGCAATTTGCGGAGCCAGCTCATTGCGAAAATGGTCTGCGTCCACATCCGGGGCTGCCAACACGACTTGATCTAATAGCGGTAACTTCTCTTGGGGAGTAACTAGATTAAGCTGAGCCAATGAAGCCGTGAGCGCTCGATTCCCCATGGAATGCGCAATGACGTTGATCGAGCGTGCACCGCTCTGCTCTGAGAGCTCAATCAAAAAGTCGCGAAGGTGTGATGTCGTCCAGGTTACGTTGTTTTCGTCCACCGAATAAGCCATCAAACTGGCTTGACTGGGCCAGCTATAACACACGGAAACACCTTCGAACGACAGGTCAGTCGAGATCTGGGCCGTCCGGCGAACCGCTGAGTCGAAATCGACGTTGAATCCGTGAATGAAGATTAGCAAATCCGGGGCAGCGGAGTTGGCCAAGTCGTGTTGCATTTGGTCGTAGTACACGTCGAGGGCCAATTCCGTCGCTTGTGTCAAGACAATATGTTTCGCTTGGTCTTCTTTGAACTCAAACCGGAGCAATGAGGGGCGTTCAATGATGCCTCGTTCGTGGTTTTTCGGAATGGTAACCATCGCCAGCCCGCGAACAAACTCTCCGCGTTGTGTCCCGTACTTGATGCCTTGCCGCAGAATCTCGTTTTGTTCGGCGGAGTAAACAAAGAGGAACACGACGGTCGCCAACGTACCGAGCGACAGCCCGGTTTTTGGGCGGCTGTAGGCCAGCGAGATAACGGCTAGTCCAAGAGCCATGATCGTGGTCGCATAGCCCAATTTCAAGGGAACCGAAGCGGTGGCTTCTGCCAGACTCTGTGAGCGATCGGTTCCATAAAACACAGGAACTGTTGTAAAAGATTTATCAGATTGCGGCCCCGCTTTGCTGGCTGTTGGGGACTTATTTGGTGTGTTCGTGAGTGCATCATTCGTCGATTCGTAGGGAGCAGACCTCGCCTCCGAGGGTGATTCTTCTGCCACAAATTCGGGTGGCTCGCTGCCGGTAGCGAAATCGGGCTGGTTGGGGGAGACGCGATTGGCTTGGCCACGTGGCGCGGTCGATTTCACGCTTGGCTGGATCGGCTTAAGGCTTAGTTCAGGCGATCCTTCAAGAGCTCCCTGCGACTGTTTGTCGTTCGAGTCAGCATTTCCGTCGGTCGATCCGATTGGATTGACGGTTTCGGCCTGTGGATGCGTCTGGTCCGATTCCGCTGTGAGACTATTGCTTTTCTCGGCTCCGCAACCAGCCAATCCACATGCCAATGCGATTGCGATTGCAAACGAAAACCGTCGTTCATATCGGCCTGTCATTCGTATCAACTCTCCGAAGAAAATGTCTTGCTCGCAGTCAGCGATCGCCGTTTATTCTCACTTGGAATAGCAAAATGACTCAACTGAGACAAGCTAGAATCCATTCCGAACAAGACACTTGCTTTGGGAAGATGCCGCAGATGTCGTTGGCCAGTCAATAACCGTGGCTGGCGAAAATACGGCTCACTAAATCAATGCCTCTTGGTCAATACCTCCTGGATTGGTCGATTTGCCATCGAGGCAAACCACAAATGATCGATTCGCCCCTAAATTCCCTCAATTTTCATCCGTTCTCGCGGAAACTACCCAAATCAACTAGGCTGACAACGCATGCTCGTTGAATTGCAATTTTGGACAAATCGGCCGAATGGGAATGGAACGAATTTATCTCGACAACGCAGCCACCAGTTGGCCCAAGCCTGAATCTGTCTACTCGGCAGTCGAAACGGCTCAGCGGGAACTGGGGGCGCCAGCCGGAAGAGGCGCCTATCGCGAGGCTGCAGAGGTGATGCGAATTGTCGAGCAAGTCCGAGGCAAAGTCGCCCGATTGATCAATGCCGAGCATCATCACGACGTGGCGTTCACATTCAATGGAACCGATTCGCTGTCGACCGCGATCTTGGGGTTACTTCGACCGGGCGACCATGTGGTGACCTCCGTCGCTGAGCACAATTCAGTCCTGCGCCCATTGCGTCATTTGGAGTCCCATGGCGTCGCGGTGACCTACGTTGGCACCAACGGTCAGGGCGTTGTTGATGTAGACAAAATGGCCGCTGCCGTTCGGCCGGAAACTCGTCTCGTTAGCCTAATTCATGTTAGCAACGTGACGGGAGCGATTCAGCCAGTTGCGAAGCTCAAGTCAATGATCGAGGCGACGGGGAATACGTCGGCGCTGTTTCTGCTCGACGCAGCTCAATCGCTGGGGCATCTTCCCATCGACGTCCAGCAAATCGGCTGCGATGTCCTAACCGCTCCCGGGCACAAAGCCCTGATGGGGCCGCTTGGAACAGGAGTGCTATACTGCAACGATCGAGCTGGCGAGGCGATTGAGCCGCTGCGTTTTGGCGGAACCGGATCCGATGCAAGCCTGAACGAACAGCCGACGTCGAGGCCGGAAAAATTCGAGGCCGGCAATCTTAACGTTCCCGGAATTGTCGGACTGGGAGCGGGGATCGATTTCTTAAACAGTCAATCCGGGGAAGTTGCCCACTCGCGGTGGAACGAGCAATCCAAACGCCTGCTGGGTGAAATTCTTGGAATCAACGGAGTCAACTTGCAGGGCCCACTTCAGCACGATGCCAGAATCGGAGTGTTTAGTTTAGCCTTCGAAAATTTCGATTGTCATGACGTCGCCTCCATTCTGGATTCCAACTTCGGAATCCAGACCCGCGCCGGCCTGCACTGTGCCCCTTTGCTGCATCGGCAATTGGGAACGGAATCATCCCATGGAACCGTTCGCGTGAGTTTGGGGCTTTTTAATACCGAGGCTCAGATTCAAAGCTTCGTGAACGCGATTCGCCAATTGGCTGAAGGGTAGAGTTAACTGTTGGGTGGACCGTGCAGGTCGACCAAAGTGTTTTGTGGAATGCCGAACCTGTTCAATTCACCCATTCGGATTCTTCCATTGGGAATTTTTGAGCCCCGTCATTGCTTTGGCATGGATTGAGCGATTTGGTTTAATATTGCACCTTGGCCGACCCCACAAGTCTCCCGTCTCATCTGAATCGACCATCTTTCTCTGAACTTCTCTGAACGATTGCAATTGAATGCCTGAAGTTACACCGCGAGAAAGATTCATCGCGAGCCTGGACCGATGCACTGACTCTGATAAGTTCATCCCAGCTTTTTACGAGCGATTTCTTGACAGCTCAACTGAAATCCGCTCAAAATTCACTCACACGGATTTTGAAAGCCAGAATTTGATGCTCGTGCGTTCGCTTAAATTAGCCGCGGGCTCAACTTCAGGCGAAGTCGAATCATTGCGCGAGCTAAGAGAGCGAGCGGAGACTCACGACCGTCATCACTTGAATATTAAACCGGCTCATTACGAAGTCTGGTTAGAGACGGTGATCCAAGTCGCTCAAGAATTCGACCCCCATTGGCATGATGAGATCGAGGTAGCTTGGCGAGAAATCCTCGGATTCGTCATCTTGCGGATGGTAAAGTACTATTAGTAGACAACTCATTCAGAAATTTCAGGCCAGCCAGCAACCGAGCCATGCCCAAATCCAGACTCACCGTGCTCCCTGGATTGGATGGGACCAATCTCCTGCTGGCTCGGTTTTGTGAGATGGTTCCAGACGATTACTCAATCCAAGTGATCGAGCTGCCCGACGACCCGAACCATGACTATTCATCGCTTGTGGAATACGTCGCTGAAGCAATCACGAGCTTGGGCTCAACTCATGTTGTGGCTGAGTCGTTTTCTGGCCCGCTGGGAATTCTGCTGGCTTATCGCTATCCAGAACTTGTTGAACGCCTGACGCTGGTTGCTACCTTCGCTCGGTCGCCACTCCCTTGGTATGCCTCGCTAATTCCTTGGGCGCTGATGTTTCGGCTTCCTTTGCCAAGTTGGGTAGCCCGCCGATACCTGATCGATTCCAACCAAGAGCTATTGTCGCTGCTGCGACAGGCCACTCGTGTCGTATCGCTCAAGACTCTGGCAAGCCGAATCGAATGCATCAAGTCCGTGGATGTGGTCGCTGAATTGAGGGAGCTCGATTGCGACATTTTGTACCTGAGCCCCACTGCCGATCGGATTATTCCGGCCCGCAGCGTCTCCCAAATCGTCGAGGCCAACCCAAGCGTCACCATCCAACAAATCGACGGTCCCCACTTAATTCTTCAAACCCGCCCGAGAGCCTGTTGGGATGCCATGCTTAGCCGTCGCGACGCCTTTTGCCCTAATCGTTGAGCTTCGTTGACACTCAATTTTGGGCGCACTAAAATTCCTAAAATCACCAGACCACACATAGATTTCAGAAATTCGGAGTTTCAGATGGCGGAAGAGAATTCGGGCCAAATTGACAACGTGATGCATGAAGATCGCTTGTTCCCGCCTGCGGATACGTTTTCGTCGCAAGCCGTGATCAGTTCGACTGAGCAGTATCAGAAGCTTTACGACCGCGCCAAACACGATCCGAATGGATTTTGGGATGAACAGGGCCAGCAGGAGCTTCATTGGTTCGAGCCATACAACACGGTTCTGCAAGGTTCCGGCACCGACGTTCAGTGGTTCGTCGGTGGCAAAACCAACATTGCCTACAACTGCCTAGACGCAAACATCGAGGCAGGGCAGGGTGATCGAACCGCGATTATTTGGGAAGGCGAACCGGGCGACACTCGGACGCTGACCTACTCAGAGCTCCACACCGAAGTCTGCAAGTTCGCCAACGTGCTCAAAGGACTCGGCGTGGGCGTTGGCGATGTCGTCTCGATCTACATGCCAATGACGCCCGAAATTGCCATCGCGATGTTGGCGTGTGTTCGAATCGGGGCGGTCCACTCGGTCATCTTCGCCGGATTTTCAGCCGAAGCGATCGCCGATCGAAACAATGACGCTAACGCAAAAATTCAACTCACCTCCGATGGATCGTGGCGAAGAGGAAAGTGCCTTCCGCTTAAAGCGACTGTCGATCAAGCCCTCGCGAAATCACCGACCGTTGAACATTGTATCGTGCTTAAGCGTTGCGAGAACGCTTGCGAAATGAGCGAAGGTCGTGACCATTGGTGGCATGACTTGCTCGATGCCGCTTCGGCAGACTGCCCTGCTACGCCGCTCGATAGCGAAGCCACTTCGTTTATTCTTTACACCAGTGGCTCAACGGGAAAACCCAAAGGGATTCGGCACACAACGGCAGGGTACATTCTTTGGGCAAAGAAAACCTTTCAGTGGGTGTTCGATTATCGAGACGAAGACATCTTCTGGTGCACCGCCGATTGCGGCTGGATCACGGGACACAGCTATGTCGTGTATGGGCCGCTGGCGAGCGGAGCAACGATTCTGATGTACGAAGGAGCCCCCAATCATCCGGCCGAAGATAGGTTCTGGGAATTGGTTGAAAAATACAAAGTCACCATTCTCTATACGGCTCCAACTGCGATTCGGGCGTTCGTAAAATGGGGCGACGAGCATGTCGACAAGCATGACCTCAGTAGCTTGCGGTTATTGGGCACGGTCGGCGAGGGCATCAATCCTGAGACTTGGATTTGGTATCACGAAAAAATTGGCAACAGCCAATGCC
>JBLINZ010000223.1:0-9889 GCA_047639375.1 Mariniblastus sp. | reverse complement strand
ATGCGCCGCACCTGAAGCAGATGAATCTGACGCACTTAATGGCGACCTGCACCGGAATTGAATTGACGGGCTCCCCGACGCCGGTCAACCATCAAAATGCTTTTCCGCTGCTCTGGCGTCCTCACACCCAAAACGGCGGAGGACCGCGAGCCTCGTTCAATCCGCTCGTACAGATCGAACGTCTCGCCTTGTGGGATGATGATTCCGACAAACTGGTGCAAATGAATCATCCGAATCTACATCAGATCTACGGTGACCTGGATATCGATGGAGTTCCCGATCAAGGATTCCGTGGGATGCTGAAATGGACCGATGTTGTTGAAGTCCATCCGTTGGAAACAATTTTCAAAGACATTCCAAGTAATCCGCCAAGTGTGCGTCGCATGCGGATCCCGATGTTCCAATGGCTACAACTACTCAATCAAGGCCACCGCATTCCTGGTGTCATCAATACCGACTCGCACTACAACCACCACGGCAGCGGATGGCGAAGAAACTGGTTCGCTTGCAGCACAGATGACCCAGCGAAGATTTCAAGCGACGAAATGGTGCGGCAGGCGGAATCAGGACACATCGTCATGTCGACTGGACCATTCCTTTCCGTAACTGGGCAATCTGGCTCAAGCCCTGATATCGCGATTCCTGGAGATTCTCTTGTTGCGACCGACGGGAAAGTCACGTTGAAAGTGACCGTTCAGTGCCCGAACTGGTTGGATGTCAATCGCGTGCAAGTCTTCATCAACGGTCGACCAAGCGAAGAACACAACTATACGCGAAGGAATTCGCCCGAATTGTTTGGTGAAATTGGCGCCGTGCGAAAATTCGATTCGTCATTCAAGCTCTCGATCGACGGTGATGCGCATCTGATTGTGGCAACCATTGGCGAAGGAATGACCATGGAAAAGGTCATGGGAACGCGTTATGGCAAGCGTCCGCCGATCGCCGTTAGCAATCCAATTTTTGTGGACTTTGACGGAAACGGATTCCAGCACAACGGTGACGACTTGGGATTACCACTTCCCAATGCCGCACCAAAATCGGAATAGACTTTTCGCAGAAAGAAAACATGAACCGTAGAATATTGCGAATTGGCCTGTTGCTTGGATGGTTGACGCTGTGCCAATCAGTTCTTGCCCAGGAGCAGGAGCCCGTCCTTCCCAAGGGGTATCTGGAAGTCGGGTCCGACAAAGAGGCGGCCTTGCGCAAACTGTGCCAGGCTACCGCAGAGACTGGTTTGTTTTCCGGTGCTGTGCTCGTCGCCGACAAGGGGCAGGTGATTTTCAAGCAAGCGTTTGGCATGGCGAACCGCGAATGGGGCATCCTGAATACCACCGATACTAAATTTCGACTTGCCTCGGTAAGCAAACAGTTTTGCAGCATGCTCGTGATGCAATTGGTACAGGAGGGGAAGGTCAAGCTTGACGACACCATCATCGATCACTTGCCCGACTACCGCAGAGACACCGGAGAACGGATCACACTGCATCACTTGATGTCACATCAATCGGGCCTCAAAGATTTTACATCGAGTTTTGACTATCGAGGAACGATTTCGCGTCTGTCCTTCGGTAAAGACGATTTCATCAAGCTCCATTGCAGTGGAGATCTCGCGAACGAGCCAGGCACGATTTATAGCTACTGCAACGCAGGGTATTGCATTTTGGGCAGGATCATTGAAAAGGTGACGCGGAAGAGCTTCGAGCAGAATCTTCAAGAACGAATTTTTGAACCTTTGGGCATGCAGAACAGCGGGTTTGACCTGAACCAAACCATTATCGAAAAAAGAGCGAGTGGCTACACCTACGGACCGTTTGGTCTTGAAAATGCAGCCTACATAAATATGGGTTCGTCGCCCGGAGCCTCCGGAGCTTTGTATTCGACCGTGGAAGATATGTTTCTGTGGGATCGGTCTTTGTACACCGACCAGCTATTGGACAAGAAGTATCGCGACCTGATGTTCACTCCCAACCGAGACGTGCCGGAAGTGAAAGCCGCGGGCGGCAGGCCTCACAGCAATTATGGATACGGCTGGCAGATCTACACCCGCACTCATCCAGTGACCAAGCGACGCACCAAGGTTACCAACCACGGGGGAGCCATCAATGGATTCAGGGCGATGGAAAATCGATTGGTAGGTGACGATGCCTTCGTAATCGTGCTGTGCAATCAAGGTGACGCGATCGCCTCGACGGAAGTGTGGAACGCCGTTGTGCAGTTGAGCGTCGAGTTGACCCATGTCGTAACCGAACAGCCCTATCGGATGCCAGGAAAAGCTCGGCTCACCCAGCAGCAGCGGATGTATGAGATCGCAAAATCCGAAGGCGCTGAAGCTGCCATCAAGTGGTTTAAGTCGAAAGGAAAGCCAGCGGGCTGGGGGGGAGCGAATTCGTCCGTGGCGACACAACTGATCAAGGACGGACGTATCGACGACGGCCTTCGACTGATGGAATTTGACGTGGAGGCCACACCGGGAAAAGCATGGTTAATAAGAAAGACAGCTCAGGCCTGTTTGAACAACGGCCGCCCCGAGAAAGCCTTGGTCTTTGCCACCAAAGGTTTAGAACTAAAGCCAGATGATGACGTTTTTAAAAACATCAAGGCTGAAGCGGAACAAGATTTGGAAAGCAGGCACTAGAGTCGTGTACGCCGGTCTCGTTTTGGCGACGCTCGTAAATGAACGGCCGCGATCTGAAACGTGGATCGTTGCGCTCGGTTTTGACTTTTTGGTCCGATGATTGCCGACTTTTCTGATGCGACAACCCTCTCTCTCCTTAATAACGATCCCCCGCAACGCGGAAGCTCAATTCAATTAGAAGTGACAATCCGTTGAGAGGTGCCACTTCGGTTGGTGAGCCAGCCCGTCACTTTGTAAGCACGAACAACGACAATGCAAACGCGAAGAGCCCCATGACTGTTCTTAACCAGTGCCAGTTCGACCATCTCTTCAACTCAGCCGGCAAGCCTTCCACTCCCACCGAACCGGAGGCGAAACTCGCGTTGGCGTTCTTGAAGTAGTAATAGAAAATGCCAAGGATTGCCAGCATGATGAAAGCAACGATCGCTGAGTACACCCAACCTTCTGCACTTGCCGAATAGCAAATTACGAATGTGATTGCCGGAATAAAAGTGGCAGCTACCGTCAACGGCGCAAAATACCTGAACAACTGAGGCCCCATGGTGCCGTGCATATTCAGAAAATTCTCTGGCTTGAGCGAACGCCAGTACGGTACCAAAATCACTCCCTCGGTCAGGAGACTGCCGACGAATAATCCTAAAATCAGCGAAGTTAACAATTGAAGAACGTCAGTCGTCATGAGTTGTCCGGTCGATTAGTTACAAGTTATCCTGGGTGTCCGGCAGAATTGATCGAGGACAAGCAGGTCATGCCAAGCATTTTGCAATCGCTTGGGCGAAATGTTGAATGCGATCAGTGTTTGTCATGCTCAACAATAGAGACCACTTTTTTTCCGCACGTGTGTCCCTTTTCAAGATCCCAGATTGCTGCGGGAACTTCACTTAACGTGTAGCGTTGGTCAATGACTGGTGTTACCTCGCCTGATTCAATAAGTCCTTTTAGCACGACTAGGTCTTTGTGATTGGGCACAGAAAGATATCGACGCAAATCTTGACGAACAAACGGTGACAATGCAAGCGGCTTAAACAGCCGAATCATCAACCCTATCCCCTTCGCCCCGGTACCGCTGTTGAGGACCAACGTCCCATTGGGCTTGAGTGCCCGTCGGCAATCGGACAACGTGCGGTTTTCCACGTTGTCGAAGATGAAATCATACTGCTGTCCGTCCTGAGTAAAGTCATCTTGCGTGTAGTCGATCACATGATCGGCACCGATTGAGCGGACGATGTCAACATTCTTCGTGCTGCAAACTCCGGTCACTTCGGCTCCCAACGACTTGGCGATCTGCACAGCGAAAGTTCCGACTCCGCCCGATGCACCGTTGATTAAGATCGTTTGCCCAGCCTGAATCTTTGCTACATCGCGCAATGCATGAAGGGCTGCAAGCGCGGATGTTGGCACAGCTGCGGATTCTTCAAACGAAAGGTTGCTCGGTTTCAACGCCAGCTTGTCTTCGCTGGTCGATACATACTCAGCACATGAGCCGTTGCATTCGCCGAATACCTCATCTCCGTTCTTGAATCGTGTCACGTTTTTGCCGACCGCCTCGACGGTTCCGGATACATCAAAACCAGGAACTCCGTATTTTGGTTTGAAAATGCCGGTAGCTGCCCGCATCAGCAGCGGCGCGCCTCGAACACCGAAGCAGTCGCCAATGTGAAGCCCAGCAGCCTGGACGCGCACCAATACCTCATTTTCCATGGGGACCGGTTGGGGGATTTCAGTAATTTTCAGATCAGCGGGTGAGCCATAGTTGTCTTGAAACACCGCGTTCATTGTTTTCTTCTCAGTCCACTGCGGGTTTCGAATTCCGATTCCAGCTCCATCGTCAGTATTATTCGAATTGGAAATGGCAGTATCTTCTGTTGCAAACGTCGAATTCATATCTGTTCTCCCGTTAATTCAAGTGCCGGATGCCAGCTTTTGACGATCCCACCAAGAATGATCTATACTTACAGTGTAAGTGTCGTCAGGATCAAGTTATACTTACACTGTAAGTTCGTCAAGCTGGAAAATAATCGGTTTGATTTAACGCTTAGAATTGATTACTGGAGCAACACGAAGCAGATGGCAAGAAAAACAAAGGCTAAACAGCCCACCAAGCGCCGAACTGCCCTGACCAAGGAGCGGGTGTTAAAAGCTGCCATCCAGCTGGCAGACAAAAGTGGGATCGAATCGCTATCTATGCGAAAGCTCGCCCAGAAACTTAAAGTCGAGGCGATGTCGATCTATAACCATGTTACCAACAAGGATGAGATCCTCGATGGTCTCGTGGATATGATCGTGGGCGAGATTGAATTGCCGACTGAGGTCGGTGGTTGGCGAGCAGGGATGCGGCGACGAGCGATTTCTGCGCGCGAAGTTTTCGGGCGCCACCCCTGGGCGATCACGGTGATGGAATCGCGATCGAATCCAGGGCCGACAACTCTTCAATATTACGAAGCGGTGATCGCATGTCTTAGGAAGGCTGGTTTTTCGATTGCGATGGCAGCTCATGCGTTTTCCGTACTCGACAGCTACATCTACGGATTCGCGATGCAAGAGTTGAAGTTGCCATTCGATAACACGGACGAACTCGCTGATGTCGCGGAGAACATCCTCAAGCAGATGCCCGCCAACGAGTACCCATACTTCACCGAGCTGACCGTGGAGCATGTTCTCAAACCTGGTTACGACTACGGCAACGAGTTTGAATTCGGACTGGATCTGATCTTGGACGGCCTTGAGCGGATCCGGGGTAAAGCCTGATGGCGTTCGTGGGAGCGCAAGCACGATGAAGGAATCAAAAGCGTGCTAGGAAACGAGCACGTAGGCGCGATTCAGCTTGATCGCGTAATTAGTAACTCCAGCGAAATTCAAGCGACAGCGCGCCGTCGTGCCAATGGTCTTGAGAGACAGGAATGTTCACACTGATTCCGGCGTCAAACAGTCCAAGATCACCTGATTTGTCGAAAACGAACCTGCACCCTGGCGTAAGCATGATGGAATGGAATCCCGACACATCTGTTTTGGCGTCAAGAACGCTCCACCCCGTTAATTCGAGGGTCGGTAAAATTGCGAAGTCATCTGAGTCGTGCCAGACATGAGCCGCTCCGACGCCCCATTTGAGCATTTGTGTCGCCACCGCACTTCCGGCCGGCCAATAATAGAGTAGCTCGCCTTGAAACTCGGTCTGCGGGCGAAATTTGCGGCGCATGGCGACACCGGTTTCGAACGAAGCATGCCCACGTCCCAAGTTTCTACCGGGATTTCCGCTGGGAATGAATGAGCGAAAGATTTGAGTGACTTGCAGATTGTCACCATCTTTCAATACCGTTTTTGTCGTGATCGACGTGTCTCCAAATCCTGACGTGTTACTGCCCGAATCCATTGATGGAATATCCGGACTGTACGCCACGTACGGGAGCTCAGTCGTTACCGAAAATTTTGCACCTCCTGCTTCCATTTGAAGGCGCATTTCCTGAGAATCGAAATTGCCAATCAGAGTCTGTCCATTGTAAAATCGTTGTTGATTGTAGCGCGAATTGAATCGAAGTCGCGTGTTGCTACTGGGTGGCAGATCAATCATGAACAAGCTGTAGGCTATTCTCTCTCTTCCGACTCCTCCGGTGGAATAATCACACCCGAACAATTTCTGACGAAGCCTTTCAAACAGGCTTCGGATGGGTTGTTGTTCGTGAACGATGTGCTGAAAAATCGGATCATGAAAACGTCCACGCTTTCTGGATCCCGCCCCAGAGCCAAAGAACTCTTGTTCAGTGACGTCGGTTGCAAGCCCCCGCGCATCAGGCGCATTCGAATACGTACTGGGCGACAACAAAAGTGGAGCTTGACCACGCCCGGAAAATATTGCGGACTGGCGTGTTTCAAAGGCGCTTTCGTCATCCGGAAGCTGGCCGCCTTCGTCAGGAGCGACGACCGTATTCGGATTGACGATCAATTGGCCATCGGCGGTAGAAAGTGCCGTGGGCAGCCCCACAAGGATCCCATTTTTCGACTTTCCCGAAATGTTATCCTCGACACGTCCCTCCGAGGCCCTAATGACGGAGTCGCGCGGTGAGAATTGATTCGTGAGTTCAACGTCTTGCGAAAAGACCAAGTTGTGTGGTTCGAATGCGAAAACAACGATCGCTAGCACGATCAAAACGAAATCGCGTGGCCTTGTTTTCGTTGCTAGCAAACATTTTGGAATTGGATTCGTCACATGCGACATTGGTCAATCAACGCGAAATTCTGTTGCTGGGCATTCCAACCTTGCCGAATGGGTAAACTGTATTAGTTTCTTCGGTTTTTCGACTGGGTTAAGTTGAGCAAGATATGGGAGATAATGATGCGGAATCGTATTTCATTCGGATCGTGAATTTCCATAGTCAAAATCGCGGCGCCAGAATTCCTCGACGGTACCGTTCTACTGTGGTTGAGGCCGAAGCTTTACCAAGCGGCAATTTGAACTGGCCCAATCACCTTCCGTCGGGTTACGTAAGCAATCAGGTTGGTGATGGCAAATATGACATCATATTTTTGGATCGTCTACGAATGAAATAGCGCTTACATATCTGCAAGCAGTGCAGCCAAGTCGGCGTCCATATCACCATCGTCTGGCAGATCGTTGTCGGCGTCCATTGAATTCAATAGGGCGTCGAGATCGTCATCTGCGGCAGAATCTGAATCGCCATCCACATCATTCACGGGGGCGTCCGGTTCATCTGTGCCTGGGGAGTCCGCATCTCCGTCCAAGTCATTCAACAGGTCATCAAGATCATCCATCCCTGAAGTAGCTTCGTCGCCGCTGGGATCATTCTCGGGCCCTTCGGCATTGAGATCGTTCAACGAGGTTTCACTGGGCGGGTCGGTAATCAGATTGTCCATTTCTCCCTGCGCCACTGGTGCTATTGGAGATGAAGTTGTCGTGGGGATACGGTCTGACCAGGGCCCAGACAACAACGCTCCTGAGAGCGATTTCAAGGATCCCAGACGAACCTCAGGTCTTCCTTTGATCCCGATTACTGGCGCGAAATGCTGCGAAATCACAAACGCGGCCATGCTCTCTGACAGCAGACGATTGGTACAGGGAAGGGGCACCTGGTCGCCGTGTTCGTCAACATAATAATAAAACGGCATATCATCCATGGTCATGATGCTGCCGAGTTTCATTGATTTTAGCCCTTGTTGCAGAAACGTCTCGCTCAACAACAGGCCGGCTAGAAAACACGAATTGGCCCATAGCATTGCTGAAACGCCTCCCCGGTCTGTAAATTCCTCAAACTCAAAGGCGTCAATCGGATCGGTTTTTTTCCCGTATGGCCAACGCAACATAAAATTAGGTGCAGTCAACATCAGGTAGGCCGAGCTTGGCAATTCATGCAATGCATTCCATGAATTCTTAACGAGCGGATGTACTTCTTCGATTGATTGTTTGTTGATGCAATCGCTGCTGATCGAAGCGATGAAAGGGGCGTGAGCCGCAGCGGCGATTTGAGACATTCTTCCCAGCAGGTCTGCATGTGGCGGTGATTTTTCGAACACATAGTTGCCGAGGATCAGCCCCAGTGGCCCCTGCTGGGCGTCGAGCGAAGGCTGTTCGACCAATAATCGAAACAGGCCACTTTGTTCCAAATCATCGCTGGCGCTAAGGTCGGCCGCCAGTTCTTCGGCCGTGACATCGTAAAGAACAATTTGCAGTTCGCTGCCGGTTTCTAACCGGCGTGTAAGCAATTCGACGGATCGCCACAACGACTCCATCGCCTGGAAATCCGAGTGATGGAGGATTCGCCGCATCGTTTCCGAAATAGCTTCGTCAACGGTCGCAACCAACTGGTCTTGCGCCGGATCGGGAGCTGAGATAGCGAATGAGCCCACGACCTGCTTGAGCAGGTCGACAATCGGTGTTTCGTCAGCGGGCGGTTTCGCGGCAGAAACCAATGACTCGAAATCATCCATTCTCCGGTTGGGGACAAACGTACTCTTAGATTTTTTTGACGTTTGCTTGTGTTGATCAATCGCGGATTGTCCCAATAACGATTTCACGACCTTGGAAGCGTTTGCGAACTGGGCTGAATCCTGCAGTCGGGCTCTTAAACTTGCAAGCTTTTCAAATACCTGCAAACGCGAGTAAAGTTCGTCTGGATGGAAGTCGTCCATGCATCCGATGGCAACATTTACTGCACCACCTTCATTGGCAATCGGGAGAGCGAGTTTGACTTCGAAGCGAGCCAAGACTTCATCCAGGTTGTCGACGTCAACACGATGCGCTTTCCGGTTAGCCAACTCATCACCAGTGCTCAATCGCCCGGTGTTGGATCGACCTGAGAAATCACCGAGAACGGCTACGCGAAACAAATTCCCCGAACCGTGATTGACCAATTTGGTCGCCCCCACGGGCTGGCCAAAATTTACTTCGTACTTCATTTTCACTCCATGACTGTCGTTGTCGAAAGATGATTCATCTATCAAAGTATTCAATTCGAGGTAGCGATTATAACCTTTTGAAATTCATTGAACGCTACCTAGTTCCATTTTACGAGATTGTTTGGATTCGCCGAGTATAGCCAAACAGAATTGCAGAACACGTCAATGAGAGTGTTTTCGCAGGCCTGGGCCATGCCAACACATTGACCAATCGTTCCAGGCTGGGGCTGCACAGGCAGCGGTTTGTAAGTTCGATTCAGAAGGCACGCAAAATAGCTGTTCATAACCCAACGATTTCACTAACTACGTGATTAGGATATATTTGATCAAATCACTTTGCGGTACTGAAACTGAACCATGGCACGAGTCGTTTCGATAGCGGGGGCTAGAATCATTTCGCTTTAGCGCATCAAGAAAAATCACCAGTCATGAGAGATAATATGCGAGAGCAACTCCAACGAATCGTCAAATCGAGCACTTTTCAGACCACGATTTTAGGGCTGATACTGATGGCTGCCGTTGTTGTGGGCCTTGAAACTTATCCCAGCATAAGCCAGAAGTATGGAGCAATCCTTGCGCAAATCAATACGCTGATTTTGTGGGCATTTGTTGTTGAAGCCGCATTCAAAATGGCACAGCATGGTCGCCACTTTCTGCGTTACTTCAAAGACCCATGGAATGTCTTCGATTTTTCGATCATCTTGGTTTGCGTCCTCCCGTTTCATAGCAGTTTTGCAGCAGTTTTCAGGCTTGCGAGAGTCATTCGTGCTTTACGCTTAGTGACGGCGCTGCCGAAGCTGCAGCTAATTGTCAATTGCCTGCTTAAAAGCTTACCGGCAATGTTTT
>JBLINZ010000222.1:0-9911 GCA_047639375.1 Mariniblastus sp. | reverse complement strand
CGACAACGGTCCCCGGCGCGTCGCCGCTTGTTGATTTAGTGAGCAGTGGGCCCTTACGACGCTCTGAGGCTCCAGGTGATATCGAAGCGCTAGCCCGCTGACGCGTTATGGCTCATCCGTTCGAACGGGCGGAGGGACTAACGCGGAGTAGCGGGTGTGCGGAATTGCTTCGCTTTGCCAAGTAGCGAAAAGCGACGATGGCAGGATTTCCTGTAGCGCAACTCGTCAAGAGTTTCGGCAGCCTGAATTGCCGAAAGTCTTGACGACTGTCGCTACCAGAAGGAGGTCGCGAATTCGTGTGAGGAGCGAGTCGTATGGTGCCGAGGCCTCCTGGGCGGCCCGCCCGCTGGCGCGTCACGGCTCGCAAAAACTCGTTAAATGGCGTGAAATAGGCGCCCCAATAGGCAAATGGCTTGCCGGCGTTGATTGAATTAACACGCCCGTAAGCGTCGGGATTCCGTTGTCCTGGCTGCGGACTCAATGAGTCTGTTCCAGCCTAAGCTCGATTGATGGCGGGCAAGGTCCGGGCAGCCACGCTGATGAAATTTCAATTCGAAATGCCACCTACTTATTACTCATTCATTTCCTTAGACTACGAGTCCTCTGAAAACGCATTAACCGTGTACAAAAACTGAAGTAATCAAATGACTGAAGGCGGCCCAGACCCCGGCGAATCTCGACGAATCAATCTGCAGAAGATTATCGAGCTTGGAATCGATCCCTACGGACAACGATTCAACGATCGACACATGATCGGGGACATTCAAAAACGCGTAGGCGAAATCAAATTCGTGACCGAATCCGGTGCCGAACTTGAATTGCCAACCGACGAAGCGCTGGGCGAGACAAGTTTTCGCGAATGGTGCAAGCAACAGGGAAAAGGGACCATGACGGGCCCCAAAGTTCGTGCCGCTGGTCGAATTTTGCTGCATCGTGACAAAGGAAAACTTCAATTTATCGATATCGAAGACTGGACAGGGCGGGTTCAGCTGTTTGTCGGCAAAACCCAAGTCGGTGAAGAAAATTGGAACCTGATCCAATGCCTCGACCTGGGCGACCTGATCGGAATCGACGGGACCCTGCGGCGTACCCAAACCGGCGAGCTCTCGATTTTTGCCGATAAGATCCACATTCTCTGCAAGACACTCGATCAACCGCCAGCGAAACACGTCGGTTTGGTCGATGCGGAATTGCGCCAACGACGACGCTACGTTGATTTGGCTTACAACGAAGGTGTGCGCGATCGATTTCTTAATCGTTCGAAAATTGTCGCCTCGATCCGGCAAACACTCAATCTTCAGCATTTTGTCGAAATCGAAGGCCCGACGCTGCACACCATCGCTGGTGGCGCCGCGGCTCGACCGTTTGAAACCCACCATAACGCCCTCGACATGCCGCTGAATATGCGGATCGCGCTGGAGCTTCATCTCAAGCGGTTGATGGTTGGCGGAATGGAACGCGTTTTCGAACTTGGCCGAGTTTATCGAAACGAAGGCATCAGCCCTAAGCACAATCCAGAATTCACGATGCTTGAGGTTTACCAAGCCTACGGTAATTATGAATCGATGATGGACTTGACCGAATCAGTGATAGCAAACGCATTGCAAGCGATCGGTGCTGGCACGACGGTTCCGTATGGCGATACCCAAGTTGACTTTTCTACCCCGTTTGCCAGGAGGCCCTACGACGAATTGTTTGCCGAGAATACCGGAGTTGACCCGCAAGACCCGGCTGCTGTAAAAACATATGCGGAATCGCTTGGTCTTCCAGTCGACGGCAAGCACCCGGACGTCATCAAGAATGAGGTGTTTGAGGCGAAAGTCGAAGATGCGTTGGTGGGGCCGATTTTTGTCACGGACTATCCCGCTAGCATTTGCCCGTTGACCAAGCGTAAAAAGGACAATCCAGAGATAGCCGAACGTTTCGAGCTGTTTATCAACGGCATGGAGCTGGCGAATGCTTATACGGAACTGAACGATCCGGATTTGCAGGAGGAGTTGTTCAAGAATCAATTAGACGGAATGGCAGAAGAAGATTCCATGGCGAAAATGGATCACGATTTTGTCCGAGCTCTTCGAAATGGAATGCCTCCAGCAGGTGGCCTTGGAGTTGGAATTGATCGGCTGGTAATGTTACTGACTGACTCAACCTCGATTCGAGACATCATTCTGTTTCCTCTGCTTCGTGCAGAAAACATTGAGTCGTAGTAAATTGAACCCAGGATACGATCTAGACACGGCGTAGGCATTCACTGAGACTGCCACGTCGGTGTTGGATCGAAAGAGTTTTTGGCAAAATCTGAACAAGGGAAATGAGTCCCACGTAGTTTTGCCGGACAACCTAAAAACGGCCAAAGGATTGGCGAATGTACAAACTGCTTTTATCGTGGCGATACCTCAAGACGCGTTTTATCGCGTTGGCTTCCATCGTTAGCGTCACCTTGGGTGTCGCGACGTTGATTGTCGTCAACAGCGTCATGGCCGGCTTTGTCGATCAAATGCAAAGCCGACTGCACGGGATTCTGTCTGACGTTGAGATTTCAGCTCAATTGCTTAGCGACATCAAATATCCCGAACGGCATATCGATGTGATCAAGCAGACCATCGGTGACGACCTTGAGCAACTCACATGCGTGGTCCGGACTCCGGCGTTGCTGTCGTTCGATTTCCGTGGCAACCAGTGGACGCAGCAAGTCATGTTGCTGGGCATCGACGATGAGACGTTCGGCCAAGTAACGGATTTCGAGCCTTACCTGACTAACGAAGCCAATCGTTCGAGTGTAAGTTTTGAGTTGAAAGACACCGGGTACGACGAACGATTCGAAGGCGAAGCGGGTTGGGCTTATCGCCGCCAGAAGATCGCCAATAAGCGACGGATTGAGCAAGCGACGTTGGAATACCAGCGAAGCTATGAAACGGCCGCGGCGGCCTATTTGGAGTCACCTCAGAATCAGGTGGCTCAAGTGGGATTCAGCCAGGACACTGGCAACCCAACGCCCAATCAAGAAGAATTTCAGTTTTTGCCGCTGCCGGATCAAGTTCCAGACATCAACGAATTATTCAAGCCGAGCAATACCCCTGAAACGTCTGGTTCGCCGGTGGCTGGCCAGCTAGTTGACGCCAACGGCTTTGCGATTGACCCCGAATCAGAATCAGACGAACCAAAAATCTATAAGCTTTCGCCGACGGACCCCCACGCCCAGTTTCGTCCGGAGTTAACCGACGAAGACCTCTTTGATCCGATGAGATCTCATCATACGGGGATCATTTTGGGAATGGCGATCTCAGAACGCAAAATGCAAACGCCTGACGGCGAACTCAAGAGTATCTACATGGTCAAACCGGGTGACGATGCGAACATCATGTTGACCACGATTGGGAACAGCCCTTCGCCTGTGATCGAGAACTGCACCGTGGTCGACTTTTACTCGTCCAACATGCACGAGTATGACTCCAATTTCGCGTTTGTGCCGTTGAGTGCTTTGCAAAAATTGCGTGGCATGGTGGATCCGCTGAGCGGCGAAGGCTCTGTGTCGACAATTCAAATCAAGCTTAAAGAAGGCGCTGATCTAAACGCCGTTCGAGACAAGCTAATCGCCCAATTCCCACCAGAGTACACGAACTACGACATTCGGACTTGGCAAGACGCCCAGCGACCCTTGCTCAGTGCGGTCAAGATGGAACTCACCATCTTGAACATCTTGTTGTTCTTGATTATCGCTGTGGCTGGTTTCGGAATCCTTGCCACCTTTTACATGATCGTGGTTGAAAAAACCAAAGACATCGGAATTCTCAAAGCGTTGGGAGCTCCCAGTCGAGGTGTGATGTCGATTTTCCTTGGATATGGCATGTCGCTGGGAACGGTTGGCACAGGAGTTGGAATCGTGATTGGAATCTTGTTTGTTAAGTACATTAATGAGATTGCAGATCTTGTCGCGATTGTCTCGGGCCAAGAAGTGTTTGACCCTGAAATCTACATGTTCACCGAGATCCCAACGATGATCAATCCTATGACCGTCGTGTGGGTCGGGATTGGAGCCATAGCGATCGCTGTTCTCGCGAGTGTCCTGCCAGCACTTCGCGCCGCCCGACTTCATCCAGTGGAGGCACTTCGCTATGAGTGATGCCGCTCAACGACAAACCGTTAAATTTTCATCTTCCCCCAGCCCGGTTCCAAATGCGGACGCAAAAAAGTATTCGCGTCACGATGGAACGCCCCTGCGAGTCCTCAACGATTCTGCGATGGAAGTCCGTGGCCTCTTTAAAAGCTATCGCAAGGGCCCGCTGGAAGTCCCCGTCCTCAAGGGCGTCGACTTGCAAATTACAACCGGTGATTTCACAGCAATCGTAGGTCAAAGCGGCTCTGGGAAAAGCACATTGTTACACCTGTTGGGAACGCTCGATGCGCCCGACCAAGGCGAGATCTACTTTCGCGATCAAAGAATCGATAACTTGGCCGCCCGTAAAAAAGAGTATCTTAGAAATTCCGAATTTGGCCTGATCTTTCAGTTCTATCACCTGCTGCCCGAACTCACGACTTTAGAAAATGTGCTCGTTCCGAAAATGGTCAAAGACGGTTTTTTTCGCTATCTGCGAAACAAATCCAAATACAAGAAACGCGCCATGGAATTGCTTGAAATGGTCGGCATGAGCCATCGCCTGACGCATAAGCCTAACCAACTGTCGGGTGGTGAGATGCAGCGGACAGCCATTGCTCGGTCACTAATCTCCGAACCTTCTGTATTACTGGCAGACGAGCCGACTGGAAATCTCGATTCCGAGAATGGCCGAGAAGTCATGGACACCCTCTCAGCCTTGCGGAAAAATGAAAACTTGACCGTCGTCATGGTTACGCATGATGAACAATTGGCGGCCAAAGCTGATCGCGTGATTCACTTGGTGAATGGACAAGTTGCCGGACAGAATTAAGCAGGCGACTGCAATTCTTGCAAGCAAGCCGTTGTCTCCCTCAAATGGCTTGCAGTGAAATGGATTCCCTAGAGTGGGATAGGGATCCAGCGATTCTAGATTGGCGTCGCCTCGCCAGCCAAAATCTACGATTTTGCATTCCCCCTAGGTTCTCATCACTACTGCAAATGGCAAGCTGGAGGCCCAATACGCCAACGAACCCCCTCGATTTGCCAGCGAAATTGCGCCAGCATTCCCCAGCTTCAACGCTCCTAACATTCGGACTGACTAGTTTTTTCGGGAAAACGGGTATATGTGCAATCTTCGTTAAATTCGGCATAGCTTATTGGGCGATTACTTGGGTGAGGTGATGGAGCGCCGTTTCATCGCCAAGCATCCATTGAAGCCGTTGGTTTCTTTGGATTTCACTTCAGGGGGAAACCATGTCAAAAAATGCTGTCGCGAAAAACAAACGTGTCTCCTACTCAGCACGCTTAGGTATTCGACTAGTGATCGTTGGCATCGCGATCCTGACACTCAGCCAATCCACCGGCTGCAATCTCGGCCTTCATGAAACAGCCATGATGAGTTACCGGGACATTGTTTGGGCCAAACGCGCATTCAATCTTCGCTATGGCAATTGCGATCGCCCATATGCGGAACACTTCGAGAATGGATTCTGCGCTGGCTACTCAGCAACGAGTAATGGAGGTGACGGCTACGTCCCAGCTCTCCCTCCTGAAGACTACCGCTCATTCGAGTATCGGTCTCCTGATGGAGCTCGTTGTGTCAACAGCTGGTTCGAAGGATACCCGGCCGGTGTCGCTGCCGCTCGCAAAGATAAAGCCGGAACCTATCACGACGTGATGATTTCACGAATGATTGACAAGGCCGTTACCCAATCGAATACAGACGTCAAGTTACCTGGTGATGTAGAAGTTGTTTCAGCCAATGGGGAATCCCGAGCGAATGCTTCTCGGGACGTTCCACCGGCTCCCAGCCGCTATCCCGCGGAAGACTCAATGCCATCCATCCTGTTGGATGGAACCTTTGAGGCTCCACCGCAAGCACAGTACGCTCCCGATGGAAATTCAGAAATCATCCAGGCCGAGTACTCGACGTCCTCTAACACACCGATGGCTTCTGGTTGGATCTCTAACTAGTTAACGAATAGCAATGCATCCGCCGAACAGGCGGCGCGTTGTCGGCTACAAATTGCCAATCAAACAGAATCACTAACAATGTCGCGGCCTGCAGTCGCAATCAAGGGGGAGTCCGAAGTGATGGTTACTCAAACCTGCACAACTAACTCGAGTTTTCGAACTCACATCAACCGGCTCGCGGTTATGGCAATGCTTTTTACAAGCCTGTCCATAACCGGCTGTACGGCACTGTTTTCGCCAATTGACACGATTCCGGCGAGTCGAATCCCCGCTCAGTTTCTGGCTGAGCCGCAAGCCGACAAGGTTTCGATTGACGTGGCTCGACTTCGTCAAACGAAACCTGAGTTTTACACGCTCGACTCCGAAGACGTGCTCGGTATCTTCATTGAAGGTGTGCTTGGCAACTCTGAAGAGCCGCCACCGGTTCAGTTTCCAGCCCCGGACAGCGATCTTCCTCCCGCGATCGGATTCCCGATTCCTGTGCGAGAAGACGGCACGCTTTCCTTGCCATCGGTTAAGCCTATCCCGGTTCGTGGCCTCACGATCCAACAGGCGGAAGCCCTGATCCAACGGGCTTTCCGTGGCGGCCCTGATCCCATTTTGAGGGGCGACAGTCGAATCATCGTGACGTTGTTCCGGGAACGAACAAGCCGAGTGTTTGTTGTTCGACAGGATAATTCATCGGCTCAGCAGGGAGCCCAATTCCTAGGTCGGGGAAACCGAGCAGGCGTGACTGATCGTTCCGATCAATCGGGTCGTGGATTTGTGCTTCAAATGCCAGCTTATAAAAACGACGTGCTCAACGCCTTGGCACAAACAGGTGGCTTACCTGGTGTTAACGCGAAAGCAGAAATTCGAATCCTGCGTGGCGATCGAATCGCCTCCGCACGTCGCGACCAGCAGATTGAGGAGTTCTATCGAACCAACGATGCTTCCAAGTTTCCCTATGGCGTGGTTCCAAAGATCTCGGATGAATCCAACGTAGTTCGGATTCCGCTTCGCCTCAATCCTGGCGAAATTCCAGATTTCCGTCCCGAAGACATTGTCCTTCGTGATGGTGATATCGTCTACGTAGACACTCGTGAAACAGACGTCTATTACACTGGCGGCCTGCTCGGCGGTGGTGAATTCACCCTCCCTCGTGACTATGATCTTGATATTTTGGCCGCGATTTCGCTGGCTGGAAACGGGATTGGTACTTCACAAAGATCCGGAGGCTTAGGTGGATCCGCTCAAAACGTTCCTCCAACCGAGTTGGTGGTCTTGCGTCAGATCCCAGGGAAACGTCAGCTGGCCATTCGCATTAACTTGAATGATACAATTAATGATCCACGCCAACGATTGCTTGTCCGGCCGGGAGACACGCTCTTGTTGAGGTACAAGCCTCAGGAAGAAGTCTTGAACTTTGCCACCAACATATTCTTCACTTTTGGCATTCGACAGCTGTTTAACTAACGTTGATGTCCAACTAATGTTGGTTGATTCAAAAACTAAAAGGCTGTCAGGATTTCCTGACAGCCTTTTTTCGTTTCTCGGTTTGGACGTCGCACTGCAACCCGAGCCTAAGCTGTACTTTCACTGCCTGCAGCTCGTGTGGCCACTAAAATTCGATTGGCAGCATTCAGAACCGCTTTGATGGACGCTTCCACGCAGTCGGTTGAAACGGCACGACCACGATACGTCCGGCCATCATGCTCGGCTTCCAATGTCAGTTCGCCTGGTGCATCGTAGCCCAGCGAGGTGCTTCGAATGGAAAACTCTCGGCAGGTCATCTCGACGCCTGTAATTTTCTTGACCGCCAAGAACGCCGCGTCAACCGGACCCGAGCCTTCTGACTGCTCGACCGTTTGGACCTCGTCGCCCTTTTTCAACGTTAGCACGATCGTGGGCGGCTGTTGGTAGTTGAGATTCACTTTGAACGATTCTAGCGACCATTCTTCTTCCGTGGTGCCCAAGATTTCATGTTCGATCAAGGCAGAGATATCTCCGTCGAAAATCTCTTTCTTGCGATCGGCGAGTTTCTTGAACTCGTCAAACACACTTTGAAGCTGTTCCCCGGTCAGGGTAAACCCAAGTTGCTTGGCTCGGTCCGCCAAGGCGGCCCGGCCACTATGTTTACCCAGCACGAGATCGGTATGGGCAAATCCAACGTCCTCGGGGCGCATGATTTCATACGTCGTGCGTTCTTTGAGCATCCCGTCTTGATGAATGCCGGCCTCATGGGCAAACGCATTGCGACCGACGACAGCTTTGTTTCTCTGAACTTGAAGCCCGGTAATCGTCGACACCAAACGGCTTGTCGGAACCAGTCGTTTGGAATGGATAGTGGTTTCGTAGTTATAGACATCCGGCCGAGTTCGCATTGCCATCACGACTTCTTCCAGCGCACAGTTGCCTGCACGTTCGCCAATCCCGTTCACTGTGCATTCAATCTGCCCTGCTCCGTTTTGAACCGCAGCCAAACTATTGGCCACCGCCAATCCGAGGTCGTTGTGGCAATGCACGCTGATGATCGCTTGATCGATATTAGGAACTCGATCGACCAAATTCTTGATCACGCATCCCATTTGCTCCGGCGTTGCATATCCGACAGTGTCAGGGATGTTGACCGTTGTGGCTCCAGCTGCAATTACGGCCTCGACGACCCGGCAAAGAAAATCAGGCTCGGTTCGGGCAGCATCCTCTGGCGAAAACTCGATGTTGTCACAATAGCTTTTCGCTCGCTTCACGCCAGCGATGGCGCGAGCAATGATCTCATCGGGAGTCATCTTTAATTTGAACTCGCGGTGAATCGCACTGGTCGCAAGAAACACATGGATCCGTGGATCAGCTGATTGCTTGAGGGCTTCCCAAGCCCGATCGATGTCCTTGTCGGACGATCGCGCCAAACCACAAATTTCAGCCCCGCGAAAATTGGTGGCGATCTCACGAACGGCCTCGAAATCTCCCGGCGAAGCGATCGGGAAACCCGCTTCGATCACATTCACCCCAAGATCAATCAGCGCCTGAGCAATCTCCAGTTTCTCTTGGAGATTCATGCTTGCACCAGGCGATTGTTCACCGTCACGCAGCGTCGTGTCGAAAATCTTGATCTTGCGGCTTTCGCTCATCAACGTTCAACCAAAAAGAAGTTTGAAAAGTCTGTTTTGAGCGCGGGTCGCTCGCAACTAAGTCTCTATTATCCGTCAACGTGCGGGAATTTGAAAGCCTTATTTGCACTCTGATTGATCGGCCTAAACCATTCCATGTCCACACTCTGAGAATCTGGGGGCCACTCAATGGCTCGTCAATCGTATCTGTCTCCACCCAACGTGGATCGATCGTGAATCAGTCGAGACATTTCCCCACCAACTTTTCGTATCAGGCGGCGTGAAAGCCGGACGACGACAGGGAAACGCCAAAAACACCGGAAAATTAACGTTGAATCACATCGTGAAAGAAATTAAAACCGATCCTGACAGCAATGCTTATTCACCAAGGACGATACCATGCTTTCTATCGTATCAAGATTTATGCAGTCTCAAGCTCGCGGCATGTTCGCGATCCTATTCGGTGGACTCGTGTTTGGCTTCGCTTCGGCTTGCCATAGCCAGACAAATGTTCGCGTGTGGTCTGACCCGACTGGCACGTATTCAACCGAGGCTGAGCTAATTTTGGCGACGCCCCAAGCGGTGACTTTGAAAAAAGTAAATGGCGTCACGATCGTCGTCCCGATTTCACGCCTGTCTGCATTCGACAAGAAAATAGTCAATCGGAAACTGCAACGAGAACTCGCTGTCAGCGTTCATCCCCAACCGCCCGTCGTAGTGTCGGGATCTGAAAATCGCCCATCCAGTCAGTC
>JBLINZ010000221.1:0-9919 GCA_047639375.1 Mariniblastus sp. | reverse complement strand
TGTTTGACGCTAAGTGCACCAATTTAGTTCGGCGGTTTCGCGTATTCCAATTGTTCAGACACGCTTGCGGAAATGACAACGAACGACTTGCCGTCAGAATGTAAATTTTGGTAGCTGCGCTTGTCAGGAAGTTCAATTCCCCGGATCGCTTCATCGACGGCTGCCGCACCTCCAATCCAAGCACCGGCAATCGCGCCAACAAGGGGAGCTGCAACGTTCAGTCCAGGAACGCCCGTAAACAGTAATCTAGAACCTCCGCCAATCGCTCCACCTTTCAAAACTCCGCACAATGCGTCGGCTCCAACAACGTCATCAACCTGGTCGTAAATGATTTCGGGCATTTCATTATCTGATAAAAGGTCGCGACACGAGTCGCGTTGGATAACGAAATTTTGTCGTCGCAACTCGATGGCAGCCCGTTTCGCCGAATCTGAGTTTTCAAAAACGCCAACAACAGCTTCAAACGCTTCATTCTGTGTTTTGTTAGTAGTCATTCATGTTCTCTAGTTAGAGATGGCATGTCGCTTTGCATGCAAACCTAAAGCAGATTCCATTCCTCTCCGCAGCATTCTAAATGCTTTTTGTTAACCAAACGTCGTGAATAAATCCTGACAAAACAGTTGGATTAAGAAAGACCAACTTGGCTGCGGAAACATCAAAACTTGCTTGGATCCAACTCAAACGACGTTCGAAACAGCGTCTTCGACGATTGGCACGTCAAATGCAGCCTGTTTAGTCAGCGAGTCAAATCGCAATTAAAACCAAGTAACTAATTCTTTGAGGAGAAATGATGAACACTCAAGTAACAAGTACAGCACAAGAAATGAAACCAGAAACCATCGAATCGCTACAGGAATTGGTTGGCGGGCTAAAGGACAGCACGCAGTACCACAATCAAGCCGCAGACAAAATTGATGATGAATTTGTCGCTGGAGTCCTCCGAAATATAGCTGAGGAGCGCGAACTAATCAGCGAGGACATTGGCGGCTTCTTAACGAAGGCCGATGAGAAGCCTGTTGAAGAAGGAACATTCGGCGGCACACTGCGTTCCATTTGGACTGCACTCCGTGCCGGCCTCAACGGTGGCAACCCGACGGTGGTTTTGATCGAAGCTGAGCGTGCTGAAGACGTTATTGTCAACAAGTTCAAAACCATCTTGCCCCAAATCAACCGCAATCCAGTCAACGACGTGTTGCACAAGTATTACAAAACCGTCAAAAGCGGACACGACCGAGTCTTGGCGCTTAGAAATGCCTATCAAGCAATGTAGTCGGACGGCGACGCTGTTTCCGAGGGAGTGTGAAAAACCAATGATATGTTTGTAGTGAATGCCGACCACGTTTTGGCAAATGCTAAAGACTACACTTTGATTCTGGCGACTATCGGACGTGTTCTCGGAATGGAGAATGAGGAAATAATTCGTCGGTAGTAGACGAAACTGCTCGTGTCAGCGGAACAGTGGATTCAATCTGGACGAAGGAGAATCCTGAGGCGACGATGCGGTATTCTAAACGTCTGCAATGAATGGGTGTCTATCCGTAGAATTAAGTGAATGTCTGTATTTGATGAAGGTTCATCACTTGGACCGCCGAATACCCTTCGATACTGACTCTATGCAAAGACGACGGCCAGGTTCCTTGCTAGAATGGCAATTAACGCACCATTACAAGGAATCCAATGTGCCAAGAATCTTAGCGATCGACGATGACCGAACTGTACTTCGGCTAATTGAAAAAGCGTTGGAAGACGTCGATGTCGAAGTCGTAACTGCTGCCAATGCGGAACAAGGTCTTACTATTTTGACCGAATCGGACGTGGCAGTTTGCTTGCTCGACATCATGCTGCCGGAGATGAACGGGCTGGAGTTGGCCAAGAAAATTCGAGCTTTCGACGCCCGCTTGCCCGTTATCTTCGTTACTTCCCTGGATGATAGCAGCACGACGATCGAAGCGATGAAACTTGGCGCGTATGAGTATTGCTCCAAGCCGCTCGACGTTCAACAGGTGCAAGATCTGGTCGAGAAGGCCCTTGAGGCAAGGCGACTAATGCAGGATCCGGTGACGTTTGACCAAGGCGAAACCGAATCGATGGGCGATGGTGCACAGCTAGTCGGAACCAGTCCGCCGATCGTAGAAGTTTACAAGCAAGTTGGTCGCGTCGCCGCCCAACAAGTTCCAGTTTTGATTCGCGGGGAAAGTGGTACCGGGAAAGAGCTGATTGCACGGGCAATTTACCAACACAGCCATCGCAATGATCAATGTTACATCGCGGTGAACTGCGCTGCGTTGTCAGAAACTCTGCTTGAAAGCGAACTGTTTGGACATGAAAAAGGCGCCTTCACGGGAGCCGACCAACGGCGTATTGGAAAGTTCGAGCAGTGCAACGGTGGCACCATCTTTCTCGACGAAATCGGCGATATGTCGCCCCTACTTCAAAGCAAAGTACTACGTCTTTTGCAAGAACAGAAATTCGAACGTGTCGGTGGCAACAAAACCATCACCACGGATGTTCGCATTATCTCAGCCACCAACCGCGACCTCGAAACGATGATTGACGAAAACGACTTTCGGCTGGATTTGTACCATCGCGTCAACGCATTTGAAATCTATTTGCCTCCGTTGCGTGAACGAGGCGACGATGTCGATTTGCTGATTAGCCATTTCATGCGTCAGTTTTCCAAGGAAATGGACAAGAATATCGAGGGAATTTCACCGGAAGCAATCGAAACACTTCGCACTTTCCCTTGGCCTGGGAACATCCGGGAGTTACAGAGTGTCATTCGACGCGCGATCTTAATGGCAACTGGGCCGGTAATCGTTCCAGAGAACTTGACGGAAGACGTACTGGATGGCGGAGAAATTGATTCAACCAACAGAAAATTAACAGACTCAACGGAGATTGCAGACTTTGTGAGCCAACAAATCGACAAGGGCTCCAAAGATATTTATGCGGAAACGCTCGCGATGATGGAACGGCAGTTGTTGAAAAAGATTCTGAGCGCAACCGATGGTAACCAATCCAAGGCGGCAGAGGTTCTTGGCATCACCCGAGGTAGCCTTCGCAACAAAATCCGCTCATTGGGAATTGTGATCGAACAAGTTGTTTCGAGTTGAGTTTAATTTTGATGACATGATCATGCATTGAATTCTCTAGTTCTATTAGGTTTTTCGCTAATTGGCATGGTGGTTGCGTTTGCTATTCCTTGAACGGAAACAAAAATGCAATTCGATTGTGCCATCTCCATTTACGAAGAGTAAAAAAACCGCTGGCGCCGTTCGCATACTTAAAGAGGAGGGCGTGCCCGATGAGCAGGTTACGTTGGTGATGCATCATGGTGCAGCGGACATACCTGAGACTCAACTCATTGAATTTGGAGGCCAGGTAATCGTCGTTTTTCTGACGACGTCCAACCGTAAGATTCCAATGGACCTTCAGAATTATCTCCACTGGCTAAGAGCGAAGAAGCCACTAACGCGGGAGTTAGTGGAATCAATCAACTCGGTGCAAGAGACATGCGAAGTGTCGAAGTCACTATCGAGTCAAGCCAATCCGAATCAATTTTTGGAACGAGCCTGTTCCGTTTGCTTGGCCATGGTTTCAGTAGGCATCGGCATGGGGGCGTGATTCTCGCATTCCATGTACGCCATGCCATTGCCGGCATGTGCAGGACCGTTGGCGTGATTGGGCGACCGGTCCTGCCAGCTAATCACCATGGCGGTGCCTCTGGCAATTGCTTCCAAGAGTTCCTGATACGAACTCGGTTGGGTATTGTCGTAAAACTCCATCGCAGCATTCATGAATTGATCGAGTAGGTTTTGGCTTTCACCCGCGAGATGATTTGCTGATCGCTCCAAATTATTACAGAAATCATTCCACTGTTTGTTTACGAATTCGTGCATTTTTGTACCTCGATGCTGATTTTACCAACTCACTTATTTGGCTGGAATATTTTTTTAAATCACCGTAGCGGCAAATTAACCGTCAACTTTACGGAACAAATTTAATCCGCCGCGGTTCCTATTTCAACTATCTATGAATGCATCTCTCGTGCCAGTCCAACCAGTGTTCAAGACGATCTTCCCTGAACCAGATCGCAAGAAAACAAAGCGGCCATTTCATTCTGGTAAACGCCTAGTTGGACATGAATCGCCTGAGGTAAGATCGGTCAAGGTGACCGGACGGCGGCCAAATCGGTCGCACGCATCTCAATGAACCTTGCATCACGCGCGGCAAAATTCGTGGCACCTGTCATGCCACCATTGATCTACCGAGTAAGCAACTCCCTGCATAAGTTGAACGGAATTCACGATGGAGACAGAAACAAACGACCAAGCCAAAATCAATGGCAGTGAATCCCGCATGTTAATTGAGTGGTGACGCTGGAATAACACTTGTAGCGACCGGTTAGCAGCGACGCCTGTGCGGGGGAACAGGTAGGGGATGCATAGAAATCCTCAAATCGCAGGCACTGCTTATAAACGCGTCAATGCACGAACGGCTTGATGATGTCGAGCGCCATACTTCTTGTCATGAAGACCTTGATACTCCCCGAGAAATGGGGAGTATCAATGAGCCATTCACTAGTTCTAGCCGTCGCGTCTAACGCTTTCGGATTTCGATGATGTACTTCATCAGGTCATCGAACTCTTGGCGGCTCTTCAGCTGCTTGGCCAAATTTCCAGGCATCAAAGAAAGCTTCGCCTCCACGATCTCGTCGATGTCATCCTGCGCGATCGTGATCGGATTGGGTTCGGCAAGATTTCGTAGGACGATTTCATTCTTGGTTTCTGAAATTCGAACGCCGGTTTGCAGCTTGCCATCGAGAGTCAGCACCTTCACTTGGGCATATTCCTTATCGATCAATTTTGACGGATGTAAAATAGATTCCACCAGTTCCTCGTTTGTCAACTTGGTTGCCATTTTTGCCAAGTCGGGTCCGAGACGTGCGGCACCCTTGGGAGGATCGTGGCAAGCAAAGCAGGCGGCTGATGATTGATAAAACAGCTTTTTGCCTCGTCTAGAATTGCCGTTCTTCATCGCGATTTCTGCCAATTCGGCGGGCGATGAAAGAAGCAGTTCGGCTTCGAGAACGTTGTTAGAAAACTCTTCTAATGCGGGCGAGTTTCCCGCAAGGGCCGCTTCCAGTGGGTGCTCTGCCAACAGTTCGTCTGGTTGCCAGAACGTGCTGCGGCTACTCGTTTGTTCGCGAACCTTCTTGACGCTGGCCGCGGTGACTGGCGAAGCCTCGTTACCCCATGTGTTACGCACGAACGTTAAAACCGCTGCCAGCTCTTCGTCCTTTAGCAATGAGCGGAAAGCGGTCATCGGCGGCACGCCGCGCGACGGGTCGTACGTTTTTCCGTTGACCGTCATTTTGCCCCAAACGCCGTGCAAAGTCATCTTGATCAGGCGCTCTTCGCTGCCGTTAACCCAAGGACTGTTGACGAGTGGCGGATAGACATTCGGGCTGCCTTTTCCGTGTGACAAGTGACAAGTCGCACAGTGCGATTCGCGTTGGTAAATCTTGGCACCCAGATTGTATACTTTTTTGTCAGACTTACTGAGGTGCTTCGGGGCATTGAATTTAACGAATTCCGATTCGGGGGGGGCCGCGAATCCGCTCGCTCCATTTGCGTCCACGTTGTTCCAAAAATGCCTGACCGTATTGGCTGCGACAACCGCGTGCTGGACGTCGGAACTAAGAACCGTACTTAAAAGTTCTTCATTCTGTACGCCATGCTGCTGGTGCAACCAGAGTGCTTCAACCAAATGGTGAGCCTCGGTTTCATCGTTAGGATTAAAGTCCTTCATCCACTCTCGTGTCGCCGCGATTACCTCGTCCGTGTCGTGGGCACTCAGCTCAACTCGAGTCCGATGGCGAACGCCGTTGACGGGATGCTTGAGGTTTTCCAACAATGCCGCAATTGGCTGGCCGTGAATCTTGACAGGTTTTTGCAGCGGTCGGTCTTTCACCGTCAGGCGGAAGATACGGCCGTGCATATGGTCACGGTTGGGGTCACGAATGTTGTGCTGCATGTGCCCAATGATGGCGTTGTGCCAGTCGGCTACGTACAATGCTCCGTCTTCCCCGATGACGGCATCGGTCGGTCGGAAGTTTCGATCTTCACTGTTGAGCAATTCAAGTCCAGGGGTTCCCCAAACGTGCCCCAATTCACGGGTCCTCCCGTCTCCCTCGCGATCAAGGGAATACTGTTTGATGCCCAGAAATCCGATCGTGTTGCAGATCAGGAAATCGTTCTGAATTTCATCGGGGAAGTGCTCTGACGACATGATCGCATTCGCTGCGACAGGGCGAAATTCTTTAGTCAGCAGCATGTGCATCTTGAAGCCCTTGCCTTCGGGACGCACTTGATACGATTTGCCACCGGTGCCGTCGTTGGCGTAACAGTAGCCCCAATAGTCAAAACTGGTGCCGTGTGGGTTCGGCGAATTGCTTGCGTGCGGCGTGATTGCGAAGGTGCGAGGGTCAAAGCGGTACATTCCCGAGCCGCCAACGTTCAGATTTTGTTTCCATGGCGTCTCGTGGTTATGCACCAGGAAGACTCCGCTTTGCCAATAGATTCCGCCATCAGGTCCCATCACCAAATTATTGGCAGCATGGTGTGTGTCGGCTGTTCCGAGCCCTTGCAAAATCGGGTAACGCACATCCGCCTTGTCATCCCCATCGGTATCTTTGAGGAACAGCAGGTCGGGCCCGGAAGTCACGATTACACCGCCACCCCAGAACTCGAATCCGAGTGGGTTGTGGACGTGAGCGAAGATCTTGCGAGTATCCGCTTTGCCATCATTATCGGTGTCCTCAAAAATCATGAGCTTGTCGTTCATTTCCTTGCCGGGTTCCCACTTGGGATACGTATTCCAGCTTGCCACCCAGAGTCGACCTTTGGCGTCGACTTGCATCTGCACGGGATTGGCCAGATCGGGGAACTGAACTTCGGATGCGAAGAGATTCAATTCATATCCCTCGGGGACTTTGATTTTTGCGAGGGATTCTTCTGGGCTCAAGTACTTGATGCTTCCTTCTTTTTCGGCGTTTGAGCTTTTACTGCCCCCGCCCATGTTCGACGTCACCTTGATGGGCGGTGGAACATTACTATCGTCGACCACATACTTCTTGCCATTGGCCGCGGCCCAAATCGCTTTGTCGCGGTTGGCTGTCATCACGTCCAGCATGACCAGTTCGTGCTTCAAGACGTCGGCGTTGGTTTGTCCGTCGACAAAGGACAACGTCGATCGGCCGCCCCAGATATCGTTGCCGTCGGTCGCGTGATAGCGATTTTGCCAATGCCAGTTTTTGTCTTTCACTGCGTCGAAAATGCCAGAAATATTTTCGTTGAGAGGCAGGTCATTGCCAAGCAAGGCGTGCGACACAATGCCGGCGAGTTGTTGATATCCGCTCGCATTCAGGTGGATGCCGTTGATTGTGTTCTGGTCGGAACTGGTTTGGAACAATTCAAGTGTCGGTGAGTAAAGGTCGACAAAAGTCACACCAGAATCCGCTGCAGCCTTGCGCGTCGCGTCAGTGTACAGGGCCAAATTCGCATTCAACTGAGTCCCAACAGGGAGATTGGGATCACCAGTGTTTTGATAAGCGATGGGACTGAACAGCACAAATCGAACATCCTTTCCCTTCGCCTTTCGTAGTTCAGTATATCGCTGAACCAGTTTCACCAATTCGGCTCGATATGCATCCGCGCCGTCTGCCCCGGCGAAGGATTCGTTGTATCCATAAAATGCAAACACGACATCGGGCCCGACGTGTTGCAGGTACTCGGCGTCGTTAGTGAAACCCTTGTTGCGAGGCCTCTTGTTGACGACGTCTCCCGAAAAACTCATGTGGCGGAAACTGACGTTCAGGCCCTTCAGTTGGCTTTGTAGAAGAGTTTCAACCCACGGATCATGCTGCATTCGATCGGCAAGACCATTGCCGTAAATAGCGACTACATCATTTTGCTTGAAGCCAAATGGCTCATCGGCTCTGGCCGACTGAGCCGCCATGGCTGCCGGCAAAAAGCAAAAGATCAACAGGAGAGACAAGTGTTTCTGTAGCGTAGTAATACAGAGTTTACGATTCATATTCTTGATGTTTCTTTGATTTGTGCTGTTTCTGTCATCGGTCAAGGAGGCCTAAACTCGACGGCCAAGGATATGCAGGTCTTTGTCCATCCTGCTTCCACTCGTCTTGATTTTCTAGATTAGCGAGTTTGCCTTGGCGTGGCCGTCATAAATTGTAACCTCTTTCGCCAGTTAGTGCTGAGCCGCATGAGAGCGCCCACTATTTTGAAACGAGGCGAGAGCCTGCATCATAATTGCAACGCGCTCGACGTTCTGTTTAGCGAGATTCGTCGTCTCTTTCAAGTCCACGAATAAGTCGCAGAGTGAAGGTGTTTTGCCAAGCACCAGTTTCCAATTTCCGTCGCGACTCCCGAATTTGCCGTTTTAAGCGTGGTTGGCCACCATCGGATGCCACGGAAGTGATTTTTGCCGATAGCCAACAGATGTGGAATGGTATTACGTTCCTTTGTAAACGAGCACGAGGAAACGAGCAGAACGAGCGGGGACAGGCAAGCACCGTAAACGAGCAGGGACAGGCAAGCCCTGATAGATCAACGCCGTTATTCATCACATGCAAGCTTTATAGGAAAACCTTCCGGCATTCCGCCCCGTATGCTTGTTGCTTGTCCCTGGGTTTGGACCAACTTGGGAGGGAACGAGCGGGGAAAAGGAACGAGCGGAAACGAGTGGGTGTAGACGAGCTGGGAACGAGCGGAGAACGAGCGGGGACAGGCAAGCCCTGATAGATCAACACCGTTATTCATCACATGCAAGCTTTATGGGTAAACCTTCCGGCATTCCGCCCCGCATGCTTGTTGCCTATCCCGTGGCCTTCGGTAGGCGGAAGCCGTTAAGGGCGGAAACGAGCAGGGACAGGCAAGCACAGGTAGATCAACACCGTTATTCATCACATGCAAGCTTTATGGGTAAACCTTCCGGCATTTCGCCCCGCATGCTTGTTGCCTGTCCCCCGTGGCCGTTGGTTGCCTGTCCCCCGTGGCCCCCGTGGCCGCCCCGCATGCTTGTTGCCTGTCCCCCGTGGCCGTTGGCCTGTCCCCCGTGGCCGCCCGTGGCCGTTGGTAAGAACATTCGGTAGGCGGAAGCCGTTAAGGGCAGGGATGTGTTGCTAAGGGCAGGGTGGAGCCGTTAATCAAAGGCATGCGGACTTGAGGGCAGGCAGATGTCCTTAAGGGCCGGCAGGCGGGCATCCATTGAGGGCAGGCGTTCTTTAGCTAGAAGCAAACCTTGGCTGTTCCCTTTAATAAAAGTAATTTTCCAACTAACGAATTCGCCCTGGCGGATATTAAAAGGAGAGCGGTTATGTGCGACTAGCCAGTCGTGAAGTGACTCAAACCAAAACTTAAAGATATTTCATTAATCAAAAATCTCTTTACTTACCTTCAAAAGGAGAAGTTGTGCGTTATTCAAATGGTAGGCAGGTTTTTACGTTAGTTTAACTGTTGGTTGTCATCGCGATCATTGGCATCTTGATTGGCATGCTGTTGCCGGCCGTTCAACAAGTCCGCGAAGCCGCCAGTGAGTTGATGGTGCCGACGTGCCGCTAATTAGGTCGACTCTTCAGTATTTTAGATCCTAACTATCCAAGTTTTCCCACATGAAGTCCAGAACATTTATTCCATTGCTGTTGCTGATCATTTACCTGTTGCCGTTCGCTTTGGTCGCAAACGCTGGTGAAGACGATCGTCCGGCGAAACCGAACGTGGTCCTTATTCTGACCGATGACCTTGGTTGGCAGGATGTTAAGTGCTACGACATCGACAAGCCTTCGCCGATGGAAACGCCCAACATCGACGCCTTCGCCAAAAAGGGAGTCATGTTCTGG
>JBLINZ010000220.1:0-9964 GCA_047639375.1 Mariniblastus sp. | reverse complement strand
GGATTGAATGGCACGGGAGTTGCGTTGCAGGGATTTCGCTGTGGGAACGATTGATCCCTTTTTCGGGCAGGATGAGATTCTGTCAAACCAGCAAGCAATTAAAGGACCCGGGCATGGCAGAGCAAATCTGGCGAATACAAATTGGTCACGGCCCGCTGGTGGCGACCGCCCTTCATGACGGGCACGAGCTACGCGACGAACTCGCCGAGTACATGTCTCTCGATGAAGCCGGGCGGCTGCGAGAAGAAGATCCGTTTACGGGCCAATGGACGAAAGTTGCTCCGACTCGCGTTGTGGGGTTGCGATCGCGGTTTGAAGCGGATCTCAATCGCCCTCGCAATAAGGCGGTCTACCGGACACCTGGAGATGCCTGGGGTTTAAAGGTCTGGAAGGATCTGCTGCCTGACGATGTCGCCAATCGTTCACTGGCGGAATACGACGCTTTCTACACAGCGCTCGGCGAACTGTATGGAGAACTTGCTGAGCAGCACGAAAAGTTTGTCGTATTCGACTTGCACACTTACAACCACCGCCGCGAAGGAGCGGGTGGGCCGCCCGCTGCCCCGGAAGAAAATCCGCAGGTCAACATTGGGACTGGCACACTGAACCGCGACCGTTGGGGGGCAGTCATTGATTCCTTCATCGAAGCTTTGCGCTCGTTTGATTTTCCCGGAGGAAACCTGGATGTGCGAGAGAACGTAAAATTTCGTGGTGGTGAACATCCTAGATGGGCACACGAAAAGTTTCCTGAGTCGGCCTGCGTCATCGCAGTTGAATTCAAGAAATTCTTCATGGATGAATGGACTGGCTCGCCTGACGAGCGCTACATCAATGCGATCGGAGAAGCGATGCAGTCCACAGTCCCGGCGGTCCTTGAATCGCTCAAATAAACGTAACCGGACTTCATTCATAGCGCGACGTAAAATTCTAAATCAGCTTTGGTAAACAAGACATAATGGCAAAAAAGGTATACAAGAAACGAAAATCAAGCGTCAGGGCGAATCACGAAATTTCATTGTCGCTGATCGACGAAGTATGTCAGCGCCTCGCAGGGAACCTTAGCGTGCGTCGCTCGCTGCCAGAAAAAGGCCGGCTCCACATTGACCGCCAGTTGCCGTTTTTGTGTGTCTATCGCCAGCCACCGAATGCTGAAGACGCTGGTACTGAGCGGCTTGTGCAGGGCGAAGCGTCCTACTTGGTTGCTCCGGGAAGCTCAGAGTTTCAACGTAGTGTTTCGAAACTGGTCCGCGACATCGCCTCGACTCAATCTAAAGAATTTGGGGCTTTCCTGGTCGTCGAGATTTGGTCAGCCCCCGAGGGGGGAAAGGCGAACGATGCAGCTAGTCCTTCCGTCCTGCCGATTTTTACCATTCATGCCCCCGAGACTGCGAAGATGGCACGGTCGGTGGACGCGCTCGAGAAACGACTTAAACGAGTAAAAATTATCAAGCAAGGGGTGCATGTGGAAGTGCTTCGCGGTGGCAAGACTCACCCACCCGAAATGCAATCGCTGCTAACGAAGAACGAAGCCCGTGAACGAAATTGCCTGTTCATAGGAATTGCCGTGCCACCGGTATTTCGTAAAGCAAACTCGACTGCCGAGTTTCCGATGTTGGCTCGTACTCTGAGACATGGCCTGAGCCTTGCACTCCGGCAAACCTATTTTGAGTTTGCCCGTTCCCGAACGACCCACCGTCCGCCGCATTTCCACGCGTTGGGTCGCAAAGCGGTCGTCAAAGCGGTGTGGGATATTGATCGACAATTGGCCGCAGTCAGCAATCAATTTGACTACTTGCTGCAGCTCACGCCGGTCAATCCGAGAGCTGCTTGGAAGCAATTTCAGCACGCGCAGTTCGAGATTGCTCCCGAGTTTCATTACCGCCCACTGCCAGTCGACACGACGGTGCTGAAGCGGCAACTTTACAAAATCCCCATCGAACGAGTTGAAGATCCTGCGTTGCAGCGGCTGTTTCAAGAGAAACAGGAAGAACTTGAGCTGAAGCTGACGATGCTTCGTGATCGCGATACGCCTCGATTTCTGTACGAAAGCTTGCAACTGTTTGGTGGAGTCAAAGACGACCTAAAGTCCCTCGCGAACGATCTTCTGAATCAGTTGCCGCGGAAAGGCCGTAAAGACAAAGGCGTTTCGGTCAACGCACAAGAATTTGCCAAACTCGCGGAGAAGGAATTTGAACACTATCGAAAAATATCTCCTGAGTTCACCGCCAGAACCTTGGTGACTGACGACGTCAGCGGACTGATCGTTTCGCGTGGCAAACTCATGATCAATTCAGACTTAAGTCTTTCGCCGTCGCGCGTCAAGGCACTCTTGGCTCACGAAGTCGGCACGCATTTGGTGACCTATTACAACGGTCGCGCGCAGCCTTTCCAACAACTTTATTCAGGGCTAGCGGGTTACGAAGAACTGCAAGAAGGTCTTGCCGTGTTATCGGAGTATTTAGTGGATGGTCTGAGCGTCGCTCGAATGCGTCAGTTGGCGGCCCGTGTTTTGGCCGTCAGGAAACTGGTTGATGGGGCGTCGTTTGTAGAGACATTCCGCGCGCTTGATGATGAATTCGGCTTCACGCAGCGAACGGCGTACAACATCACGATGCGAGTCTATCGAGGCGGCGGATTGACCAAGGACGCGGTCTATCTACGTGGGCTGCAAGCGATTTTGCGGTACGTGCAGAAAGGTGGAGACCTCAAGCCTTTGCTGGTCGGCAAAATGGCTGTCGAACACATTCCTATTATCAAGGAATTGCAGTACCGCAAGGTGTTAAAACCCGTCGCGATCGTGCCACGATTTCTTCAGGATGATCGTGCTAGGCAACGCCTCGAAGGCCTGCGAGGCAGCACGTGCAACGTCGTAGATCTGGTCAGTAATCCAACTTCGAAGAATGGAATTGAAAAATGAGATTGGGAATCGTTGTTAACGTAATGGACAGTAACGAGGCGGGCGCTACGACGTATCGTCTAGCCGCCGATGCCATCAACGTGGGTCACGAAGTGTGGGTCATGAGTACAGGCAATCTTGCCTACAACCCCGACGACACGATTGGCGCGTTTGCGCGGACAGTCCCGCCGGGACGTTACACGTCAGAACAGTTTCTCGATGCGTTAAGAAGTGGCAAGGCCATCAACAAATGGATTACGCTCGACGACTTAGATGTGATGTTGTTGCGAAACAACCCGTCGGTCCAGCAAGCTTGGGCGCAATCGGCGGGCATTCACTTTGGGCGACTGGCGATGCGACACGGCGTGATTGTTTTGAACGATCCCAATGGACTGGGAAAGGCCATGAACAAGTTGTACTTGCAAACGTTTCCCAAGAGCGTACGGCCTCGAACTTTAGTGACACGTAGCTTGAGTCGCATCGAATCGTTTCTCGACGACGAAGGAACGATCATCATTAAGCCCTTGCAAGGTTCGGGCGGGGCGGGCGTATTCATCGTGCGCAGCGGCGATGGTCACAACCTTGAAAGAATTTTTCAATCGGTTAATCGCGACGGCTACGTGATGGCGCAGGAATATCTCCCGGCGGCATCTGACGGTGATACACGGCTGTTTCTGATGAACGGAATCCCCTTGCAACACAAAGGAAAGTACGCCGCGTTCCGCCGCGTTCGAACGGGTGATGACATCCGCAGCAACATTCACGCCGGCGGTAAACTTCGACGTGCAGAGCTCTGCGATATGGACTTTCGTCTCGCCGAGATGGTGCGACCAAGATTAGTTGAAGACGGCATGTTTTTGGTGGGACTTGACATCGTCGGTGACAAGTTGATGGAGATCAATGTTTTCAGTCCCGGTGGATTCGGTAGCGCACAGAAATTTGAGAAAGTTAACTTTACGCACGCTGTACTCGAATCGCTGCAACGAAAAGTTGACTACATGAAATACTATCGCCGCAATTTCAGCAACGTGGAGCTGGCGACTCTTTAAACGTCCATTGAGTAAGCACTTCTTTTACTCTCATTAATTGACAAGTGAATTTGCTTGTCCTGAAAGGTTTGATATGAAGATCGGATTTATTGTTAACGACGTGATGACCGAGGAAAAAGGTTTCACGACCGTGCGTCTGGCCCACGAAGCCCACCAGCAGGGTCACGAAGCGTATTTGATTGGCGTCGGCGATATGGCCTATGATCCCGATGAGTTCGTACGGGCGCGTGCCCGATGCGTCCCCAAGGATAAAAAGTACAGTTCTCAGGAATCGTACCTGAAGGAACTTCAAGGCGAGAAGGGCGTGAGGCAACGGATTACCGTGGATGAGCTGGATGTGTTGATGCTCCGCAACGTGCCTTCAGACGATTATCTCAAACGGCCTTGGGCGGCGACGACCGCCGCCGAGTTTGGTCGCGTGGCGATGCGTCACGGCGTGATTGTCGTGAATGATCCGAACGGGCTGGCGAAGGCGAATACCAAGATGTATTTCCAGTTGTTCCCGGAAGAAGTTCGCCCGCGGACTTTGATCACGCGGGACCGAGACGAGATCAAGGCGTTTGCCAAGGAAGAAGGACGATGTGTCTTGAAGCCGATGCAGGGCTCTGGCGGGGCCAGCGTATTCTTGGTGGAAAAGAGCGATATTCCGAATCTCAATCAGATGATTGACGCAGTCAGTCGTGATGGCTTCGTCATTTGCCAAGAGTATTTGGAGGTCGCGAAAGATGGCGACATGCGTTTGTTTGTGCTCAATGGAAGACCTCTTCAAGTCAAAGGCAAGTATGCAGCTTTCCGACGGACAAGGGGCGGCGACGACATGCGAAGTAATATCCATGCTGGTGGCAAGTTGGCACCGGCGGAAGTCACGGAGAAAGATCTCAAGATCGCCGAAATCGTTCGACCCAAGCTGGTTCAGGACGGAATGTTTCTGGTGGGACTTGATATCGTTGGGGACAAGTTAATGGAGATTAATGTCTTCAGCCCAGGCGGTCTCGGGAGCGCGCAAAAATTCACCAAGATTAACTTCAACAAGTACGTCATCCAGGCCTTGGAACGTAAAGCCAACTACATGGAATATTATGGCCGCAACTTCGACAACGTTCACATGTGTACGCTTTAAGTAATTGATGATTACGGCAATTCTGCCAGCTCACCTTTTAATTTTGCAGTTCGCCAACGGGCAGATGTCAGCGGATTGCGTTGCACGAGTGGGGCATGATTGAGTACCGCCATTACGTCGGGGAATCATTCGGCCGCGATTTAGATTTGGACTCTTTTTCGGAAGGGTGCACCAGGTTCAAAGCGTTTTTGGATGTTTGAACCCGCAAGATTTGCACTACGGATTAAGCGTAATGCGTGAAGGTGAATCTAGCGGACCCTCCATCCATATAAGTCGTCGATCAAATGTTTGAGTTAGTCAGATTGAAATCTGCCAGCCAATAATGTTTACAAACTAGGGAATAAATATGCGAATTGGATTTGTCGTTAACGACGTGAAGACGGAAGAAGGAAAATTTACGACCAGTCGTCTCGGTCAAGCAGCAGTCAATCGAGGCCATGAAGTTTGGACTTTCGGGGTGGGAGATATTGCCTACGATCCCGATGACTTGGTCCGCGCACGCGCCACGTCGGTTCCCAAGCCGAAGTACGGAACCTCCGAAAGCTATACCGCGGACTTGCAAGGGAAGAGAGCCGTCAAGCGACGGATCACGGTAGATGATCTCGACGTGTTAGTGCTCCGCAATGTCCCTTCGGATGATTATCTGACACGTCCTTGGGCGAGTGCTGCGGCAGCAGAGTTTGCGCGCGTCGCGATGCGGCATGGCGTGATCGTGTTGAGTGATCCGAATGGCTTGGCACAGGCATCCAGCAAGATGTACTTCCAATTGTTCCCGGAAGCAGTTCGACCGCGGACACTCATTACACGAGATCGTGACGAGATTAAACATTTCGCGAAAGAAGAGGGGATTTCGGTTATCAAACCGCTACAGGGTTCCGGCGGCGCGAGCGTGTTTCTTGTTCGCAAGGCAGACATCCCGAACCTGAACCAGATGATCGACGCGGTCAGTCGAGATGGATTCGTGATCGCCCAAGAATATTTGCCCGCTGCCGAGGCAGGCGACACTCGATTGTTTGTGATGAATGGGAGACCGCTACGCGTCAAAGGTAAATACGCTGCCTTCCGCCGCTTGCGAGGTGGCGACGACATGCGTAGCAACATCCACGCGGGTGGCAGCAAAGCGAAAGCTGAAATTGATGAGACGGCCTTACGCATCGCAGAGATTGTACGCCCCAAACTCGTTCAGGACGGAATGTTCCTGGTTGGGCTTGATATCGTTGGCGACAAGCTGATGGAAATCAATGTCTTCAGTCCAGGTGGGCTTGGCAGCGCCCAGCAATTCGAGAAAACGAACTTCTCAACTGCTGTGATCGAGGGGATCGAACGTAAGGTCGAGTACATGCGTTACTACGGACGCAACTTCAATAATGTCGACATGTGTTCGCTGTGAGAACGAAGCCCGACATCCCAGCCACCAATGATTCGGCGTTCCTTCGTCAAGCTTGCCGTCTCGGCACACTTGACGGTGGAGTGGGTAGGTAGCGCAACTCGTCAACGGCTTGTCGATTTAGTGTGCCGTGGGTCGTTAGACGAATGGTACTTACTTTAGATTGCAGGAATCATCCGCAAGCTAGCCGCTTTGGCGCTAGCCGCGGGTTTTACTGGGCAGAGCTCGATCCTAAGCAACCGGTGTCTAGCGTTAAAACCGCTCACTAACATAAAGTAAGTGCCATTGTCCGTTAAGCGTTGGGAATTTCGGGGAGGCCCGGCCGCTTGCGTGTCACGGCTCACGAAAGCTTGGCAAATGGTCCAAAAATGGCAGCCCGATAGACAAATGGTTTGCCGGCGTTGGTTAAACCGACAAGCCGTCAGCAGTTTCGGCGGCTGGTCATTCCGACAGTCGCCAAGGGGAAATGGGGCATCTGTTGTTTAATGTCAACTCGCGTCGCTTGATTTAGCCGTCCAGCTCGGCGAGAAAATGCTCGGCGTTTTGGATATGCTTCTCGCGTTTATCACTGTCCATTTTCTTCGCCATGGCGCACATCATGGCCCAGCGGGGATTCTTGGCGAGAGAATCCGCATGGTTCCAAATCCAACGCCAGTAGAGGCCGTCCCAGATTTCGCTCCAAGGCCCAGGCCGATAGTGGCTCATCTTTCGAATGTAGGACGACCCTGAGAAATATGGCTTTGTCGTGATCAATCCGCCGTCAGCATGCTGGCTCATGGCGTACGCGTTGGGGACCATCACCCAATCGTAGCTGTCGACAAACATTTCCATGAACCAGCGATAGATCTCCTTGGGATCAAACTCGCAAACGAACATGAATCCGCCCAACACCATCAGGCGTTCGATGTGGTGGCAATAGCCGGTCTTCAAGACGCGGCGGATGGTGTCGTCGATTGGTGAAATGCCGGTCGTTCCATCGTAGAAACTGGCCGGGATTTTTCGGTGGTGGTTCCAGTGGTTCGCGGTTCGCATGGCCACGCCATGATCCTGATAGGTCGCACGAATGAACTCGCGCCACCCGATGATCTGCCTGAGGAAGCCCTCCAGGGAGTTCAAGGGAACTTCGTTCTTGCGGGCAAAGGCCAACGTTTCCTTGACGATCTGCTGGGGCGTGAGCAAGCCGATGTTGAGCGATGGAGTCAACACGCTATGCCAGAGCCACGACTCTGATTCCAAAATCGCATCTTCGTAGTCACCAAAGTGCTCGAATCGGTTCTTCAAAAAGTGCTTGAGCCACTTGAGCGCATCGGCGTGCGAGCTGGGGTAGTACAGCTGCTCGAGGCTGCCGGGGTGGTCGGGGAAAGATTGTTCAACATACTGCTCTGCTTCTTGGTCAATTTCATCCCGTTTCAATTTGAGCAACGGCGGGAGGCTGCCGAGCAATTTCTTGGGGACTTTTTTGCGATTGTCTTCGTCGAAACTCCACTTCCCACCAGTCGGCTGGTCGTCCTCCATCAGGATATTCAGTCGCTTGCGTTGGAATTTGTAAAAGTCCGCCATGAACCAGCGTTTCTTGCCCGCCCGGTAAGCTTGGTTTTCGTGAGGTTGATTGATGAAGTTAGGGTTTGAAACGAAGTGGCACGGAATTTTTAAGTGACTGCAAAATCTCTGAAGTCGTTTCTCCAGCAAGAAATCCGTGGGCTCGGCGACGATCAATTTCCGCGGCGACGAGGTCATCGTGCGTTGGATTTGCTTCAGGTGAGTTTTAAGTGAATCGGGCCGGGGGTCATACTCGAGGTAAAGTGTCTCCATCCCCTTCGTCTGAAGAGTTCGCTCAAACCGTTTCATCGTGGCCCGGTGCAACCACAGTTTCTGCTTGTGCATTTTCAAGGGGTGATGCGCGTCACAGAAAAACAGGCTATCTTCAATTAGCACGACACGAGAAGGCTTGAGTGGGAACCCCGGGTGATCGTCAAACAGTTGGTGTGGGAAAATGAGGAGGTTCACAGATTCTTTCGCAGTGATATTTGCAACGCGATAACGGTTAACAACGCTTGGCCGTGTGACGGTTTGATCTGGAGAAACCGATAATTCCTTCAGTCCGTAACTGACACCCTTATTTACTCATGAAGACCTGATATTACAACGCTGGGAGCCGGCGATGCCTGAAGGACACACGATTCATCGAATTTGTCGCGACCATCAAGCGTGGTTTGCCGGTCAAGAGCTAATTGTCACGTCGCCGCAGGGGCGTTTCGAGGACGAAGCCAGTTTGATCAGCGGCAAGCGGCTTCGCGAAGTCTCGGCGCACGGCAAGCATTTATTTTATCATTGGAATCGTAATTTGATCGGGCATATTCACCTTGGCCTCTACGGAAAATTTCGAGTCCATAAAAATCCTGCTCCCGAACCGCGAGGAGCCGTGCGAGTCCGTATGATTGGTTCGCAGCGGTCGTTCGATCTCAACGGTCCGAATTGTTGCGAGTTAATCGACAAGGCAAAATTTGACGAGATCAAAATGCGTTTGGGCGAGGATCCGTTGCGGGATGACGCGTCCCCTGAAAACGTTTGGAAGAAAATACAAAGCAGCCGCACTGCAATCGGTAGCTTGCTGCTCAATCAATCCGTGATCGCGGGAGTAGGAAACGTCTATCGTGCCGAGATCCTGTTCTTGCTGGGAATCCACCCTCAGCGTCCTGCGAATGAAATCACGCGTGGCACCTTTGATGAGCTTTGGGAGCTGACGGTCGAGCTGCTTCGGATCGGTGTCGAGCACAACCGGATCATCACGGCGGGGTTTACCACTTCAGGAAAGGTCCCGAAGCGGTTGAAGGCGTCCCAGCGGCTGAACATCTACAAGCGGTCAGAGTGTCCAAATTGTGCGTTGCCGGTCAAGACGTATGCGTTGGCAAGCCGAAAAATGTATGCCTGCAGCGGTTGTCAGGAGTTTTAAAATCAGCGACCGTTATGCCGCATCGTTAAAATTGCATTCTTAGCGGATGCGCTGCTTATTGAATTTAGGTTTTTGTGATCGGTATTTACGAAATGAATGGGTCGCTTGCCAACTTACTCGCCAACCTTGTCGCAACCCTCTTCATGGTGGGGCTGATTTGGCTGATTCAAGTCGTCCACTATCCGCTATTCAATGAGATTGGCGAGCAACATTATGTCAACTTTCAGAAGCGGCATCAGGCCAGCATTACCTATATCGTAGGGCCGATGATGCTTGTCGAGCTCGTAACCGCTGTCCTGATGATTTGGTACCCCGTCGACGGCGTGAGTAAGACGTTGGTGTTCGTAGGAGTCGGTTTGGTCTGTCTGGTCTGGGCCTCAACCGCTTTGATCCAAGTCCCTTGCCATGACAAATTATTACTGGGCTTTGATCCGGAAGCCTATCGCTGGCTGGTCCGCTCCAATTGGATTCGAACCCTGGGCTGGACTGCGCGAGGCGTGCTGGTGGTAGTGATGTTGATTCGCGTTCTGGCAAAGTAACGAGGGTTGCCGCGGTTTCA
>JBLINZ010000219.1:0-9971 GCA_047639375.1 Mariniblastus sp. | reverse complement strand
AAGATCTGAATAGACACATGTGCAAGTCAGGAACGGATGAATGGCTCGTTCATTTGAGATTGTTTGTTTAGAATCGTTTGGGTCGTCCGCGTGAAATAATTCTTTTGTAAGTGCGGCTGCGTTAAACTGCCACACCTGTGAATTCGGATACCAAAGTCTAGTGTTAATGCTGAGTAAGATAAGTTTTGAACAGGTCAAGTGTTCCGATCCTACAAAACAAGGACAAGCATTGCTCGGTGAAATGGATGTCGTTTTGTTGTCGCCAAGTCGGTAAAATGAAATCAAACTCCAACGCCAATCTACAATTCCCATAAAGCATCATTCGTTATGAATCCAAACTCGCTGCCACATCTGTTTGCGTTTTCAACGCTTGTCCTGCTGTTTGGGTTCAGCGAAATGGCTGCTGGCTACTGCGTCTTGACACCGAGCATGCCAATTCAAATCGAGGGAGGCGCTGCAACTCAAAGCGGGGAGGCCAGCGTTTTCCTCACGCCCAACCCTGAACAACCACAGCTGCTTGAATTTTCGGCTCAAAGTGTCACGTCGGCGTCGGTAGTATTAGTGGGGCCGTTTCCCAGTCTATTAAAAGTTTGGTGCAAGAACGACGAAAACCGCAAGCCCTTGGAATGGACGTTCAACACAGACGCTTCGACCGCGACAGTACATTTGACAAAAGTGACCAAATCCCGTGCGTTGCCGCTCTCTTTTCTTGCTGCCAAACACACTGGCACCTTGGCCGACGGCACGTTCCTGTTCAGCGCAGCCGACGCGACAGTGGTTGGCAAACAAGCGAAACTAGAATCGCATCCGGGTAACTATCGAATTGGTTATTGGGGAAACGCGAACGATTTCGTTTCCTGGAAGCGGAACGTTCCCAAAGGTCGCTATTCGGTTGAGTTGGTCTACTCACGTGCCAGCCCTGACGGCACCAAGGTCACACTTGCGTTAGGTGACAATGCATTTCCAATGGCGCTAAAATCCACGAGCAGCTGGTATCGGTATCGCTCGGTATCGATGGGAAGTTGGAAACATCCTGGCGGTGAAATTGAGGCGACTATGAAAGTCGACAAAATCATCAACGGAGGAGTCATGAATCTTAAAGCCGTTATTCTGACGCCGGTGGTTCGGTCGATGGGTCGGTAAGCCGGGATTTAACATCTCAGATCAAGCGTTCGCTGGCTTGAATTCGCGTTAAGAAATCGGCAACCAGCAGCTGATTCTAGAAAATATGGGGGTAAAAGACAGTTTGAGCCACGTCTCAACGCGAAACGAGACAGTGGTCCTTTGGTGCATTGCAGCAGGCAACCTAATGCGTTTCCGAACGCTTGGCCGTGGAACGTGGAATATAACACTCAAGAAACCGAAACCGTAATCTTCATCGACACAGGACGTTACTTGGCTAAATCGAGGCAAATAATTTCCTCGTCGTTTCGAATGTAAACCCGCTTATTTGCGTAAGCCGGCATGCTCCATACGACCGACCGATTGAACGCATTGTTCGTAGGCTCAATGACTTTAACCCGGTCAATTTCTTCGTATCCGGAGACGGTCATTTTCGCAATGATCAATTCGCCGCTGTCGTTGAACAACCAGTAGCGATCGGTGTCGCCCTGCCGAACAATGAAGGCGGTCCCGTTGCTCGTCCGCCGTTCCGATACTGGTTTTGAGGTTGCCCAAAGCAGCTCCGCCTCAGGGAATTTTGTCGCTCGCATGTCGCCGTTTTGATCCATGCCGAACGCGACATTGTTCTTGACATCGAGGTAGGGTTGAACGTTGACTGGACAAGGAACACTTTTTGACTTGTCACGCCAGACCACCGAGGCCGTCGGTTGATCGGATTCGAGCTTGATCAGCAAGCTTTGGCGCGAGTAACCACCCACATAAAGAAAGTCGTCGATCTTGAGTGGTTTCATGATGATTGAGTTACTAGTTGCCTGGTAGGGAATCGTCCAATACTCTTTCCCGGTCTCGGGGTTAACCGAGGAAACGCCGTCAGGGCGAAGTGTGATCAACTGGCGTGAGCCACCGGCATTGATAATTGCGGGAGACGAATAACCTTGTTCAATCGAAGTCAATGATCGCCAAATTTCATCGCCAGTATATTTATTGAGTGCGACGAAATGACTTCCGTCCCCGCCTGCAAGCGTGATCAATTTATCGCCATCGATTATGGGATGAGCCGAATAGCCCCAGAGGGCAGATTCCGTTTTGTATTCTTGTTTGAGCTCTTTGGACCACAGGATAGAGCCATCATTTAAATTGAAGCAGAACAGATGGCCTTCGGCACCCAAAACGTAAACGCGATCGTTTTCGATCGTCGGCGTGCAGCGGGGACCGGAAGGATACGAAATGGAATATTCGACTGGATAATCGTGTTTCCAAACAATATTGCCCGTCTTTTCATCAAGGCAAATGACTCGTTCCGTACCGTTGAATTTCAACCGTTGAAAATTGCCAACCTTGACATTTGCGTTAGTGACAAAATCGGTAATTACGACTTTTCCTTGCGAGACGGCTGGGCCAGCATAGCCGCCCGCAATTTTGGTTTTCCAAAGAACTTTCGGACCACCCGGTGGGAAGGTCTCAATCACCCCGGATTCGGACCAAGTGTTCGTGCCCAAGGGACCGAGCCATTTGGCCCAATCATCGGCTGAGGATGGTTCCGTCATCGCGACGAAACAAACGCACGCCAAACTGAACTCGAGGAGACTTTGGAAAATTGTTTTTGTCATCTTGGCCTCAAAAGTCAACGATACCAATTGGTAGTGAGAATTTCCCAATTTTGACACCGATAGAGTCGATGCACCAGACTCAACAGCACGTTTCTAAATCACGTAGCTTGAGTATGATAAGATTCCGAAAACCGAATTCTTCCAAGGAAACTCAAAAGAAGAGAATCAATCCGAAGCAGTCCCATCGCCGCGGATAGCAGCGACTGGGCGCTAAGGATCGCTCGCTCAATAAATGTCCGATTTGGACGTAGCTGGACTGGCAACAGTTCGGGATTCGCAGAGGGTTCACCCGAAGTCTTGCGACGACAGTAATTTGTCGAACGTCCCTACGCTGATCTGTCATCGTCGACCGACTACTTCTTGATCGCAAAGCCCTTGGTGGGTTTGCCGTCGGCAGTGAGATTGCCAGTCGTCCAAAGCAAGCCCCGCACGACTAGCTCCATGTAGCGTTCGTCTTTAACCGTGTCGTTAAAGTGCCCCAAAGAAGTGCTAAAGATCTTGGTTTTATTGGGGCCGAACTCGTTCGTCCAGATCACAACAGCTTCCGAAACTGTTGGTTTTGCATCGGGATTGTTCTTTAGCTTTTTCTTGTTGGGCATTTGGGTTTGTTTACCTGTCGCCAAGACCTGAACGCCGCTAAACATTCGAACGTTGTTGTAAAGCTCTTCGTCAATGGTTTTCCAAGCTGACATCCCACCGGTGATCGGACTTTTTGATTCGACGTAACTCACATCGATCGGTGCCTTGGGGCCATGCCCTGACGATTGGATCCCGATCATTTCGTACCACCCTGAGTTGGGCGAACCGGGTTCGACGGCGGTTCGGAAATCACCCCAACGATAACTATGCATCGCACAATGGAGGTTGACCGCCGGAATACCACTCTTGTGGGCTGCCAGGATTCGTTGCACGTAAGGCTCTTCTGTCACATTGGCACAGCATTCATCATGGAGAATTACATCGTAGCCTTTGGCCCAGTCGTCTGATTCGTAGATTTCAAATTTCGCGTCTGTGCCAGTCGCCTCGTTGTAGATCACAGTGACTTCTGCGTGGATACGTGATTCGATTCCATCCTTGAGAATTTGAGTCTGTGTTCCATAATCATGGCAACAGCCTCCGGCCACCAAGAGGACCTTCAACGCCGGACTACTGGGAACACCCTCGTCCGAACGCGAAAAGATCATCAGATCATCGACCACGACCTTTTTCGCAATCGCCAATCTTAGGGTCCGTTTGGTAGGGTGAGCGATTCCTTCGGATAAAAACGAACCGACCGGGACTCCGTCGATTGAGACGCTGAGAGTCTCGCCGGCGATTTTCACGACGGCTGAATACCATTGTCCCGTCTTGAGTTTATTCGGGAACCGTTTTGACTTGGTTTTAAGGTCGGCCGTTTGTTCTTTGGTCAGCTTTTTCGCTTGTCGCAATTCACGCGTTTTCAGATCCATCCCCCCTGTCTTGAGGTCTGCGATCTCAACGTGCTTCGTGCCGATGATGACTTTAAAAAGATGCCCGGCATGGACTTCTTTAAATTTCAAGTCAGCGAAGTTGAGCCCCAGCGAGTCCTTTTCGTCTTCCAGCAAAAACTTGATTTCGACGGAACCGTTTTGAAATCCGGCGTCGTGAACGACGGACACGCCATGATCGGCGACTTCATGCCGATAAATCCGCATCGCTCCATCAACTAAGTCAACTTGTTTATTGCCGGCAGCTCGCGCTTTACTATTGGTCTTCCAGCCATTGCCAGGTTCGTCGTTGGTTTCCTGCGACTCGTCGCGTTCGAAACGATCTTCAAACACCAAGGTTCCGCGTCGGTCATCAACCGAGGATTTCGAGAGGGATTCGATTGGCTCGGATAGCACGCTTTTCTGCTGGGCGTGGGTCGTGTCCGAAGCGAGCATGGCAAAAAGAAACAGCAACGATAGCTTGAGCTTCACGAAAGAACTCCTTAGATGAGTGTTTATGTTTTTTACTGGATGCTTTTGAAGCAGGCTTGATCGTACCTGAAATTTTGGAATCAATTAGATTCTAGGCGAGTATTTCCTAAGTTTTGCCCGACGGGCATCAAGCATCCCTGAGCCCATTGAACTGAAAATCGCCGTACGGCCAATCACAAGAACAACCATCGTAGATGGATTCCTTTTCAAAAACTAACGAATTCGTTTGTTCTCGACCAATATCCTCAATGACAAAGACGTCTCATGCATGGAGGATTGGCTTGTCAGTTGATTGATGGCTAAACTCTTGCTCTTGGTCACCGGACTCTGCCAGCTTGGTTCCACGCTTTTTCGCTCTGTTCGTGCTCCGCGAACGGAGTCACGCCGGACTTAATGGTTCCCCAGAATGCATGACTTTTAGAAAGCAGATTGCCAATGCGTTGTCGAATATTACCAATGCCACTGATGGGCACACGTTCGTTGGCTAACAGAATCGCTCTCGCCATCCTCACCCTTTTTGCCCTAGGAGCAAGCGATTCAAACGCACAACAAGCTCGGGTAGGAAATCTTTCCCGCTTGGAAGCGTGGCGGCAGCACCAACAAATGGCGTCCGAATCGAATTTTAAAGACTTGCAGTGGAATCGCTTGGGTCCAAAATTCGCAGGTGGAAGGATCGAATCGATTGACGCTCCCAGTGGAGATCTAGGCATCATCTACGCGGGTGTTGGAGCTGGCGGCGTTTGGAAAACGACCAACGGAGGGCTAAGTTGGAAACCAATTTTTGAGAATGAATCGACCTTCGCGATCGGTGACTTGACGGTTGCACCTGGCGATCCAAATACAATTTGGGTCGGCACCGGAGAATGCCATGTAGGTCGAATGTCGTTCTCCGGAACTGGCGTTTTCAAATCCGAAGACGCCGGCGAAACCTGGACCAATATGGGGCTGCATGAAAGCTATCACGTGGGGCAGATCGCCATTGATCCGCTCGACAAGGAGACGGTTTATGTGGCTTCGATGGGCGAACGCAATCAGGGTGGACAACGAGGGGTGTTCAAGACTACCGACGGCGGCAAGTCGTTCAAGCACGTGCTTCCTACAGAGAACCGAGTCTCGATTGTCGATTTAGTGATCGACCCGTCTAATCGGGACCGATTGTTTGCTTCCGCTTGGGACCGGAGCGACGGTTCGGGGAGCTGCGTCTACCGAAGTGACGATGGAGGCGACAACTGGTTGCGACTTAAGGGTGGATTGCCGGATAAAAATATTGACCGTGTCGCGATCGCGGTATCGAAGTCGTCGCCTGGCACAGTTTACGCGCTGATGGCCGATCGTTCGTCTCCCGCGTTGGCCAAGCGACGTCCAGCCTCGCTACTGTTTCGTTCAGACGACTTTGGAAACACTTGGACGCAGACACATGAAGGCTACGTTCCGACGTATGTTGGGTGGGATTTCTGCGACGTCAGGGTGGCTCCTGATGATGCCGAACGAATTTACATCGGCGGATTTCGCTTGCTTCAGTCCCTAGACGGTGGCAAGACATTTCTCGGCGAGGGCGGACTGGCACACAACGACACACGTGAAAAAGTCTTACGATTGCACGACCACCAAGGAAAAGGATTGCACTTGGATGTCCACGACATTTGGATCGACCCTGAACATCCTGAGCGAGTCATGCTTGGCAATGACGGTGGTCTTTTTGTCTCGTCAGATCGGGGCGATAGCTGGTTGCATCTCAATAATTTGCCGATTGCTGAGTACTACCGAGTTCACTTAGATGATCAAACTCCGTTTCAAATCTGGGGCGGAACGCAGGACAATGCGAGTCTAGTTGGGCCGTCAACCAGCCGCATGGCAACGGGAGAGCCCGACGAGTTCGAGCAAGTGTTTTTGGATCCTTGGTCCGGGGGCGATGGGTTTGCGACGTTTCCTGACCCCAATGATCCAAAGACCGTTTTCTTCACACAACAGAACGGAAATTTAAAGCGAGCGATTTTTGGCAAATTGGATTCAGGTAAACGGATTTGGCCACGGTCGCAAAAAGGTGAACCGTCATTTCGTTGGGCCTGGGACACTCCCTTTTTCGCATCCCAACACAAAGGGCCAACCGTATTGTATTGCGCCGCCCAACAGGTGATGCGGTCGACCGATCTTGGAGACCATTGGAATCCCATTAGTCCGAGTTTGTCTCAAGGCCCGATATTGGCACTGGCAGAATCGCCACTGGATTCAGCTCGCATGGCGGCCGGAGACGGTCATGGAAAAGTCTTCCTCACCAAGGATGCAGGCAAGTCGTGGGAATCGGCGGCTGCGTTACCCGACCGAATAATTCAAGATGTTGTTTGTTCCGTTCATAATCCGCGACGAGTCTACGTGGTTCTTTCCGGTCGAGTTCGAAATGACACCGCATCCTACGCCTACGTCTCTAACGATTTTGGCAAAACTTGGAATTCGATTGCAGCGGGCATTCCGCATGAGTCGCTCAACGCGATCGCGGAAGATCCGATGTCGGACCAGTTACTTTTCATTGGGACAGATCTAGGCGTTTATGCTTCGACCGATCAAGGCGGTCATTGGAGTTCGCTCAGTAAAACATTGCCAACGGCAGCCGTATTGGATGTCCAGGTTCAAGCTCGCGACGGGGTTCTTGTGGCCGCGACCCATGGACTTAGTTTGTTTTCGATTGATATCGAAACCATTCGGAAAACGGCGGCTGCGAAGTAGAATAAGAAAATATTTAATACGGAGGCACAGAGAACACAGCGAAAGTATCGCGCACGCTTGAGCAGCGACTGATTTGGGATTTGCCAAATACTCTGTGCTCTCCGTGACTCCGTGCTAAACTATCCCTCAGCGGAGCAACGAGCAGGAATGCCGACCCTTGGGAGAAAACTATCTCATTACGAAGTCAAATCACAATGCCTTTCAGGTCTTTTCAATTCTCCCTAAGTTTTCTTCTCGGCTGCCTGGGCGTCTGCGTTTCGCTATCGGCTGACGATGAGCGGGTTGATTATGCCAGTCAAGTACAGCCTATCCTGTCCGCCAAGTGCTGGAATTGTCATGGCCCGGACGCGAATACACGAGAAGCAGATTTACGTTTGGATCTGAGATCGGCCGCCCTGCATGTGCTGGAAACTAACAGTGATGAGTCTGCTGAGTTAGTTTCCCGAATCAAGACTGACGATGCGGATCTTCAAATGCCGCCTTCTTCGACAAAAAAGCCACTGACGAACGGAGAGATTGACATCCTGCAAAGCTGGATCGAACAAGGTGCCGAGTACGAATCACATTGGTCGTTCAAGCCACCGACTCGGCAGACGATTCCGAATGTCTCAATTTCAAAACAGTTTAGCAACGAAATCGACGCATTCATCAGAGAAAAATTGGCGACCAGTGAGCTTTCGCCTGCTCCAACCGCCGATCGAGAGACCTTGATTCGTCGCCTCTCTCTTGACGTTACTGGGTTGCCTCCTACACCCGCAGAAATCAGAAGCTTCCTCGATGACCAATCCACCAGCGCCTATGAAGATCTCGTTGATCGGTTATTGGCCTCTCCACGGTATGGCGAACACATGGCCGTGCCGTGGCTGGACGCAGCACGCTATGCTGACACAGACGGCTATCAAAATGATCGCTACCGCTACATGCACGTTTGGCGCGACTGGGTGATCTTGGCATTGAACGACAACAAGCCGTACGATGAGTTTCTGGTCGAACAAATCGCCGGTGACATGCTGCCTAACGCGACGCTTAAGCAACAGATCGCGACTGGATTCTGTCGCAACCATCGAATCAATTCCGAAGACGGTTCGATTCCAAACGAATGGCATGTCGAAAATGTGGTTGACCGCGTCGACACGTTGAGCACGGCGGTGATGGGTTTGACAATCGGCTGCGCACGGTGTCACGATCATAAGTTTGATCCGATTTCTGCAAAGGAATACTATCAACTATTCGCCTATTTCAATAATGTTCCCGAGTGGGGAGTCGGCCCGAACAACGGCAACAGCCCTCCGTTCATCGACGTCCCCAAGTCTTGGCCGAACCTAACGGCTGAAGAGAATGTCGCTCGAGTTCCTGATCCAGTGAAACTGCGTCGTTCACGTGAAAAGGATGATGGAAATGGCCTGAAGCGCCCGCAGGCCGGCAACAAAAACACGGTGATGGTGATGCATGAAATGGAATCGCCGCGCGATACGTTCTTGCTCGTCCGTGGTCAGTTTGATGAACCCGATCAGACCGAGAAACTCTCACCCGGAGTCCCAGATTCGCTGGCCGGATTTTCAACGACGACACCGACGAATCGGCTTGAGTTGGCTAGGTGGTTGGTGGAACCCCAGCATCCCCTCACCGCACGTGTTGCGGTCAATCGAATGTGGCAACATTTTTTCGGAATTGGATTGGTAAAAACCAGTGAAAACTTTGGACTCCAAGGCGAATTGCCGAGCCACCCGCGGTTGTTGGATTGGCTGGCGGTGGAGTTTGTTGAAAACGACTGGGACGTCAAAGCGATCCAGAAACGAATCTTGATGAGCGCGACGTATCGCCAATCGTCTAGCGTTTCCGAGCTTCATCGTGCCATCGATCCGAGTAATCGTCTGCTGGCTCGAGGGCCGCGGATTCGGCTCCATCCGTTTTCACTTCGTGACTCAATGCTGGCCAGTTCCGGATTGTTGGTAGAAAAACTGGGTGGAGAGCCGACGATGCCTTATATGCCGCCCAAGATCTGGCGTTCCATTTCTAACAATAAGTACGTTCAAGACAAAGGTGATCAGCTCTATCGCCGCAGCGTCTATACTTTCTGGCGACGCACGATTCCGCCGCCTACCATGGTCAATTTTAATGCTGCGGAACGAGAGGTTTGCTTGGTTAGAAAAGATCGAACCAACACGCCGTTGCAAGCCCTGACGCAAATGAATAATGTCACGTTTGTCGAATCTGCTCGTTTTTTGGGAGAGCGGATGATGAACCATTCGAAAGATGATCAAGCCGCGATCGAGTTTGGGTTTCAACTCCTAATGGCTCGAAAGCCATCGGTCCTGGAGATTCCCCTGCTGGTCAAGGCATGCGCCACGTTCAAGACTCAATTCCAATTGACCCCGGAATCCGCCGAACAGCTTTTATCGGTCGGCGAGAAACCACGAGACAAGAAACTTAATGTCGTCCGACATGCCTCGTTGACGATGACGGCCTCGTTGATGATGAACCTCGATGAAGCGATCACGAAGGAATAGATGATGGATCCCATTGCGAATTACAAAACCGATTGCACGCGGCGTCATTTCTTTTCCAAAGCCGGTGT
>JBLINZ010000218.1:0-10018 GCA_047639375.1 Mariniblastus sp. | reverse complement strand
GGGTTACCGTCATTCGGCTTTCGAATCCATGTAAAAATTTCGATCCAACTCGAAAGACTTGACCCGGCCGTCATGCTTAAAAGTCTGCGGCTTTGCGGTGGGCGTCAACCAAGTTTCCTTGTCGTTGACCATGACTTTGAGAGGCACTGAGAACCCTTCGACGACATTGTCAAACTGATAACTCACCGAATCGCCATCAATCTCGTACTTCAGCACGGGGATTTTCGTCGAACGAAGATACTGATCAAAGAACTTGGAAAAATCGATTCCTGATTGCTCGCTCATGTAAGTCTCAACGTCTTGCGTGGTGACGATCTTGTGCCAAAAATGCTGATTGAGGCCACGCAAGATTTCACGCCATTTTTCATCGTTGTTGATGATGTGCCGCATCGTGTGCAGCATGTTGCCGCCTTTGTAGTACATGTCGCCCGACGAGCCACGCCCGTTGACGTTGTAATCGCCAATGATCGGTTTGTCGTTGGCGATCGCTTTCCGGCAACCAATCACATAGTCGTGACCTTCTTGTTTTGTGAAATGGTATTCCACAAACAGGTTCTCTGAGTAGTTGGTGAAACTTTCGTGAATCCACATATCGGCGGCGTCTGCCATCGAAATATTGTTACCAAACCACTCGTGCCCCGATTCATGGACGATAATGAAGTCGAACTTCATCCCCACACCCGTGCCGCTAAGGTCTCTCCCGAGGTAGCCGTTTTGAAAACCGTTGCCATAGGTCACCGAGCTTTGGTGTTCCATGCCAAGGTAAGGAACGACGACGAGTTTATAGCTGTCTTCGTAGAAAGGATACTTGCCAAACCAATGCTCAAAAGCCCTGAGTGTTCGGGGAGCTTCTTTGAAGTGTTTCTCGGCTTTTTTGCGTTGGTGATCAAGCACCCAATAGTCAATGTCAAGTGTCCCGCCTTCTCCCTCGAACTTCTCGGAGAAATTGACATAGTTTCCTATGTTCATGTTGACGCCATAACTATTGATCGGATGGGTGACTTCCCAGAGGTAAGTTTTCGTATGGGCCGCTTCGTCATGTTGCGTGCTTTTAAGACGGCCATTTGAAACAGCAACCAAGTTCTCGGGAACGGTAATCTCGATCGTCATACCGTCGTCGGGTTCGTCGTAACCGTGATCTTTGGTGGGCCACCAAACACTGGCCCCGATTCCTTGGCATGAGGTCGCAATGAAGTCGTTGCCCTTTTTGTCGGTTTCCCATTGGAGCCCGCCTGTCCATGGGGGTCTGACGGCGACGATTGGCTTCCCCTCGTAAGATACGACAATCGATTCACGCGTTCCTTTTGACAATTCGTTTTTAAACGAAATCCAATACACGTTGCCGTCTCGTTCAAATTTCAGTTCCTGCTCGCCATGCCTGACGGCCGTGATCTTCAACGGCTTTTGCAAATCGATCTGCATTTTTTTACCCGGCTCCAGGACCGTGAATGAGATCTTGTTGTGACCACTCAGCGACTTGGTTTTCGGGTCAACCGAAACAGACAAGTCGTATCGCGTGAGGTCCCACCAAGCTCGCTCGGCCGTCACCGAGCCGCGCAAGCGATCGGCACGTGTGTATTCTTCCTGAGCAGTTGCTGATTGAACGTGCAAAGAAAACATCAACAGGAACAACAACGAGATCTTGAATTGCATGGGCTTGGCTTGGGTTGGAGATTCAGAATTCGCAGTGGATGTTAGCCTTTTTCGAACGTGATTGCGATAGTTTGGCGCATGGTCCATCTCTTTCGCCCAAGACAGTTGAACTTTGTAAATATGCGTACAAACAAGGTGGCTTAGCTCCAGTTTGCCCGCCAAAAAACCCATGCAAACCCAACAAATCACCACATCGTGAATAAACCGTTCAGATTGTGGCTTGTTATTTTCTCTGGGAAGCCTATTCTGAACACTTGTCGGTCAGAAACAAAACCAGCGATTTAAAGGTTAGACAATGAGTGTAATGCCGTTATCAACTAATAAAGACGAATTGTCCCCCATTGCATCAGGGGAAGCAAAATCCGACGACGCCCCAAAAGAGAAGATGGGTAGCTTGCAGATCAACCCAGTCAAAGGTGCCGCGGCGTTTTCCAAGAGCATCGCGATTCTTCAAATGATCGCCGATTCGGATGAGCCGCCATCGATCTCGACGCTCGTCAAACGAAGTGGCTTACCACGCCCGACCCTGCATCGCTTGCTCAAGGCATTGGCGGCTGAAAACATGGTCGAAGCCCGGGCCAACAAAACCTATGCTGTGGGTGCACGAGCTCTCCAACTAGCTGGACGAGCGCTTGAGCAGAACGATCTCGCCAAAATCGCAGCCCCCGAGATGAGCTTGCTCCGGTCGGAGACTCAAGAGACCATTCACTTGGCCATCCGCAGCAGCAACGATCTGGTATACATCTACAAAAAAGACACGCCTCACGCGGTTAGAATTGCTTCGCGAGTTGGCGGCCGTGTCCCCTGCCACGCCAGCGCGATCGGCAAATGCTTGATTGCTTATCTACCTGAGGAAGAGCAAGCCCGCATCGTTGAATCAATGGAAATGCAAAAGCTCACGGAGCATACGATCACGGACCGCGCTGCCTTATTGGAAGAATTCAAGCTGATCCGTGAGTGCGGGTACGCTTCTTCGCATCAGGAAAGCGAATTGGAGATTCAGTGTTTCGGCGTTTGCATTTTCGATCGAGCCGGTCAGCCTGCGGCGGGAATCAGCATCAGTATTCCGCTGTACCGACTGAAAGAAGATCGAGACACTTACCTTAAACCGTTGATTCAGTGCCGTGATCGGATCATGCAAAAACTAAACGGACTGTAGGCCGACTCGACTGGAACAATCTGGGTAGAGCATTGGCTTGATTGAGCCAATGCGAATCATTAAATTTTTAGGCCGACGGTAACGTCGGCCTTTTTTCATTCAACGATTGAGGAAGATCATGAATTCAGCGGTCAGAATCCAGCCACCTCAGACGGGTGATTTTCACGAGTTTTATAAAAAGTACATCGACAAAGTCGGCTCGGGAGATTTCCTCGAGAAATTTTCCGGCCAGCCCCAAGCCTTGCGCGACTTACTGAGCGATCTACCAAAGGGCGAGGATAGCCGCCTGCACGAGCCCTTCACTTGGACACTAAAGCAAGTCGTGGGGCACTTGATTGATGGCGAGCGGGTCTTTAGCTGTCGGCTGCTACGAATCGCGTCGGGGGACACAGCGCCGATTTCTGGCTTTGATCAAAATCTTTACGTCTCCAATCTTGACTACAAGACACCTTCGATGGTCGATTTACTTGCCGAGTTCGACTTGTTACGACAAGCCAATGTCTTGCTGCTGAAACGGCTTCAACCGGAATCGCTGGATCGAGTTGGGATGGCGTCTGACAATCCCGTGACGGCCAAAGCCAATTTGTTTATCCTTGTGGGGCACGTAAATTACCACCTTGAGATCATCAACCGAAGACTGGCCTAGTTTTTGCAAGTTTGATTTCAAAGGTTTCTAATTTTGGTGTCTGTTGTGCGTTGCCAACAAGAGGATCGGCTGCTTTGACCGAGAACGGTCGGGGTTGGGATCGCGTTGGATGAAACTTGATCAGAAAGAATATGATGAAATTGCCCCGTTGCTTGATCGTTTTCGTCGGTTTAGTTTTCGTCCAGTGGCTTGCTGTCCCTACGGGGACAACCCTCGCACAGGGAGCTCGCGAACTCCAAACAGCGATTGCCGGAAATCAACTCGATGAGGTTCAACGTCAAATCGAGGGTAATCGCAAACTGCTGACCACCCCAGTGGCTTCGAACCTGTCTCCGTTGCACTACGCGATCATGAGCCGCAAACAAGAGGTCGTCAAACTGCTCCTGGAATTGGGAGCCCCCCTGACACCAAGCTCGACCAAGCAGCCGATGCTACACGCGGCCATTGCCTGCCAAGATGCCGCGATTGTCGATCTAATCCTAGACCAAACAAAAGACATTGATCAGCGAGATCGTAGTGGAGGGACGGCGTTGATCATCGCCGTCAAATACAGAAACCTCCCGCTGGGAACACTCGACAAACTGCTGAAGCGCGGCGCCAATGTCTCTGCCGTCAATACGCGTAAACAGTCCGCGTTGCACATGGCTTGTTCCTACCGACGTGTCGATTGGGGGAAGCGTTTGATTGATGCAGGAGCCGACATCACGCTCTCTGACAACCGTGGCATGACCCCCTTCCTCGCTGCTTGTTCGTCGACACCCGAGTTGATTCCCGTCCTGTTGGCCAAAGGCGCCGACCCCAAAACAAAAGACGCGCAAGGTCGCACGCCCCTGCATTTGATTTGTGATTCCTATCAACCGGGCGCCAAAAAATCTGCCAAACTGCTGCTAGAGCAGTATGACCTGGTCGACATTGAAGACAACAGCTACATGACGCCGCTGTGGAACTCAGTGATTAGGGGGAACCAAGAACTCACCCAATTGCTCCTAGATCGCGGGGCCAATCCAAACTACTACGCGACCAGTCGAAAGCAATCTGCGAATGCACGCAGGATTGAGCCGATCATGAATTATCCGGCTCGTCGCGGGCAGACGGCGATGGTCAAGCAATTGCTGAAAGCAAATGCCCGAGTCGACGCACAAAACCAGCAAGGCAACTCGGCTTTGCACTTGGCCGCCGAAGCAGGCCAGATGATGCTCCAAAATGCCAATCAACGAAAAAATGCTCAGCCTTTTGTTGTCATGATCAGTGACTTGCTGGCGGCGGGGTCCGATCCAAATCTCAAAAACAGCGCCGAAGAAACCGCCATCGAAGTCGCGGCCAAGCGCGGATTTTACGACGCAGTTGAAAAACTAGTCGAAAAATCCGAGACGCTTGAATTTGATTTGGGCGTGGCTTCGTTGATGCATTGGGGAGCTGAACACGGGCTCACGAAGATGACCAAGCGGTTGCTAACGCTCGACACCAAGTCGCTTAATCTGGCCGACGGATTGGGCCGAACGCCGTTGTACTTGGCGGCTGAAAACGGGCATTTGGATGTCGTCAGACTGCTATTGGAGAACCAAGCCAAGCTTGATTCGCCTGATGAAGACGGCACTACGCCACTGCTGGCCGCCGCCAACGGTGGGCACGCTTCGGTCGTGACAGCCCTGTTGAACGCAGGAGCCGACGTCTCGAATGTCGACGGCAGCGGCCAATCGGCGTTGCACCTGGCGGCTTGGGCAGGAGCAGCCGATGTGGTGGCCGTGCTGGCTCAGAAAGTTGATGTCTCGAAATTGAAGACATCTTCAGGAAATACTCCCTTGCACGCGGCCGCCTGGAAAGGCCATGCCGATGCAGTGAATCAGTTGCTGAAGGCTGGTGGCGATCCGAATGCTCTCGATTCCGATGGCTGGTCGCCATTGCACAAGGCCGCTTTTCGTGGGCACGCCGCCGTGGTCAGCAGTCTGATTTCTAGTGGCGCAGACAAATCGCTGAAGACTTCGATCGGCATGACGGCCCTAGCGATGGCAGAAAGCAGCAAGCAAACCGAAGTGGTTCAATTGCTGATGAATTAGCAACCGGTCATTGAGGGACGGTTGTCAATGATGACGTGTCGATATTACAAAGCATCGACTTGGTCGCAAAACTAAGTCGCGACCGATTTCTGGGCTTCGACCCAATCGGTAAGCATCTTAAATTGAGCCGAGAAATCGTTTTCTCCCGTTCCCAATGGGGACTTGAAGAAGCTTGCCAAGAACGTCAGCAATCCGGTTTCGCCATTTTTCTCGGCTAGGTCGGTGAAGCGGAAAAGATCGAGGACTAAGGGCGCCGCGAGGATCGAATCGCAACCTTGCCATGTGAAGGTCATGATCATCGGCGTCCCGAGGAATCCACGGAAGTGAATGTGGTCCCAAGCGGTTTTCCAGTCACCCAGACTTTTGATGTATTCGATACTAATGTGCGTTTGGGGATTGTAGCCCAAAATCTGTCCCAGCAGTTTGTCTTTGCTGGTGACTTTGGTTTGCTTATTGATTGGATCGTCGAGGACTCGACCATCCATGTTTCCAAAAATATTGTGGCCGACCCAGCTCATGATGTCGAGATTTCGGTTGGCAAACGCAGGAGCCAAAACCGACTTCAAAAATGTCTCGCCAGTTTTCCCATCGTGCCCCATGTGGCACGTCTTCATGGTCTCGGCCAATTCGTTGATCGCCGTTGGGCAACTTCCAAGCGAGGGCGTGAAGTTCACAAAGGGCCAGCCCTTTTCCAACGCTGCAATCGCGTAGAGCGAACTCGCCGGAAGAGGACAGACGGCGTCGGTCAACGTCGCGTTCATTGCCGCCCAAGTCTGGGGGAGGCTCGCCGGATCGATCGACGGCTCTGTCGAGGCTAAGTTAACGACGATCACTTTTTCGAGGTCGTGGTTGCTGGCGAACTCGACAAGATCGGCTTGAATTCGATCGATCGCATCTCGAGCCGTGAGGTCGGCGGCCACGAATTCCGGATCGGACAATTTCTCAATCGTCTCACCCACGTTGTAAAGCACACCTGGCCGGACGTTCTTGTCAAACTCTGCCAGTTCCGATTCACACTTGATGACCAATTCGCGACTGATCGCCGGGGTCACGCCGGATAGCTGAAACGCTTCGGTACGGCTGTCCGTATCGCGAATTTCGTGACCACCGAGGACGATGTCCTCCCACGCGATCAGGCCAAGCTCAGCGAACTGAGGAAGCTGGCTGACGAGTCCACAATCGTCTGTGAGTTTCAGTTTCAGGGCTGCCCAGCCAACGGCAACCGTCGTGGAAACACCGCCATGGGCACCGACTAACCACAATCCAACACGTTTTGACATAAGAATTTTTGAAGGTCGAAATTTACAAGCAGAAACAGAGACAAGGAATTAAGGATTATTACTGGCCAGTCAGCCTACCGCAACGGCGTGACAATTCGACCTTAACGATGAGCATAGTTGGGGGGAATAATGAAGTCGCGTAGAAACTTTCGTGATTCAAACTTGCCCGTACCTTCCTTGCCCTCACTGGGGCTTACGATGTTCTTGGCTCGTGTTAAATTGTGGTTTGTGTTTCTGAATTACTGAAAATCCAAAAAATTAGTCAAAGGCTCGTCGATGTTCGAATCTGCCCCCTTGAATCCGCCCGATTCCATTTTTGGTTTGATTGAACAGTACAAAAAAGACTCCAATCCGGACAAAATCAATTTGTCCGTGGGTGTCTACCAAGACGAGTCCGGCGAAACCCCGGTGATGAAATGCGTGCGGATGGCGGAGCAGAAGCTGCTCGATGCCGCTGGCTCCAAAAAATATTTGCCGATTGATGGTACGCCAGAATACCGTGAAGCGATCGGGCGTCTTGTTTTGGGCGATGCTCTGTTTGATCAAGATTCCGTGTTCAGCTCATCAGCTCAGACACCCGGGGGAACGGTCTCCCTGCGGCTTGCCGGTGAAACACTGCGGCGTGTGTTCAATGTTGACACGATTTGGATGAGCAATCCGACGTGGGCGAACCATCCCAAGATCTACGAAGCCGCCGGGCTGAAGGTCGAAAAGTACGACTACCTGGACGAGAGCGGAACTGGGTTGGATTTTGAACGAGTCCTGGAATCACTAAGCCAAGCCCAGCCGAACCAGGCGGTCTTGATGCACACGGTTTGTCACAATCCAACAGGCGTTGATCCGTCGGTTGAACAGTGGAAGCAATTGGGAGCGTTGGTCCGAGAACGCAAACTCTACCCGGTTTTTGATTTTGCTTACCAAGGGTTTGGGGAATCACTAGAAGCCGACGCGCTACCAATCAGAAGTTTTGTGGAAGCAGGCGGTGAAGCGATTATCTGTAACTCGTTTTCCAAAAACTTCGGCTTGTACGCTGAGCGAGTCGGCGGTATCACAGCCGTTTCGCATGACGCCGATGTCGCGGCCGCGATGCTCAGCCAGATCAAGTTGACGATTCGAACGATGTATTCCAATCCACCCTTGCACGGGGGAGCCATCGTGCACACCGTGCTCAACGATCCTGAATTGCGAACCCTCTGGGAAACGGAGTTGGCGGAGATTCGAAATCGAATCCTTGAACTGCGAACCGCGTTCGTGGATGCAATGCAGCAACGCATTCCCGGCAAAGACTTTCAGTACATCAATGCCCAGCGTGGAATGTTCAGTTACTCCGGTTTGACGAAAGCACAAGTCGATCGTTTGCAGTCGGAATATGCAATCTATGCGCTCGGCAGTGGGCGAATCAATGTCGCCGGAATCAACAGCAGCAACCTCGATCGCTTGTGTGATGCAATCGCGTCGGTTGTTTGATGCGTTGATAATTTAGGTGTACAGGAGGCTTCCAGCGCTACGAAATGAATCTCCAATTCCTGTGCGGGAAGTACTCAACACCGACTCGCTAAAAAAGAATCCAACTCAAAAAATCAGCTCCCGAATCAGTACGGAAAAGCGGTAACGATTCGGTTGTCAGCCAGGATCAGCTTGACTTTGTAAAGCGCAGGATTGCTTTGACGCTTCCCACTTTGGCCGCCCTTGTGACCGATTTTGCGTTTCAAATCGATTACGTATTCGGTTTTCCCGCCTCCCGCCTCCTTCGTTCTGACCTGAGACGACTTGGCCTTAATCAACACATACGCTTCGTCGATCAACCGGAACACGTCGTCACCGTTAGCGGTGAACACGCCGTGCGTTGGCCGCTCTGGCATGTCATGATCATGCCGCAAGACGTGGTCGCTACGGTCACCGGAGTAGATCAATCCACCGGGAGATTTCAAATTCTTGCCTCCGGCCGGCAACAGGTACGAACCTGACTTTTTTGGTTGCTGTTGATTGGTTTGGCTGTTTGCCGAGTTAGTTTTCGTAGGGCGGTTGTCTTGGATCTGGCGATCGCCACCCTTGGCCTGTTTCGAATTCCCATCTTGCTGAGTCGGGAAATTGACCTCGTCGTCAGCTTTCGAAAACGATTCCTGGTCACCGTTGTCGAGAGGTTTCGTGGCGAAAGCAACCGAATCAGAGTCAGAGGATTTCTCGGTATACCATTGATAGCCGACAACGCCGATCACGATCACGAAGATCCCGATCCTTTTCCAGTCCAATTTGAAGGGTTTTCCGTGGTTGGATTTTGCGTTCATATCAGTCTTGTCCAGCAGGAAGGGCGACGAAGGTGCGGCAATAGGATCAATGAATCGATTTTTAACCATCACCATGAAACTGGCAATGCTTGCGAGGATTCGGAATAACCAATCTAAACAAAAACGGCTGAGCTTTAAAAGGCTCAGCCGTTTTGAGGTTTGGACGAGGGCCTGAGCCCTCTTGATGCTTGCCCTGCAGGCTCGAAACTCTACGGGCAAGCTAACGTGTTGGATTAGCGACGTTGGCCAGTGAAGGGCGTGTTGCTCTGTTGCTGACTAGTGGCTCGAGCCGAACGCACTGCGTCCCGTCCGGGTTGCGACGTTCCAAGTAGGAAGTTATCGATTTGAGCACCGGCCCGCAGTTGACGGAATTTTTCGCCCATCGCAATATTCATTTTTTTCTCAAGGATATCGATTTGAAGCTCTTCCCTAACTGCGTCAAAATCCGTCACAACCGGGTCCGTTCTGCCAAGACAGAACATGGTGATCCAGTAGTCGCCGACCTGGACGACTTTGGACAGCTCGCCCGCTCTGAGGCTGAAGGCTTCTTTTTCAAGCTCCGGACGTCCGCCATGCTTTCGAATCGGTGGGACTTGCCCATGATTGTTCTTGGACGCCGGTTCGATCGAGTACTGAAACGCCAACTCGCCAAAATAATCTGAGGTTGCGTTCGCACTGGCAAGGTTCCAAACCTTGAGAGCGCTTCGATGATTGTTGCTAACGCAAACCAAAACTTCGACTCGTGGTCCAAAGTTAGCCTCGAACCCCTTGTCCAAATCCTGTTGCGAGACGGTCACGGTACTTTCAACCAATTTCTTCAGCGCAACCGATGGCCAAACCTGGTCTTCAATGTACAAGTCGACTTTAGAAAGATCGTTGTTGGTTTGAACGATCAGCCAGTTGTCAACGTCGGGGGACCCATCGGCTTTGAGGTG
>JBLINZ010000217.1:0-10077 GCA_047639375.1 Mariniblastus sp. | reverse complement strand
AGCACGGGTTCTGAATCCGTAGTCGCCGCTACTGGGCTGGCCGCTTTAATGGAAACGATGGGGCTTTTCGGCAAGAGCTCCTCAACTGAAACGTCGATTTGCTTAAGCACGTCGTCGGCGATCCCATAGCTTTCAGGGTGGATGGGAGTGCAGTCAAGCGGCGAGTCGCCGTTGTGGATTCGCAAAAATCCAGCAGACTGAACAAACGTCGCGTCGCCAAATCCGTTGATCTCTGTCAGTTGCGATCGGTTTTTGAACTGCCCGTTGGCTTGGCGGTGTTCAATGACACGTCGTGCCGTCAACGAATTCAAGCCAGAAACGTATTTCAAAAGCGAGTGACTGGCCGTATTGACGTCCACTCCGACTCGGTTGACGCAGAATCGAACGACTTCGTCCAGCGATTCGCTCAGATGTTTGGCTTTTACATCGTGTTGGTACATGCCAACACCGATACTTGCGGGGACGATTTTTACCAATTCGGACAGGGGGTCTTGAAGTCTTCGTCCGATCGAAGCGGCGCTGCGGATGGACGGCGAAACGTCGGGCATTTCTTCGCGACCAATTTCACTGGTCGAATAGATGCTCGCTCCGGCTTCGTTGACCATCGCATACGAGGTCTTATAGTCTTGAAGTTGTTCAGCGATGGTGTCGGACACCATTTGTTCGGTTTGTCTGCAGGCCGCTCCGTTGCCGATTGCAATGACATCCGCACCATATTTTTTGACCCAGGCGGCGATCTTCGTTTTGCTTTCATCACGGCGCGATTGGTTGCCGACAACGAAAACATGCCCAGAATCGAGCAAGTTGCCACAGGGATCCAAAACTGCCACAGAGCAGCCCCGTTTAAAACCTGGATCGATCGCTAGGACGGTCTTGTTACGCACGGGAGGTTGGAGGAGCAGATTCCGTAGGTTATTGGCGAAAACTTCGACCGCGTGTTTTTCAGCAAGCTCCGTCAATTCCCGACGAATCTCACGTTCGAGGCTGGGGACCATCATCCGACTAAGCGCGTCGGTCGCACATTTGCTCAAAAATTCCTTGAACGGATGCTCGGTCGGGACCAAGGCTTCGTTGGCTGCGATCGAAAGCTTGTCGCCTTCGACGAGGATTTTGACCTTCAAGGCACTTGCCCGCTCGCCGCGATTAATCGCCAGGACCCGATGATTGGGAACTTGCTTCAGCGGTTGTTTGAAATCGCGGTAGTCCTTGAACGGATCTTCGCCGGTTTTCTTCTTTTTCTTTTTCTTCTTTTTCTTCTTAGGTTTGGCCGCGGCTGCAGCGTCAGTCGGTTCCGGGTTAGTCTCTGGCGATTCCGCAATCGGAGTCGCCGCTTCAGTTTTTTCAGTCGACCCTGGTTCAGTCGTTGATTCGGCGGTCGTTGATTCAGTGACAGCTGCTGAGTCATCCGTCACGACTGGCGACAACGGCGTGTGAGCCGGGCTGGGTTCAGGTGTTGAATCAACGGGCGCTTGAGGAAGAGTCGCTTGCGTGGTTTCCGTTGATAATTCAGCTGCGTCAGACGGAGTTGCTGCCGTTTCAGCTGGGGCATCGATCGCGGAATCGGCAGCCGGCACCGGATCGGCGGCACTTGCTGGAGGGTCGGCAATCGCTGCGCCGCTCGACGCAGTGGGTTCCACGCTCGGCGCGGTGGTTTCGGTCGTTGGTGTAGCGACCGTTTCTGCGGGCTGCGCTTCGGGCGTCTTGGCGGCAGCCTCAGCTGGGGCGTTCTCAGCAACCGTTGGAGCAGTTGCTGGAGCAGTTACTGGGGTGTCTTTTTCAACCGGAGTCGGGGCAGGCTCGGTGACGATCGCGACGGAAGTCAGTTTACCTTCGGTCCACATGATTTTCCGCAATGAACTTCGGAGCTCGTCGTTTTCACTGAGTCGTTCCGTGATCAAATCGCCAACGCCTTTGATGACGTCATCGACGGAGTTCAAGTCTTTGTCGACACGGACAAATTCTGTCGCTCTCGTGGCGATATCAACATCGGGAGACGTGCCGTTGAAAATGTCGTCTGCGAACGGCTCGAGGCCTTGTTGTCGAGCCAGTGCTGCTCGAGATTGTTTTTTGGGCTTGTAAGGAAGGTACAAATCCTCAAGCCGACGACTAGACGTCGCTTTGTTGATTTGCGTCTTCAGGCCGTCGGTAAGTTTCGATTGGGAATCGATCGACTTGAGGACGAACGCCTTACGTTCCGAGAGCGCACGGAGCTGCACGACTCGTTGCTTGACGGCAAGAATCTGTTGCTCATCGAGGCCACCCGTGAGGTCTTTTCGGAACCGAGTGATGAACGAAATTGTGTTGCCTGCGTCAAGCAGCTCAACCGTTTTTTCGATCTTCTCGGGAGGGAGTTTTAGATCCCTGGCGACAATGGCGAGATCAATTTTCATAGGATCATCCATTGTGGGATCACCCGTTGTGGAAGTCTGGGACAAACAACTGGCCTGTAAAACGTAGGAATGGGTGGACGAATGGTCCACGGGGACACAACGTAAATCTTATCATGCATCAACAACCAGCGAAACAACCAACCTAGTATGTTGTTGAGTCTCGTTTTTCACCCAGCGGATGTGGCAAGCGTTTGCTTCGAGCGGCATCCCCAATTCGGGCAGGATCGCTCAGGCGCAAGCACAAACGCTCTCCTAGTTCGCCGGGCATTCCTCGGTTCGCAGGTGAAACTTGGGTGGAAATCATGGGTCGGCGTGTTGTCGCGAATCACGGGCTAGCCAATTTGCCGAGTTTTTAGGGCGAATTCAGTCCGCTTTGGTTCTCATCCTGTTTACGCTCAGTCCGCGTTACCGTGGCGTGCCGGGCAAATGAGTGGAGCCTTCGAAGGCGTAGGCCCAAGCTCCAATTCGGTTCGAACCAGGGTTCCGTCCGCATCTGGGGCCGATTGGGATTTGCTCTCTGGCGGAAGGGAAATCCATCCGCAGCCCTTTGATTTAGTCCTGTGAGAGGTTTTTATTGAGGATCCGCTCGTACTCTTCCCGCTCAGATTTTACGACCGTGTAATCGTTTCCCAGCGAATGCAGCCGCCAACAGGCATAATGAAAATCACACCTCGACAGGCACACCCTGCGCAATCCAATTCCGGGATTGTTTGGACGAATCAGGCGGGCCAAGGTGCCGTTTGGGCTCAACCCATTCGACCGTTGGCCCTCCCCCGTTTCTTGGTTGGCAATTTGCCGATCGTTGAGATTGGCTGATCCGTCACGGGCGTCCCCGTCGGCAACTCAAGTGGGAAGTATTTAAGCGAGTCACGAGAGTCGCTGCTTCTCAAGCTGCTAATATTTTGACTAAAAGTAGGTTAGTTGTCGGAGTGAGCTCGTCCACGAACGAGGATCGCTAGCCCTTCATTCCGTTGCGTGTGACCAAAACCTAAATCAGCGGTCCTGCTTGGCGAACCTCTTCAGAAGCTTGGTCTTCATAGACGGCAAAATTGTCTTTGAATTTTTGAGCCAGGGTTTGGGCGGTTGAGTCAAATGCGGCCGTATCAGCCCAGGTTCCACGCGGCTGCAAAATCTTACCGGGGACACCCGCACAGGATTTCGGAACCGTCAACCCAAAAATCGGATCTGTGGTGTAGTCAGTGATGGCCAGAGAGCCATCGTGAATCGAATCGATGATTGCTCGGGTGTATTTCAGACTGATTCTGGCCCCGGTGCCAAATGAACCGCCGCTCCAGCCGGTGTTGACCAACCAAGCACTGGTGCCGTGCATCGCCATCTGCTCAGCCAGGAGCTGGGCGTACTTGGTGGGGTGCCAGACTAGGAAGGCCGCGCCAAAGCAAGCGGAAAACGTGGCTTCTGGGTCCTTGACTCCGACCTCGGTCCCAGCGACTTTAGCCGTATATCCACTAATGAAGTGGTACATCGCTTGGGCGGAATTTAGCTTGCTGACTGGAGGCAGAACGCCGAACGCATCGCAGGTCAAAAAGACGATGTTTTTAGGCGGATCGGTAATGCAAGGGATCTTGGCATTGTCGATGTACTCGATTGGGTAAGAGCAACGTGTGTTTTGGGTGATTGAAACATTGTCGTAGTCGACCTCATGGGTGAGGGGATCTTGGATCGTATTTTCAAGCACCGAACCGTATCGGATCGCATTGAAGATCTGGGGCTCTTTGTCGACTGAGAGGTTGATGCATTTCGCATAGCAGCCGCCTTCTATATTGAAGACCCCCGTCTCGTTCCAGCAATGCTCATCGTCACCGATCAAGGGGCGACTGGGATCGGCAGACAACGTCGTCTTGCCAGTTCCGGAGAGTCCAAAGAACAACGACACATCATGTTTGGCTCCCATGTTGCATGAACAATGCATCGAAAGGATCCCGCGTTTCGGCATCAGGTAGTTCATGATGGTGAACACGCCTTTTTTCATTTCGCCGGCGTATTCCGTTCCCAGGATTACCATTTCCCCAGTGTCAAAATTCAGAGACACGGAAGTCTCGGAATCAACTCCATCAATCGACGTGTCGGCCGCCAATGAACCAGCGTTGTAGATCACGTAGTCCGGCTCGCCAAAATCAGCAAGTTCCTCGGCGGTCGGACGGATCAGCATGTTGTGCATGAAGAGTGCATGGTAGGCCCGTGAGCAAATCACCCGAACCTTGAGTCGGCAATCTGGATCCCAGCCCGCGAACGCGTCCAGAACGTAAAAGTGCTCGCACTCATCGAGGAACTCAACCGCTTGCTGTTTGACTTGGGCGAACGAGTCGTCACTCATCGGGATGTTGACTTCGCCCCACCACACATCATCATCGATACTGGCTTGTTTGACGATTCGTTTGTCGCCTGGGCTACGTCCCGTCTTTTCACCGGACAATGAAGCTAAACCACCCGTGCTGGTGATTCGACCGTTATCGAAAAGAATCGCTTCTTCGTAGAGTCGGGCGGGCGCTGTGTTGCGAAGAATGTCTTTTGAGAATTCACCGCCTTGAATTGCAGCGATCCGAGAATTGGTTGCCGTTGCCATTTTTTCTTCCGCAAAATGTGGTTGCGTTAAACTGCGTTAAACTGCGTTAAACTACGATTTAATACTGACCGTCGTTAGGCCTTCCGTTGACATTCATTGACGTCCATAAAGCGGACGTCTGCGAGGATCAACTCCAACACATCCTTGACTTGGCTTGTCCAAGCAAGTGAATAGCAGGATCATGACGTTTTGTATCGCAAAAGTGTCAAAGTAGAGATCAGAGTAACTTGCAAACACAATCTGTCAAAGCCAAACCTGGCCCCCTTGGGATGTTTTTTTCGGCGGCTGAAATCACGCACCGACGCCTAGCGAATGTGGTTCAGATGCTAAATAATTGAGGCATGAACGCTTGTGGTCGCCACGAGTGAAAACTATCCCCAATCATTAGCCACGCGACATGCCACTAACTCCAGGAGCCCGATTCCGCCTTGCTCTCGCGGAAGAAAAGCCGCTCCAGATTCCTGGTGCGATCAACGCCTACTCGGCGTTGTTGGCCCAGCGAGCTGGATTTCGAGCGATTTATTTGTCAGGCGCTGGCGTCGCGAATGCTTCTTTTGGCATGCCGGACTTGGGCATGACTTCCATGAGTGATGTCGTTGTCGATATTGAGAGAATCACGTCGATCACGGATTTGCCATTGTTGGTCGATGCCGATACCGGATGGGGGCACTCGTTGTGCATTGCACGAACTGTTAAAGCGTTCATCAAAGCCGGTGCGGCCGCGATGCACATTGAAGACCAACAAGCGGCAAAACGTTGTGGCCACCGGCCCAACAAGTCGATCGTATCGACCAACGAAATGGTGGATCGAATTCACGCCTCCGTTGACGCTCGGACGGACGAATCGTTTGTGATCATGGCTCGCACTGACGCGTTGGCGAGCGAGGGATTGGACGCTTCGATCGAGCGTTGTCAGCGATACATCGAAGCCGGTGCCGATGTGATTTTTGCAGAGGCCATCACCGACCCAGACGAATATCGAAAATTTACGGGCGCATTGACGGCTCCCGTGTTGGCCAACATGACAGAATTTGGAATGAGCCCGTTGCTGACGGTTGCGGAGCTGACAGCCGTGGGCGTCGCGATCGTGTTGTATCCACTCTCGGCGTTTCGCGCGATGAGCGCAGCCGCTGATTCGGTTTACCAAACCATCAGGACAACGGGCAGCCAAGCCGACGTGGTGGACAAAATGCAGACTCGCAAGGACTTGTATTCCGTGCTCAACTACCATTCTTACGAACAACAAATTGACGCAATTTTGAAGAAAGCAAACCACGCATGAGTACCAAAAAGAAAACTGGCGGATTGGCTGGTGTTGTGGCCGGAGAGACAGCCATTGCCACCGTTGGCAAAGAAGGCAAGGGCTTGAATTACCGAGGCTACTCAATTCACGATTTGGCCGAAAAAGCTACTTTTGAAGAAGTTGCGTTTTTACTGCTGCATGGGCATTTGCCTGTGAAGAAAGAGCTTGATAGCTTCCAGTCGCGTTTGGTCAACCAACGCTCACTTCCCAAGGCACTTTGCGAAACCCTGAAAGCGATTCCGGCCGACGCTCATCCGATGGATGTCCTGCGAACGGGTTGCTCGATGCTAGGCGTGCTGGAGCCGGAAACGTCGTTTCAGCAGCAGCATGAAAAAGCGGAGCGACTACTGGCTTGCCTGCCGTCGATTTTGGTTTTTTGGTATCGGTACGTGAGTGACGGAGTTGAGATCGATTTTGATTCAGCCGAGGAATCGATTGCTGGTTATTTCCTGGACCGTTTGCATGATGCCCCGCCTTCGGATTTGCATCGTCGAGTCATGGACGTTTCGTTGATTCTGTATGCCGAACACGAGTTCAATGCGTCAACGTTTACCGCCCGCGTCTGCACGGCAACGCTTTCGGATTTGTTTTCGGCGATTACGGGTGCAATCGGCACGTTGCGCGGCCCCCTGCACGGAGGGGCGAACGAAGCCGCCATGCAATTGATTGAGAAATTCCAGACAGCTGACGAGGCGGAAGCCGGGATCATGGAAATGTTGGCCAACAAATCGTTGATCATGGGGTTTGGCCATCGCGTCTACACCATCTCGGATCCACGATCCGACGTGATCAAACGCTGGGCACAAGAGCTGGCTACGGCAAACGGGGACACGGTCCTTTATCCGGTTTCTGAGCGGATCGAAAAGATCATGTGGCGTGAGAAGAAACTGTTCCCCAATCTCGACTTTTATAGTGCTTCGGTCTACCACTTTTTAGGGATTCCAACCGCCTTGTTCACGCCGATTTTTGTGCTTTCGCGGGTGACGGGGTGGGCTGCTCACGTCTTTGAGCAACGTTCTAATAATCGATTGATTCGACCTGGCGCTCAATATATCGGCCCTGACCATGTTGAGTTCGTCGAGATAGAAAATCGCGAATCAACAGTTGTCTAGGTTCGAGCAAAATAAATCGCGGCCGGAAGCATGTCTTCCGCCGCGTTTTTTTTTAGATCAGCCCGCCTGGTCAGCGTCGATCGTCCATCAAGAGGCTCTCTCAGATAACTGAGAGTGTTGATTTAAGGTGGGGCTTTTGCTTGTTTTGGAGTCGCTATCGGGAAGAAGGAAACTTTGGTCTAAACACGTAGAAAATACGTCGTTTAGTTGCCTGGGGAACCACCTTTGATCGGCAAATCAGGGAGTGTGTAGGTGATCACGATGTGGAATTTCAGCGAGTACATCGTCGGTGTGACCAGGCCTTCATCCTCAACGACGAAATCACTGACCCATTCATCGGGCCCCAGAGTGGACTCGATCGCAGCGATAATGTCCCACGCTTCGCCGTAGGCATTTGACTCAGCCTCCGCCTCAGTCCCTCCCATCCCATAGACCAAGAACGGTCCCATCTCGTACGTACCCGTGTCGGCCTGCACTTGGTTTGAGCCGACCAAAACTACCAGCGCAAACAACGCAGCCGAGAATATCTTTTTTGCGTTCAACATTTACATCTCCTGAAAGGAATCTAAAAGAATTTTTCGCCCGAGGAGTCCGCGCAAGCACTGGCGTGCGCGATTCACGGGAATCACATGCAGTCGCCAGATCTTGGCAAGCCAAATTCATTCGAATTTGAAGCAGCGCTTCGAAGAAATCATTCGGATCTGAGGCTTACAGAAGACATGCGGTGGCCTTGTGCAACAGATCAAAGGGGTTGTTGAAGATCTTGCTCGCCTATTAAAACGTTGATAACGAAATGATTCGCGTATTGAAGTCAATTCGTCGCATCTACCTGGACGTTTGTTGTTATTCGGAATCCCTCGACGGGAACTGAGTCTCAATTTGAGGAGTCCGACAAAAAGACGATTTACGTTGAATCGACATCTCAAACGTCCAATCGCGCCCATTACTCTGGGGAAATAACGGCCTCGCGACGGATTGGCATAGGTGGAATAGGGGGTATGGCGAGAGGGTATGGTGAGGGGTATGGTGAGGGCGAGGGTGAGGGTGAGGGTTTTCGGGGGTTCCTGTTCTTCAGTCGGAGATGAGGCTGGGGCTCCAATCCCTCGTTGTTTACTGATAAAACATGGGAATCCACGTTGCGATGTGTTGGATATTCGTGAGAATTTGGGTAGTAGAAGCAGTCCCTGAAAGTTTCGCCCACCCCTGTTCCTCCAAAACAATTTGCTTCAATTCACGGACGGATAACAATGCGCAGGAACTTGCAGTGGCTTCCCGCAATATCCGGAGCACTCATTCTTTTGGCTGGCGGACTTATGGTTCAGTCACCAAAATTCGTTCATGGCCACGAATTTTCTCTCCCAAGCAGGGAGTCTGTGACTGAGCGGTCGGTGCTTCAATTGTTTCGCAAGTCCAATCAGTTGCGTCAAAAAGGCAGTTTAGAGTCGGCTTTCAGCGTTAGCTTAGAAGCGTTGGAAAAAGCCAAACTGACTTCCAATGAGCGGCTGATATTTGTGGCCTCCGCACAAGTCGAGGCGATTGATGCTCTTGTTACGGGACGGCCGATCATTCTGGATGAGCATTCCCCGCTGCTCGAAGACGCTTCTCCGGAACTTCAGCTGTACTACTACTCCGGTTTGATTCAATCAAAAATCTGGTTCCAATCACGTGGGACTGATTTCGAAACGTTGATTCGCAATTACGAAGACGCCGCTCTGGGGTCGACGGATGCAGCCTTGGTCGATCAGCAGAAGTCGTTGTCTCTCTTGGTTCGGGTGACTTGTTTAGGGCAACGTTTGGAGAGTACTGAAGTTGCGGCAGGCCGCAAGTCGATCCGAGGCAACAACGAGGATGCCAAGTTTCTCTTGGGGCCGACGATCGATTCGTACCTTGGAACGCTGGATCCTAAGTTACGGAAGAAGCCGAATGCTCGAATCGAGCTGCTTGAGCAGACCCGTGCTTTGGCGGAAAACAATGTGGGCTGGATGACGATTCGTTGCAATCAGAACCTTGCCCATGTCTATCTGGGGAAGGGAGATTTCGACAATGCCCGCGGTAATTTTGTAAAGGCATTGGATCAAGCGAAAGCGATCGGCTCCGCCAAAATCGCCTTGACCTTACACACTGAGATGTCAGCTTTGGAGCGGATTGCGGGTCGGCCTCAAGAGGCTGCCTTGCACATCAAGCAGGCTGAGCAAATATCCGCTTTAGCTTGGCTTTCGCAATCTTCGCAAGAACTGTTCCACCGGCATGCCTATTGGGTTTTCAGTGAATTGAAAGATGTGGCCCATCAAGAACGAATTCTGAAATGGAGCTTGGATCCGAATGAGCTCGAGATTGTTAAAGCAAATGAAAAACTTGCGGATTTCAAAGCCCGTCAATTGGCGCAGAGCAATGCTGAGCTTTACCAATCGGATGACGAAAACGATAAACTGTCGAAGCAACTAGAAACCACGAGTGAACTAGCGAGTGAGCTGGAAGAATCTGCTGAACAAGCCAATCACAGCATTCAGTACTTGCGTTGGCTCTCGATTGGATTGGCCATATTAGTCGTCGTCCTGATTCCCTGGTTGATCACGCTCGCACTTCGTGCCCGACTTCACGAGACGATGTTAAATCTAACAACCGAAAAAGAAGCATCCCGGCAAAGCCAGCAGAAATGCGATGAGCTTGCGATTCGTTTAAATCGAC
>JBLINZ010000216.1:0-10088 GCA_047639375.1 Mariniblastus sp. | reverse complement strand
CGATCCATTGAAATAAACTCGATTGCTCGCTCACTAGCCCAAGTGGTCTGATGAAATTCCGGCGCGACACGTTCCTCACTTTGTCGCATCGCGTCCAAGTCGCCGCCATTCTCGCGGACCCAGTCAGCATAGTCATGTCCTTCCTGCCAATCGTCCCTCGGAGCATGGCTGAATTTCCAGAACGTAAACCCGTCATCAAGTCGAGGCTCCGTGCGATGCCCCGAGCTTTGCAAATGAAATTTGCCAACCATCCCGCAATCGTAGCCGGCGTCTGCAATCAGTTTGCTGATAATTGGCGGATCATCGGGAAACGTATCATTACCGTTGCGAGTGTTGCGAACGCGAGCCGGATACAATCCCGTCATGAAACTTGAACGGCTGGGCGTGCAAATTGGGCTTTGACAATACGCGTGCGTGAACGCAACACCGTTCTTTACCAGTTGGTCAATGTTGGGCGTTTTTACATGAGGATTACCCAAAGCGCCGATCGTATCGAAGCGTTGCTGGTCCGTACAATACCAAAGAATATTGGGACGTTTATTCATCTGAACTTCTTAAATTTGTTTTGAAGTGTTGCGCGATTGAAAATGACAATAAGAGCACCGCAATGACACAGAAAGTCAACGAAATGGGGCGTGTTATCAACGGCCAGTAGCTGCCGCCCGTCTGCATTAATCCTGCACATAAATGTTCTTCTGCAATTGGGGCAAGGACGAATCCAATGACAAACGGTGCGAGGGGAATCTTCATTCTTTCCATCGCGAATCCAAACACACCGAAACCAAGCATCACCCAAACGTCAAACATTCGATTGCCAAGCGCAAACGATCCGATCACGCAGCATGTCAGGATAACTGGCAACAAATAAGCACGTGGAATCGAAGCCAACTTCGATAACCAGCCCAACGACAGCAGCATAAAAACCAGCATGAATATGTTGGACAGAAACATCGTTCCCATAACGACGTAAACGGCCTCAGGGTTTTGCTCAAACAACAGGGGACCTGGCTGCAAACCGTGGATAACCAACGCCCCGAGCAAGATCGCATCGATGACGCTTCCTGGAATTCCCATCGCGATCAACGGGATAAGCGCTCCGCCAACGGTGGCATTGTTGGCCGATTCCGAAGCGACGATTCCCTCTTCGCTTCCGTGACCAAATTTCTCAGGTGTCTTTGACATGCTTCGCGCCGCCGCATAAGCGACAACGCTGCCAACATTGGCGCCAATGCCTGGCAAGATTCCGATCCAAGTTCCAATCACCGATGATCGCACCAGGTTAGTCAGGTTCTTCAGCCAGTCTTTTAAGCTGAGAAACATGCCATCTCGCTTGAGTTCGATTTTCTCCATCGGCTCGTCCAGATGAACAATGTCCCGGATAATCTGATTGACAGCAAAAAGTCCAATCAGTACTGGCAGGAGCTTGAAACCATCGTCCATCGCATGCGAGCCGAACGTCCATCGAAGTTGGCCTGTGGCGGGAGCCGTGCCCGGCATCGTGGCGAGGATGCCAAGGAACCCCGACAACAGCCCTTTCATCAATGAGCTTCCTCCAACCGAGGCAATCAAAACCATCGCCATCATGACTAACGCAAAAAACTCAAAAGGCCCAAACTTTGTCGACCAAGCAGCCATGGGCGCGGCTAATGCCACCAGGAATCCCCAGGAAATCATCCCACCAACAAACGAAGCGACAACACCAAGGCCCAAAGCGCGGCCCGGTTTCCCTTGCTTGGCCATCGGATAGCCATCGAGCGTTGTCATGATCGAAGCCGGCGTCCCGGGCATTCTCAACAAGGTTGCTGTGATCATCCCACCGCTGACCGAGCCGACGTACATCGAGATCAACAATACCAATGCCGACTCACCACCCATCGAGAACGTCAACGGCAATGTTAACGCGATCAGCATCGCTCCGGTGAGCCCAGGGACCGCGCCGACCATGACACCGAGCGAAGTCCCGAGCGCCATCAACAACAACGAAGTTGGAGTCATCAGAAACTGAAACGTAGAAGTCAATTCAGACAAAAGTGAATGTTCTTTTTATGGGCCACTGGATAACAAGAAACACAACGCGATATGATAGCTGATCAGTGCCGTCAACCAAAATTCACTTTCCGATGCAAATGATTTCTCGACTGGTGCGCTGGTAGAGACGACCATTGGCTGCAGTAAATGGCGCCAATGTCCAGGTCTTACCCGGAAGACCAAGGTCGTTTACCGACACCAAAGCACTCTCATCAAAGCGTTCGGCCGTAGCGTCGATTATATAGACCGTGCCGAGAACGGTGGAAAAATAGATGTGATTGTTTACAACGATCGGCGTCGCTGCTGAAATGTGTCCGTAGCCATGGCTGAGACGACGTTTGTCGCCTTCGACAACAAAACCGGAGCCAGTTTCGTCTCCGGATTCGAATTCACTCCAGGAAAAGTTTTTCTTGCCGTTCTCGACAACAACTTGAACGGGCACTTGGAGATAACTGACTTCATCTGACTCTATATCGATTCGACCCAGGATACCTGGAGTTCCTCCCATAAAGAAATGATACTTGCCGACACCGATATTCGTACGATGCGTCAGAAGTCGTTTCAAATTCAGAGTGGAGACTTCGACAGGTTTCTTATATTCTTCCTTTTCTTCATCGAACCCGATAAACGTGCCCTTGCCTAGAATGCGAATTTGTTTGACGGTTTTGCCATTCGCAAGATCGAGAACAAAGAATTCCGATTTCTTATCAAAACAGTACGCATATTTCTGATCAATAAAGTGCGTACCTTCGAAGTAAAGATCAGGTCTTTCCCAGACCAGATCAAGAGTGGGGTTTAACTTGGAGAGACTGACCCCAAACGGTTTTTCTGGAGGGCTATGACCGCCCCCTTTGGCGTGAAGCAACACAGTCTGACCCTCCAACATTCCCAAGGCACCTTTGCTATGTACGGTGATACCTTGGGGCAGGATTCTTGTCGGCTTTCCAGTAAGCGCGTCGAAACCCCGGACGTACATCCATGGCCATCCGGATTTGCTGTTTTTATCCCAATCCTTTGCCGTCTGCGGTCTTCGCACTGGATCATTCGTGTCTCGCATCATTGCGTAGTAGAAGTTGCCCTCGTGCAGGAAAGGCTGAAATTGTTTTGCCGAATGTTTGGTGCGCACCTCAAATTCGTTTTCCCAGACGAGTTTCCCTTCAACGGAATAACAAGCCATGAAGCCACCAGCGTTGACAAACCAGACATGCTTGCCGTCGGTCACCGGCGTTGGAGTCGTCGAGTCCGTAAACGTCCCGTTGACTTGATTGGGTCGCTTACCCGGAAGATCACAACTCCAAAGAATTTTCCCGGTCTCAGCGTCCAGACAATGACCACGCGTTTCGGAGGCCCAAGTACCTTTGCGCTCGTTGTCTTTAGACGTGAGTTGACGGAAACAGGTTAGAAAAAGCTTGTCATCCAGCACGGCAATTCCGCTGTGACCCGTCTCCGGTAGTGGCGCCCGCCAGAGAATGCCCTCGTCGGTGGCAACGCTCCACTTCTTTGGATACTCCGTGTTCGAAGTCAGATGATAATTTTGTTCTGGGCCGCGATGATCCGCCCAATTATCCTGCCCCAGTGAGATGGAAGTCAGTGCGAAGGTCAGGCCAACGACGGCCAATGATCTCAATAACACGGCGGTTGTCTTTCTCGTACAGGAAGTGCATTTTATCGAGTAATAGTTTGCGCAGAATTTCAATTCCGGATCGCGATTCCCAAGAAATTCCCCACTCGCAGCGAAGTTTTTATTTCCCATCAGCAGACGCGAAGTCACTTCTGCTTCGGTAGAGGAACGCGTCGGAAGTGAGAAGTGAAACGATCAACGCATTCATGCTACCTCCGTTCTCCTTGTAAGCACGATGCGCATTCTGCAAAACGGGCGAGTCGTTGAGAGTTTCGTTGCGACCCATCCAGAATCGGAAGGCGTGACGCACGAAGACCTGTTCGGCCCGTTCGCTTTCGGCCAACTTTCGGATCATCTCAATGGCGTTAGCAACTTTGCCATCCAACTCAGGTACGCCAGAGTCAATGATCTCGCCAGCGGTGTCGACAGGTTTGTCTAATTCTGTTGTTCTGAAGATTCCCGCATGATTGAACATTTCAAACGGTAGCCCAAGCGGATCCATTTTCTTGTGACAAGTCCAGCAATAGCTCTCCGTCGTGACCCGCATACGCTCTCGCAATGTGTTGTGAGGCTCATCTGGCAGCATCGCGTCGACAGTGATTGGCACATCGGGAATACCTCCACCGAGTAGCCGTTCTTGAATCCACTTTCCGCGCCGAATAGCGTGGTTGTCCATGGCATCCGAATGAGAAACAAGCCAGCTGGGATGAGTAAGAATGCCCAGTCGTTGGCCTTCGGGCACCGTGGCCAGAAACCGCTCCGGCTTCATCGTCCCGTTGCCGAAACTACGACGACTGACACGAGCGAAGATGTTCTCGCCTTTTAGGTTGACCAGATTAACGCTGTGGTTGACGTCGCGATTCTTTCTGGTTGCCTGGTTTACCGTTCTCTTTGCTGTTGTGACGGCCTTCTTTTTCGCAGCGAGCTCATTCTTCTTACCACGGCGCTCGTCCGGATTGGCTTTCAACCATTTCTCAAGTTCGGCTAACTCGATTTCTGCCGTTTCCAACTCTGCTAGTTCTTTCTTTGTTGCTTTTTTTGCCGTCTTCTTAGCGGCCGCTATTGCGTCCTTCTTTTCTTTCTTTGTGCGTTGCGTGCCCAAATAAGTATTGTCGTTCTTGGTGGCTACGATTTTGTCGGTCGTCAATAACTGCTTCAAGACATCTTTGTCTTCCCGCAAAATCAACTCTATCAGTCGATCAGTGCCCGCGGCTGAGTCAAACATCGCTCGATAGTGAGAAACGCCTCTTGTTTGCGCGCCCGTATTGGCGAGCGCCTCGGCGTCTTTGCAGATGTATCCACCGAGATCGTAGTCAAAATAGTCGCGGAAGAATCGCAAAACGCGGGGCTTGCGAATACTTTCATCAGCCAGCATTCGCTCGACTTCGCGTTTGACATCCTCTTTGGTACGCATGCGCCCGTCGACAATCGCCGAACGAAGTTGTGCATCCGGCTTGATGTACTGCAGAGCGTGATTGACCGCCAAACCCAATTCCCAGTCTTGCATCATGACGCGACCGTGACGATCCGGTTTACCGCTTTCAACCAGTTCCGGTCGAAAGAGTGCATCGCGATCGAGGAAGATGGACGAGAGGCCGAGAGCAACGCCGTCTTCCTTGCCAAGCTTTTCAATGGATTGCTTTGTGATCTTCAAGTAATGATCCGACTCGCGTTTGACTGGTGGCCGGAATGTTAACTTTTCGAACAAGTAATCGACCGCAGCTGTTAATCGCACGTCGGTGACTTTTTCCTCTTTCATAAGTTCGTAAACCGGGGTCAGAGGTCGCGCAACCTTGGTGCTGTAGACGATGCTGGTGGGCAAGCCGCGAATGTCGCTCGATCCACCCTTTTCTGCGATTTCTTCGATCGTTTTTTTATCGTCAGAGATCTGGTACGGCTCCGCAATGCTGAGCGGGCCATAGGCCATATATCGGATGATGTCCTCGGCAGCACTCATGATCTGTGTCGCTTCGGCACTGTTGACCGAAGAAAAGTTCGAATAGTTTTCGAGCCCGTGATGTCTCGGCGAAGAAAGGATGGCCGGCAAGCTTTTAACAGACGTCGCATAAGCCACGGTCCCGCCTTGCCAAGCGATGATGCGATCGGTGCCAAAATAGAGTTTGAGTTCACCGCCGTGGTTGGTCGGAACAACGTCGCCATGCGTGCGGACGCCGGGCTTCGAGGGATCGAATTCCGGTTCCTTGTTGATCAATTCGTTCAAGCGGGTGATGTGTTCCTGTGGCGTCACACGCCAGATCCGCGCCGGCGACGAAGTTGGCACCAACTTTAATCCATCCGGTAGTGGCCCAAAGAGGAGCTCGTGATCGACGAAGTTGCCTTTGTCCGGATCAAGCAAGGCATGAAATCCTCCTTTGTCCCGCATCACGCGTGTCAATTCACCCACGATCCAGTCCGAAAACTCAAGCCGCTGAACGACCTCTGGCTGATCCATATCTTTGGGCGGCATCTCCTTCAAGGTGACCTGCGCCCAGATGCTTTTCCACATCGCCGCGTTGACTTCGTCGACAGGTCCAAGCTCATCAAGTGAAAGACTACCCTCGTGATCTTTCCCACTATGGCAATCAGCACAGTGGTTGGCGAGAAACGGTTTTGCAAAGCCTTCAAAGCCTTTGTCGAACTTTTGTCCAGGGCCATAATCGTCACCCACTGCTGCTGAAGATAACAGCCAGCAAGAGAGCGTGACGAATGCAGCAATCCAGGTCGAGAATTGAGTTTTCATAGAAATTTTTCGTTCTTGCCGGGATTCGAGCTTGTTCCGGAGCGGATCGTTTTGTAACCACTCGCAGCTTTGCACATTGAATTCTCTTCCAACAGTCGTCTCGTTTGAGCTACCGACTGACTGAACGAAAACCAGGGGAAACGACTGCTTAAACCAGAACTTGCTTGAGCGGACCGGAACCGGAATCAAACTTTTTGGCTAACTTATCATTCATGTTGAAGCTATCAACGTTCTGCCCGGCAGCCCGAAGAAGCGTCGTATACAAAGCGTTGATAGGTCGCTTGCCATCCAGTTGAGTGAAGCATCCGGTCTTAAATGAACCGTCAAAGTTACCCAACAACATAACCGGCCAATTCGCTCCGTTGGTGTGTTGCTTGTCCGCATTGTTGCTGGTGTAAACGATCAAGGTATGATCCATCATGGTGCCGCTCCCTTCTGGAACGCTATCCAAAGCTTCCATGATTTTCACAAGCATGCGGCAGTTATATTGCCGGATCTTGATCCAGATGGGATTGTCGGGCTGATCCATGTGACCCAGATTGTGTCCTTGTTGCTCGATGCCCAGCCCCTTCCAGGCTCCAAAAATCTCGCCGCGCCCGGATCCGATGGTAAGCGTATTGGTGATACCGGAAGTTAGCGCCGAAATTCCAAGGTCGAGCAAGCAATCGTGCCAGTCGGTTTCAAACTCTGGTTTGGTGTATCGCTCATCAACCTTTGGAGCAAATTTACGCAAGTGATCGGACACCGTATCAAGGCGATCACGGAGACCATTGACATCCTTGAATCCCTGTACGAATTGCCCGTATCGCTGTTGCTCGGTCGACGGAAGCGATTGTCCTTTTGAAGCGGCAAAGTTTTCAATTTGGTTTAGCAAATTGGAACGCGCTTCATGTTGAAGCCGAATGTCGCCTTTGGAGATACCACCGTACAACATTTGGTAGAGATGATTCGGATTCGAATGCATGAAGATCGGTTGCCCCGCGCCGCTGGCGGAAAGCCTTGCGATCGTTGGCTTGCTCTTCATGTTTTCGATCGAGTCCATCCCGATGCAAAGATGCGGCAATAGCGTCTGCGGCAGAACGTTACTGAGTTCGTAATCAATGGTGGCAGCACTGGGAGGGACACCGTCGCTTCCTCGGTATCCACCAAGTGCACCAAAAAATGCACTATGGGACGGGCTGGTATGGCGACCATGCAGTCCGCTGATGATGTGCAAGCGATCTTTGAAGGGCTCAAGCGCGCTAATGGGCTCAGGGAGTTTTAATTTTGCCAGTGATCGGCTGCTTCGCACTCCATCGGGAACACAGGTTTTCGGATCGAATCCCTGGTTCTGCATGAAGAAAATGATTCGCTTGGGAGTCGAGTTGCCTGAAACAGGTGCCCCCAGAAGCGATCGGGAAGCGAGAGATGCGCCAAATGCGGCACCCATGCCAGTTGCTACTCCTTGGAGCATTCTTCGACGATTGAGCATTGTTGATTCTTTCAGCAATATTGTTGTCGGGACATCTTGCTCTTTTGGTAGAGCGATTCGCTTGACTATTAGATGCAGAACGAGCTTTCATTATTTTCAGCTATTAGAATAAATTACTCAAATCTAATTCTCATAAATCTTTTAAAATTCTTGGTTTGCCACGTCAAACTCTCCAGTTTTCTAGTTTATCGTTGCAGGTTTACTTGATTTTCGCCTTTGACTTGGTGGATTAGACGTTTTCATCACAAGCGATGTCTTCACCGTTGCTTTCTTGAAAATCAAAAAAGTTTCATTGGAGTCGGCCCTTGCTGCTTTTGTTGCGGAAACATTTCTGTTTTCGCCAACCTCTCCTATAGAGACAATGTGTTTCCCAAAGCCAAGAGTTGTTGTGTCCAAAGTAGATTCTCTTTACCAAAATGCTGTCTCTTCAATGAGGCCTCGCAAAAAATTGCGAGGTCGATTGGACTATTCAACTGGAGTCGTGAATTCATCGGCCGTCAGATAAGCGAAGCCAATCTCAGTCCAAATCGAGAAAAACTGAAACTACTTGTCGCCCTTTGAATCTACGGTAGCGATTGAAAGACCCGTGATTTGATAGAGGCGCTGCACGCTAATGTACCCGATTGACTTCGCCCGGAAGATCGTTCGTGAAGGCAACAATAATATCGCCCACATCAAATAATTCCCCGCGTTCGAAATCAATTTCAAATGAGAATTTTTCAAAGACGAATGTTAAAGTCGCCACCAACGCTTTTAAATGTGGAAAGCACTTGATCGAACAAGCGGACTTCTATGGATTCTTCGCCGCTCCAAAGCTCACTTTTTTTTGATGCGAACAGGAAAAGCGATGAGAACCGTTCAGTTATTAGCCATTTGCGCTCTGCTCTCTGTGATGGCTACCTCTTTGTCAGCCCAACAGACCTTGCCCGCCGAGACAAAAGAGAAACTGGTAGTCGCCGGGATTTTTTGAGATGGAATGGTTTTGCAGCAGCAAACAGCTGCGGCGATCTGGGGGAATCCAAGCCCAATGCCAAGATCGGCATTAAGCCATCGTGGCAAGTAGACGCCAGCGTGGCGACTGCCGACGGCGATGGAAATGGGAAAACCACGATTGAGACGCCAAAATCCGGAGGTCATTTACACTTGCCGTTGCCCCCGATTCACACCGTAAAGAATTTAAAAATATGTTTTCCGGTGAAGTTTTGATCGTCCCCAATTCCATGTAACTTGGAAAGAATGGATATCGTTTGTCTTGTAGGCACCATCGGCGAAGGTTAAGTGCTGCATCTTTGAAGACGAAAAACAAGCATTTCGGATGACGATTTTTCGGAGCATTAATTTTTTGAAAACTGCAATTCGCACTGGATTTGCGACGCCAGTGAAACCGCTGACTTTCGTGTTCTCGTTCGGCTTAATTAGAATGAGTCCAGTGGGTTCAATTCACGCTTTATTAGACCTTCAACTTGGCGGAATGGACCAAAACAAATTCGACGAGATGATCTGAACGCTACTTTGCGTCAACTTTGGCGGCATTCTGCTCCAAACTCAACAAAGATACTTGACGAGCGCTTTTCGCACCTTAGTTTGCTTTATAACTGGTACCGGTAAATGAAACGCGGCTTGGAATAATGATATGAGACTTTTGCGTATTGCCAGCAACGTTGTCCTCACGATTCTGATCACTGGGGGCAATTTTGGATCCCTGGTTTTAGCCCAACAACCGAATTCCGATCGTCAGGACAAGGCTGTCGATTTTGCGCGGGATGTGTATCCCATTCTGCAGCGCGCCTGTTTCGAATGTCATGGAACGCGGAAACAGGAAGGTGGGCTTCGCCTTGATCAACGAGAAGATACTCTGAACTCTGGCGTTATTGAAATTGGCGATCCGGACAACAGTGAACTTTTTCGTCGAATCTTGCTTCCTCGAGACGACGATGAAGTCATGCCAGCAATTGGTGATCCTTTAGCCAAGCGACAAGTCGCGATCCTGCGGCGATGGATTAAGCAAGGCGGCAAATGGCCCGAGGGTTTCAAAGCGGGCAAGCACTGGTCCTATGTCGCACCTCAAAGACCTGCGGTCCCGTCGGTAGCCAACACCGAGCGGCTGCAGTCGCCGATTGACAATTTTGTGTCTAGACGCCTTTCCGAAGAAGGATTGAAACCAGCTCGGATGGCGGCAACCGAGAAGCTTGTTCGCCGCGTCTACCTTGACTTGATCGGTTTGGCAC
>JBLINZ010000215.1:0-10110 GCA_047639375.1 Mariniblastus sp. | reverse complement strand
TGCCATTGAGAGGCCAAACGCATATTCAGGGCCAATTTTCTTATCGTCACCGCCACACCCCACACTGAGCTTGCCGGATTTCTTGTTGCCATCCGCGATCGAGTTAATATAGACCCGATCCGAGACGATGCAGGACGAAGCAACCTTTGCCTTGTAGGCCTCATGGGCGTCGACGAGCTTTTTGACCTTTGCAGAGAGTGCCGTTTTTTCCGGACCCGCGCTCATTGACTTGATCTTTTCATTGGAGATCCCGCCAGTTAGCTCATCTATCTTCCTGCCCCGGACCAATTGTTCTTTGAATATCTTTTGGGAAATCCCGCTGGATTTGTCGAACACCAATTGGATGAGTTCCTTGTCTCGGAGATCGTCCGATTGATAGAGAGTCGCAATTGTATGCGCCCTAGCGTGACCGACCATGTTCGACTGACCCGCCAAGATAAATATCTTTAACGGTTCTTCAGCTAGGGCCGGACGGGCGAACGCAAAGACGAGGACCGCCACCGCCAATTGGCTGCATTTCTTAAGCAGAATGGGATTCATCGTTGATTCTTCTTTTTGATAGAGGGTACTGTCGATCGTACGTTAGGGGTCAAACCATTGATTCAAGGCTATCGAATGTTTTTAAAAATACAAATCGCTCGGTCTGACGTGTCAAGATTGTTAACTATTTTAACCCAATTTCCACCCCTTGTGTGTCGGAGCCGTTTGGGATTTCTTTTCCGCGTAAGTTTTTTTTTTTGCTCAACGCCGTCGTTCACAGCGGGTTCTGGAGACAGTGCACGTAACGCAGCTAGTTGAAAATGATGTCGGTCGGAGCGGCGAACTTCGGAGGCAAAGCAAGTTTCGAAAACGATTCATCATCACCGATACGAAATTGCCAACGTCCATCGAGCGGAATGACTCGTCGGTCACCGATCAAGACCTGGGGAGCAGACCTAAGTCCGCGATCGCGTTTAATTTGTTGCGAACTGTCGATTCGAAGTCCCAATTAACTGCCTTGGTAGTCTGGTGGTAATGATCACTACCTGTTGAAATTGGCGATTGAACTCGAAGTTTGAGTTCCAGCCAATCAACGTTTTCTAGATCCTGATTTTGGGCAAACGCGATTGAAGCCGTTAAGAATAAAACCACTAGAACTGATCCCAGGATCTGTGTTGCATGTCGTTTTTCTGGCATTGAATTAATTCTTGGCCGGTTTTGAATTGAGGCTCACAGCATTCTAGCGAACTCGAATTGACTTGACAGCTTTTCTGTAACGAAAAGTAGATTTGTTCGAATTCGGAGTTGCGTGGAATGGAGTGATGCTTCTTTGCGAGCCCGTGGAGTCTTGGGATGTCACTTTTTTCCTTTTTCCAATCCCGTAGGCTGAGTATGCGAACCGTTCATTAACGCCAATCCAAATTGAGTCTCTTGCTTGACTGGTGTGGCGAGTCAGTGCGACCGATCATCGGAGATCGTTGGCAAGTTTTAACTTACTGTCCGCCCTTTTCGTGCATTGAAACGCACGAAGTGTTTGGCGGGCGTGGGACAACCTTTGGCCTTGTATGGACGTCAGAGGCCAAGGTCAAACTTGATGTCGCTGGGCAACTTCACGTCGTCCGTTTTTGCAAAGTTGGAAACGCGAACTGTAAGCGAGGTCGCAGTGGATTGCACCTGACAGGAGGCTGTCGATGTGTCCTGGCAAGCGCGCCAAAGGCATACCGATTCGGTTAGTTATGGCGGGCGTTATGCTCCTCAGCGATTGGCTAACTATTTCCTAACTCATCCCCCGGCACTGCGTTGTTCGATCTGGGAGTCGTCTTCACCGTCCAATTGGGTCGGACCGTGCTTGTATTTGACAGGGCCGGGCATGTCATTTTTCCATGGCTGGTTGGCAACGAGGTCGTGGACAGTCCGGATGCCTTCGACCATAGCGCGTCGGTCAGTCATGGAGCCAGGCGTGTCGGCGGGGGTGTGGGGGACGTCGTGCTCTTGTTTGTGAAGGTGAACGGTCTGTGTGGGGAAGGCGAACTCGACTTCAAGTTTGTTGGCGAGTCGCATCATGTCCAGCATCAGCCGCTCGCGCTCGCGGAGCTCGGTCGACCAGTCCGGCGTCTCGTGGAAGACGTAGATGAGGACATCGAGCGAGGACGGCCCGAACTGGTTCAGCCAGACTTGGAAATAATCCTTGCGCGTGTAGGGGTGGGTGCGGACGAGTTCGCGGATGCCTTCGCAGAACGCGACGAGCTTTTCGGGCGGCGTGTCGTACTGTACGCCGATGTGACACTTCCACCGTCTGTAGCGGCGGGCGCCGTAATTATCCACGGCGGCGCGGACGAGATTGGCGTTGGGCACGGTGATTAGCGAGTTGTAGAAGGTGCGCAGACGCGTGGAGCGAAATCCGATCTGCTCGACGGTGCCCTCGACGTCACCGATGACGACCCAATCCCCGATGCCGAACGGGCGATCGATGAGGACGGTGGCGGAGCCGAAGAAGTTTTCGAGGGTGTCTTTGGCGGCGAAGGCGAACCCGATGCCACCGATTCCCAGCGCCGTGATGGCAGGCCAGATGTTGATGTTCAACGCGACCCCGCCGTAGATAATGGTGAAGACGACAAGGAAGATACGGAGCGTTGTGCGGATCATCGGGTAAACGACGTCGTCGAACTTGGTGGCGGTCTTTTCGGCTTTGCTGAGGAGAGCTTCGATGATTAGGTCGGTCAATCGCCAGAGCGCCCACGCGGTGGCGAGGATGGCGAAAACTCGGGCGCTTCCATGGATGATCGGGTAGGCGGCACCGGGCAGGTCTAGCAGCCAGAGAGTCGACAACCAGAACACCGCCATGAGCAGCCTGCCGGCGGGGAGGACGAACAGGCGAATGTTGTCGGGGTCGGCTTCCGCACCGCGCCGCTGGATCATACGCTTGGCGACGATGCCGATAAACAGGCGGCTGAGGTGGTCGATCGCCACGCCGATGAAGATAAGCACGAACAGTGCCACCCACTGCCAATACTCGATAGTAAGGACCGTGTGCCGCTTCAAAGAGTCGGGCATCTGCCGACGCAGCCAACTCTCAGCGGCGATGGCGTCTGCGTCAGCGCCGACGATGATCGACAGCGGCTCGAGCGATCGGAACAGTACATCAAGCCCAGCGATGGTCTTTTCCGAAAAAAGCCAGCGCCCATCGGGTTGTTTGGCGAGCACGATCGAGCCTTTCGGTTCGACATCCGGCATCACTGCGATGACGCCGTCAAAACGCCCGTGCGGGAAGTAGGTCTCTTCTTCGCGTCCCTCGGCCTGGCCCTTGTCCCAGAGGTAATACCATTGGAATTCGCCGAGTCGATTGAGCGTGAGCAGCAGTCGTTTGGCGAGCGCGGGCCCGCGCTCGCGTGAGGCGTCGGTGAGTTTGAGCGTGCCGATGGCTTTATCAAGCATCTGCTGTTGGGCGATGGTGTTCTCCGTAACCAGCTCGTCGCTGTAGCGTTCCATCGCGTCGAGGAATGTTGTCATCGTAGCCTTGGGCGACTCGAAGGCTGGGTCCACGGTCGCGGGCTTGGGAGGCGCCGGATCAACGGTCGGCTTGTTCAAGCCGGGCTCCACGCCGTCTTGTCCGAACGCGGTAGCAGAGAAGAAAAGTATGAGTGCGAAGATCAATCGAGGTCGCATGATGCGGATATCCATAAGGGCCGTCGTAAGATCGTATCTTCCCAGTTCGGCCACATCGATCAAGTCCTGTCGCACGGGCGGCAGTGGAGTGCCGTCTATGGTGGAAGCCTGCGGTTGCTCCACGTACCACGGGAGTTCTCTGATATTTCAGGTTTCATCGCTCACACCGAACCATTTTGATCGAATGATGGTCTTTTTGACGATACTGCTGGCGCTGAAAAGATGGCCGTGCCCAAGGCTTGTTCGGTGTTGAAATTTTATAATTGAGAGGAATTTGGATGGCTTCCGAAGACTGAATCGACCCGCGAGATCGCGGTTTCAGTGAGCATGACGGTGTTTGGTCCGTAAAACGTCCCGGGAGCTCTCTTGCATCTAAGGCGGTGCGAAACAAATCGAAACAAATTCAGGCCGCTTCCGCGGAGGTTCAGTGAGGTCTGCGTGGCGGATCTGGAGCGTGTGCACAGAAACGGTCATTTGTTGACAGCGATCTTTGGCGTCTAACGATCCGCATCACCGGGCGGCGGGAGTTGGCATTGTTTTCAAAATCCGCCGGCCACCGCCGCTCCGGTGCATGCGATGGTACGTCGTACTAAATCATTCAAAGGCTTCATGGATGTTAGTTACGTTTGGATTTCTTGTTTCTACTTCGCAGATGTGAAGCATAAAGCTCGTGGTCGACCCAGTTGGAATCTTTAACTCGACAACGTGACACTCGATGGGTTGTTTCCCAAGAGCTGCCCCCTTGTAATACACGAACGTTCCTAGGGTACAGCGGGATGGAAGTCGACGATAATTGGCAATTCTTTCCAGGGTAGCCTTTATGTTATCTGGCGCATTTCCTCGTGATAGCTTGGATTCAATCGCGGTGAGAACTTTTTCTTCGGTAATTGGCCCCCCATTGCTTTGGGCAGTATTCGGAAGGTCATCGTTCATTCGCAAGACTGAACGCGCCAGCGGCGTGGAGTCAAGCCAATAGGAGATTGGCCTCACAGCTGCCAGAAGAATGGCCCCAACGGCAACCAGTGCGAACAGCGTCCGCAACCGATATCTAAAACGTCGTGATCGGAATTGCGATTTGGATTCCATTTGGATCAAGCTCATAACTGTCCGAACGACGAACTTGTGTAAATACCAGACCAAAAGCGACGGCTCAAAATGACACCTCAACTTTCTCGCCCTCGTGCACCGTCACTATGGTTTCGCCGGTTACTCGAAACTCAGTCAGCGCGTCCCAGTCGCGAGCTGGTTCATCGTGTTCCACCAGGAACAGACTGTGCCGCCCACCGGGCAGGTTTTTAAACGTGCCGTTTCCGGCATTGATGGAGATCTGATGCCCCGCCCAGTAGGCCATGCGCCATGCTTCATCGGCATCCAACGGCGGAGGGTCCGTATCAGCCAGCCCCCATGGCAGTAGGAAAGCCGACTGCAGCGTATCGCTTTTTGGAACGCGAATCTCGATCTCACCATCAGCCGCGGCCACAAGATCAAAGTTCACCGGCGCGACGGGCCGATCATCGACCACAATCCATTTCGCGACGAATTGGTTTTGGAGTCGCCATCGCTCCCCCTTAACGACAATCTTCCCTTCGAGCGAACGTGGGTCGGGAGGCTCCCACATCGCGTAGAAGAAATAGATGCCCGGCGGAAGCGCCATGCACTGCATGGTCGACGGTTGGCTGCCGTTGAGTTGTAGCAAGCAAAACCGCGGAGCGTACGTTTTCGTTTGCGCTGAACCGTAGCCCGTGTCATCGGGTTCCCATTTCAGGGTCGCGGAATCGGCGATCAACTCGGTCTCTCCAATGACGCCACGGTAACCAACCGACAGCCAGCCTTGCCCCTTTCTGTCGAATTTTACGCTGCCGGATACGCTGGTTGTCCCCGGCGGCCATTGGGGAATGTCCCCTTGCCGCCACGCTGACTCCGCCGTACCACGTGCGAACATGTATTGGTGTTTGGCAGACTGAATCCGAACCACGGGAGTACACATCGCGCGCAATGTTCGGGGCGGTAGGTCAATGGCCTTGCCGTCGAGTGTAAGCTCCGTGACGGTGAGCACTTCGCCATCAACGCTCCAGCGACCATCGATACGATTTCCAGTCACATCGGCAGGCAGCAATGCAGTCACAAGGTCCGCGGGCAGGCCTCGCTGACCGGCGACAATTCGAAAATGCGTCTTATCGAAGACCCACGCCAGGTCGTCGTACTCATCAACACCTGTTCTTCCACGATATTGGGCTCCTACCAGCATTTCAGGGACAACGGATACATCAATCGGCCCGGGTTCACGGTTTTCACGCAGCCCATTTCCGTTTAAGTCGCATCCACCAACAAGCAGCAACAGGTACGCTAGTATCAGTTGTGAACGCGAGGCCACTTTCAGTCTTTCCAGCGGCAAGTATTTTGAATTATTCATTTAGCTGACTTCTTTTCGTCGGATGGACCATGCACAGCGGCCATTTTTTTAACGGTTAATTCAGCCAACCCAAGCATTGCTGCAGCATCTCTTCACATGGATCCCGACTATGCCACGCACCCAAGCGTGAGCATCTAAACGCTTGATTATTCATTGTCCAGGGAGCGTTCACCTCGGACACAATTCATAGTCAATCCAATGATGGTCCCAAGAATCGTCACACTAACAGTTGAGATGAACTCGATCCGTTTAACGTCTCCAGTTCCGAGCCAGTACGACTGAAGGCAGAGGAGACCAATCGCCAGAAAGAATAGCGGGGCCTTAGTGTACCAATGTTGGGCGCCCGTCGCTGTCGTCCATAAGGCGAGAAGTACGACCACTGTCATCAAAATCCTCCTGCGGCATCGGATAGCCACATTGAGAGCATGCTCGACACCGCGATCTGCCTGCCCAGAAATCCCAAACTTGCCCGCCTTCATCCCACTAAACAGTCGGCGTTCGTTAACTCAAACCCAAATTAGCACCCGCCAATTCTATCGTTGGCTAACAGCCTCACTCCGCCTCTTCACGTCGATTATTATTGGGAGATCGGTTTACGTCGCTTAATTCGGACATGAAAACAATAATAACCGCCAGAACAATGCCACGCGATTGATTAGGATGAAGCGGAACTGGCTTTTCAAATAAGGTTCCATTGATGGGGATGGAAATGACCAAAATGGCCAAATCGGCGATCGAGTGTTCCAACAACCTGATTCCGACGTTTTATGACCACGGTTTGGGCTATTCACTTAACGTATGAGTTTTTGCTTCGGCGGTCATCAACGGGTGGTTTTTTGACGTGTCTCACGCGCGACGACTGTTGGGGACAATCAGATGGGTGACGGTTCGTTCGAGAAGTCTCCGCACAACTCATCCAGTTTGGTTCCGCGATGCGACGGCGGCCTCGATTGCAGCCAATCGTTTTTCGATCTCTTCCAGCTTGTGAATAATTATTATATGCGTCTTTTTTGCATCGATCCCGACCGGACTGGCATCACTGTGGATCAGTTCCGCAATTCGATCGAATTCTTGTCGTTCAATATTCAAATTCTGACTCCTTTTCAATAGCTTGTATGTAAGTTCCGGCTCTTGCCTTGACCGATCCAACATTATAATCAATTACACTTGCTGTGAATTCTAGTTCACACTTTCGCATGGTCCGTATTCGCCCGGGATCGATAATCTGCGGGAGGAGCACGTTGATCAACCGAACGAGCCGGAACCACCGGTATCAAGAAATGGGTCGTTTTTCAGCTCCCGTTGGATACTCGGCAAATCAATGAGTTGATGGGACAATTTCTGGAATATTGGGACGCAACGTGTAGACTAATTGTCACCTCTCTACGATGTGAAGTATGACGCTTTTCCGACTGGTTGGTTGGCCAGCTTTGGTACATCGTACTTATTCCAGTCGAATGTGAGAAAGTGAATCTCAGCCCACACACGGTATTCGCTCGCAGTACAAAATATCGTATCAAGTGCGTCAGTCGAGGTATGGCGAAGCAGGATTAGGCCGAAAAAGCAGAGTTATGCTTGAGTATTCTCAATGCAGAGCAAACGCTTGAGGCATGTTTGTTCACTGCAAATTTGCAGCCGCATGACCCGTTCGAAATCTAACCTGGCGTGACAGCTACCGGGAATCGTAGAAAGTGGCATAAAGCCGAGGGGAATTCGGAGACCGGATGAATGAGCATTTGTTTCATTCCGACCTCCGTCTTAAAAAAAAAGGCCCGATCGCAAACGCCATCGGGCCACTCTAGATTTTTAGTTTCGCTTCAACCAGTCCTTCACTATTCGCCACGCAAGCTCAAGTTGACTTGAGCCAGTTTCTCACGGACTTCGGTCAAGCTTGTGACGCCAAAGTTTTTGGATCCCAGCAAATCATCCTGCGATTTGCGCACCAATTCGCCGATCGTCGCCAGCCCCAAACGTGTCATGCACTTGCGGGCGCGAACCGAAAGGTTGAGGTCGGAGATCGGTCGGTCCAGCAGGACTTGCTCTTCAGGCGACAGATGGCTGAGGTCAACAGGCTCTTCTGCGTCGTCTTTTTGATGCGCATTCTGGCCGATCATCAGCCCCTTGTTGGCAATCATTTCGCGAATCTCAACGAGCGATGTTTCGCCAAAGTTTTTACTGTTGAGCAACTCCATTTCCGAGATATTGCAAAGATCGCCAAGTGTCAGGATGCCCATTTTTTGTAGGCAATTTCGGCTGCGAACCGAAAGTTCGAATTGCGAGATCGGAATGCTCATCACGCCCTCAACCTGCTGACGGACTTTCTCACGATCGTGATCGTAATTCTCGTCCATCGAGGCAACTGCGTCGACGCGGTACAGCAATGCCCGATCATGGGTTGGATGCGATTCGAGGATCCGATCATAACAGCTAGCCGCTCGCTCGTACTGATCGTGATCTTCGTAAATCAAACCCAGGTTCAGCAGGGCACCGACGCTTGTTGGAAACGAAGCAGCTGCACGTTGATAAAGCTCAATGGCTCGTTCATCGTTTCCGCGTCGGTCGTTTTCCAAGGCCAAGCCAAACAAGGCGCCATGGTGCGTGTCTTCGAGTTCGACGGCTCGTTCGTATAACTTGCAAACTTCATCCGGGTTGTCACTCATCGCCGCGATGGTTGAACCACGCTGGTAGAGGTACTCAGCGGTTTGCTCAATCGGACCAAACATATTGTCCAGGATGGCCATCGCACCAGTTAAGTCTTTGGCCAGCCGTTTTGTTTCGGCAATCGCCAACTGACACAGGTCCGCATTGTAACCAGAACGTTGCGCTGACTCGAAACACTCGGTGGATTTGTCAAAATTATCAAGCGCAAAATATGCTTTACCTTGATAGAAGTACGCCAGTGCTCCGCCATCCGCGTTTAGCAAGGTCGCAATCGCAGATTCATAGTTGCCGATCATGTATTGGCAAACGCCCAATCGAACCGACGTAGCGGGTGTTCGCTCAAGTTGAGATTCAAGCTCTCCGGTTACCTCTTTGAGGTTGGGATACTGGGAATAGTCATTGCAGACTTTCCTGAGAATGACACTAATTTCACTAGGACCAAACGAACTGTTGGACAGCAAGATGTCTCGTAACTCGATTTCCGGAACCTGAGTCATTAATTAACCTCGTTTAAGCGACAGATGTCAAAGGGAAATCCCGCGACACGCTAATAGTACGTTGGGGATCGATAAACAGAAAAAGAGGATCCGAACAGCCGTAAGTCGGGTCCCCCATTACAATGAGTCTATTTTGCCGTTATTTCTCAGAAAAGGCAACGGCCCATTGAGCCGATCGTTGGATACCCATTGTCCAATCACCAGTTGCTGGTCTGCCTCCAGATGCTGGTCTGCCGCCAATCGACTTTAACAGGCGTGAAGTTAAAATTATCAGCGTCCGACAACGGGAAGTGTGGCTAACGCCGCCCCGAATGGAGGCGACCAGCATCGGACGATGATATAGTACAATCCCACCCACGCCCCGGATTACTGACGTAGATTCCGGCATTGATGCCGGAATCTACGGGTCTGCTTGGTTATCGGCCCCGCTCACCACCACCTGAATTGCCTCCAGTCGTGCCCACATTCCGTGCAGGAGAATCGCCGCCTCAAGGGCAAGAAAGGCCAAGTGATCAATAGCGCAACCAGAACTCCGTGGCTGAACTCCTCGTGAGCGGCGACCAATCCGAGCTGGGGACAGACTTCCTGATTCGCATTCTCGTCCGGAGTTTTGGAATTATCATGCGGTAAATGTGTCACAGCTCCGTCTAATGGATGCCACCAAAGGAAGGTTTTTACGTCACCGCCGTGAACGAACTGAGCGATTATTTGCAAGTGAAATTCTACAAAATCCACCGTCCAATGCCCACGAGCGGAGGTGATCGCTCAGGGAACTTGCGAAGGCCCTGCCTCAGCGCGTCAGAGAACGGTGGTCAAATCCTAATTCTGAAAACCGGACGTTTGTTGCTTGGTGTCAAAAAGATACTTTGCTTTGGCTTAGTGTTTGAGCCGCCA
>JBLINZ010000214.1:0-10127 GCA_047639375.1 Mariniblastus sp. | reverse complement strand
GCCGCAAGAAAACGGCGACCATCCGCACTTTGCCAAACTTCGGGTTGAGGGATCAAGCGGCCTGTTCGCAAGCGGCCAAGGCGAAATGTATCTAGGCGTTTACCTCGATCCGATTTACGGCGTCCACTGGAACAACCGAGCTGGCCGAGTCAAAATCCAAATCGACTCCGAGGGCAAGCTGGAGTTGGAAAACTCAGAATTAGTATCCGACGAAGTCAAAGCAGATGCAGATGTGGACCCGCGGCAGTTCTTAGTCAAGACAAAAATGATCGACAAGGGATCGCCCGTTTCAATCACGCTAACCTACACGGTCTGTGATGATGCCGAGACATTTTGCACCGAAGTCTCCCAGTCGTACACGCTAAATCTAAAACCCAACCGCAACCTGGGCACCCGCCCAGGAATCTTTCTCAATGAAATGTTTGCCAACGTCCGCGATTTTGACAAGAACAAAGACGGCGACATCACCACCGACGAATTGCCACCTGGGAAAGTCACACTCTACGTGGGGCACATGGATTACGATGGCAACGAGACAATCGAAAGTGATGAGATCGATGCGTTCTTGAAAATGTTCAACAACGGCAAAGGCATTTCTGAGTTCAACGACGGCGGCGGCAAGTAATGCCTTTTCGTGAGCAGTAAAGCCAGGAATTCCCCGCGACTCGCAAGCGAGTGGGATGATCGCCTTTCGCTCCGTCGAAAGAGTGTCGATTAACATTCCTTCTGGCTGGGACAGATACCTAATTCGCTCGACTTGCTAAAAACTCGACACATGTCGAACTTCACCGAGAAAATGACCCAGCTTAGATCTTACGGCGATGGGAACCACTTCGGCGAATGCGAAATTGTTCAAGTCAATGACAACGAGAGTAAGCATCGTTTGGGGCGAGCGAGGTAAATGACTATTTCGAGGACCCGGAGCTGGGCGCGAACTTCGTGACGGTCGACCACCTCCTGATTAATCAGTTGGTCTGGGAGGCGTTTTAGAAATTCTATCCGATTCGCAAATCGACGTGCACCAAACCACGGCCCTGCCTCCCATGCAGCGAGTATATCCATGATCGAAATTGACGGTTCCCAAGGCGAAGGTGGCGGCCAAATCATTCGCTCCTCCCTCACGCTGAGTGCAATCACGGGCAAGCCGTTTACGATCACCAATGTGCGGGCTGGTCGGAAAAAACCCGGCCTCCTGCGACAACACCTCACCGCTACCAAGGCGGCGCAAGCGATCTGCAACGGTACGACTACCGGCGCTGAGCTAAAATCCAACCACCTTTCGTTCAAGCCAGGCCCCATTCGAGGCGGCGATTTCAAGTTCTCAATCGGCTCGGCTGGAAGCGGAACCCTCGTCGCTCAAACCGTTATACCAATTCTCATGATGGCCAAATCTGCGTCCAGCGTTGAAATCGAGGGCGGGACGCACAACCCGATGGCGCCCTGCCACGATTATCTTGCCAAGGTCTACCTGCCGTTAATCGAGCGAATGGGACCTCGACTGGAAACATCGCTCGAACGATTTGGATTTTACCCAGCCGGTGGCGGTAAGTTTTCGGTCCGAGTCCACCCCAGCCCACTCGCAGGACTGACTTTGACGACTCGCCAAGGCAAATACCAACCCCATGTCACCGCGATCGTTTCCAGCCTTGCCCCCAGCGTCGGCCAACGAGAATGCGATACGATCGTCCGCAAGATGCAATGGTCCGCCAAATGCGCAACCGTGCTGGAAGTCCCCAATCCGCATGGACCTGGCAATGTTGTCATGATTGAAATCAAAAGTGATAACGTCAGCGAGATTTTTACCGGATTCGGCGCCGTCGGCGTTCCAGCCGAACGCGTCGCCCGCAATGTACTTAAATCAACCAAGTCATACCTTGGTATGGAAACTGTTCCAGTCGGCCCCTACCTTGCAGACCAACTGCTGTTACCAATGGCTCTCGCCGCGCAGCGCGGTGAGTCCAGTCAATTCGTGACCACGCCATTGACCCAACACAGCCTAACTCAAATCGATACCATCCATCGGTTCCTTGACGTTGAAATCGACGTTGAAATCGACGTTGCCGAACCAGGCCCAAGGCTGACGGTCACGGTCCAGCCAAAATCGTAATCTCCTGATGGGACGGACAGCGCCCAAGGCAACCCGACGCAAAAGGGCTTGGTGACTTAATGCCTAGTTAAGCGGCAGCCATGGTAGCCTGAATGCGTCAGCGAGGGAGAGCCCTCGCTGGTGGCTCGCCTTCAATGGTTGTTCGTCCTCGCTGACGCGTCGGGCTACCATTCTCGCCTTCGGCCCACTAAGGATCGCTCGATCAATAAATGTCCGGTTTGGATGTAGCCGGATTGGCAACAGTTCGGGATTCGCAGATGGTTCTCCCGATGTCTTGCGACTCCGGCTTCGACAGTAATTTGTCGAACGCCCCTTACTCAACAAACCCATAAGGGCTTGAAAATAAACTGCGAGACGATAGATCGTTTAACGATTAGCCGGCAGGCGTTCTCAATTAACTGCCACAGCCGCTCAACAAAAAAAGCGACCGAGCCAAACGGCTGGTCGCTTTCTCGTATATCTAGTTTCAGCAATTATTAAGTGCTGAATGAGTTTCCGCAGCCACATGTCTTCGCCGCGTTTGGATTGTTGAATTGGAATCCACGCTGCTCAATGCCTTCGTAGTAGTCAACAACGGTTCCATCTAGGAACAAGTCGCTTTTCTTGTCGACAACGACAGCAACGCCATGTTGCTCAGTCTTATTGTCTTTAGTGTCATCGAAATCCGATGCGATGTTTAGGCCGTAGTTGAAACCCGAGCATCCACCACCAGAGACCGAAATTCGAAGAACTGCGTTTTCGTCGTACTCGCCTTCAGTGATAAATCGCTGAATTTCCTTGGCGGCTTTTTCCGTTACCGTAACACTCATTCGATCTATATCCCCATAAATGGTTAAAACTCTTTTAAGCAGACCACGGGGCTCATGAACTAGTTGATTAGTCGATCTTCTAGAAGGTCATGAACTCTCAACGTGCCCGTAGGCTCATTATGTCTGTATTCGTCATTTTTCGTAACCGGCGTTTAATTGTCCAGAGCTTTTCTGGGAAAGCCGCCCGTTTACCGCAAAAGACCAGCCAATTGCGTGGTCCGACTGCCGACTTCGGTGCAAGAATGAACGAATTGCAGCCAAGTTTAAATAAACGCCTGAAGGTATTCACCCAACACCCGTTTTGACGAAGGCTGGCAATCGACTCGAGGCCACGCAATAACCGCCGTTTTCATCTTTAATCCAAACACCGGACGACTATCAAAAACCAACGCCCCACTTTACCCAACTACCCAAACAGGCTTTGCATGCAGATCGAAGACCAGCTTTCATAACTCTCCAAATCGCCCAAAATCTCGCCCACAGGTACGAATCCCGATTCCGCGATGTCGGTTTCCTGGGAGCCAATGTTGGGCTGCTCAACATTAAACAAATGAACGATCCCAAGGTGGACTTTACCAACTTCGGTCTCGTCGTCATTAATCAAACCCACGAGCTCTTGCGTGTACTCTGTCTCAATTTTGATCTCTTCTTGCAACTCTCGACGCATACCCTCGTCGTAGGGTGAATGGTCATCAGCGTCAAGCGTTGAAATGTGCCCTCCGATCCCGACGCTCTTTTTTGCTCGCAATCGCGCTTCGCCACCGCCGCTCCCACGCGTGTATTGAAACACATGTTTCCCACCGTTCTCATCAACGAACTGGAAAATACAGTAGGGAATTAGCTGCTTGAAACTTGGATCCTCTTCCATCTCCCCGCGAGGAAGATACTGAGTGTTCTTGGCATCAAGCAACGTCCCGAGATAGGAATCCGTCTCTGAACAAAAGCCCTGAAAGTATCCGCACTCTCGGAATAACTCAGTCGTTACAACCATGACTTGCTCAGTAGTGACCGTTGACATTTGTGGTTCCTTGGGAGTCGAGTTGGCTCGGATGAATTTGAAACAGAAGCCTGGCCTCTGATTGTCTCATCAATTAAAGAAGGGGTTATTTTAACGGATTATTCAGCCCCGTGAAGCCAGCTCTTACCACACACTTTTAACGGTGCACGCTCTGAATGGCTTGTTTCGCGTCTGGCTAGTTGACTGGGCAGCGAAAAAGGGAAATCCGACGAGGCTGTTATTTTTCAGACATATCGAGCCAAAGGCGACCATCGAAATCAAACGCATAAGGAGTTGTTGATTCAATGAGCAGAAGGCAACCATGGAAACCCGCCCCGCAGGGCCTGTTGATTTGAAATGCGAAACGTTAGATCGTTTAACGATTAGCCGGCAAGCGACCGTGCCAAACGCAGAGCGTTGGAAGGCGTGACCGCTTGCCCCTTGACTGCGTGCCGCCTACAAGAGCTCTGCCTCGCAAACGCATTCGGGCTATGGTTGCCCCACTTGAGCCTTGAACCAACTCAAATAAAAAGGTCTAGCTATTAGCCAAAACCCATTTTCCTAGAGCCGAATAATCTACCGCCGAATCACCGATCCTAGCAGCCAGTATCCCTGCCGAATGGGCGGCCAAGCTTTCGGCCAAGCTTTCGACCACAAACATCGTTTCCCAAGGCCAGACATTAGCGCGTTGGACGGCCAACGAGAACAAGGCCAGCGCCGGCTTTTCAATTCCAATTCCAGAAGAAATCAAGCCTTCCTCAAAATCAAGCCTTCCTCAAAATCAGCGTAATCGAAATCGGTAGGCAACAGGTTTTGGAGTTCATCGCGCGAGAGACTCCCGGTGTTGGAAATCAAGCCGACTCGCAATCCGGCACTACGCCAACTTGCCATTGTTTGCTTCGCTTCCGGAAGCCACTTTTTCTTGCTCACCAGTGTATCGCCGATGTCAAAGAAGATCACTTTCACCGTCATGGGTCGCTTCTCGTACTAGGGAAGCGGCTCGCGTTTATGAGTTTCCGCTCACGCGTTATCATACAGCAATTTTATCCTTCAAATAGCGTTCATACGCGACCTCAATCGTCCCCATATGTATATCGACGATGTCTTCTATCACCGGTGCGTACCCACCAGCCATCGAGATCGCGACGCCAATTTCCTGATCACGACAATAATCGATAACGATCTGATCGCGGCTGCGCAATCCTGATTTACTCAGGCTCAGCAAGCCCAACCGATCACCGACATAAGGATCGGCTCCCGCCAAATAGAACACAAAATCGGTTTTGAACTCCCGAAATACTTTACTCAATCCAGCCCTCAACTGGTTCTCGTAGTACTGATCGTCCGTCGCAGGCGGCAAAGCGATATCGTAATCGCCTTCTGTTTTCTGAAACGGGAAATTTTTCTCGCAGTGCATTGAAAACGCGAACAAGGTCGAATCAAGTTTGGCAATCGACGCTGTTCCGTTACCTTGGTGAACATCACAATCGATGATCATCACGTTGCGAACGAGCCCTTCACGCTGGGCGACTTTGGCCGCCACGCAGACGTCATTGAACACACAGTAGCCTTGGCCACTATGGGCAAAAGCGTGATGGGTTCCACCGGCGAGATTAACCGAAATGCCATCCCTGATCGCCGAGCGGGCCGCCCCGATGCTGGCCCCCGTTGAACGCCTCGAACGCTCAACCATTTTCTCAGACCAAGGAAACCCGATCCGCCGAATTTGTAGATCCGTCAGCCTTCCAGACTTGATCGACTCCAAATACTCTTTCGTATGCACCAGAGAAAGCTGATCATCCGTTGCCGCCAGAGGCAGCAACAATTCACATGATTGATTAAGCTTACTTGCGAGCACCCGTTCGCGCAACAAAGTGTACTTGGCCATCGGAAATCGATGATCGTCGGGCAACGGCAATTCGAACGTGTCAGAGTAATAAAGCTTCACAATTGGAAACCGTGATACAAACTGTTTGACTCAGACCGACTCAATCAGCGTCTCAGTTGAGGTTGGCTCGCTGGGCTTGCCGTAGCATCGCATCAGCTTGATTGCGACTACTGTCGACGGTGACTTCAGCGAATGCGTTTTCCGTTTCCCACACAATGACTTTCGTCAGTCGCAGTTCATAGCCTTTGATGGTCGCAATTAGCGTGGGACCAATTTCGTCGAGCAGGTATCGCGCCATGTTTTCGGCGGTTGGATTGTAAGGCAGCCGGTAAATTTTGTTCGGTCGGACTTGCTCAAGTGCGTTGAGGGCATTCTCGTCGGCATCCCAAATGATAAACCCATGATCCCAATGGTCATCGATCCAGCCTTTGAACAGCTTGTTGATCACTCCGAAATCAACGACGCGTCCCAACTCGTCAATCTCAGTGCCGGTCACATGAAACTGAATGATATAGTTGTGGCCATGCAAGTTTGCGCATTTGCCTTCATGGCCCAACAAGCGATGTCCGGCACAAAATTTAACTTGCCGCATGACCGTGATGCTCATTCGTTCTTCAGCTCTATAATCTGGTTTGAGGGAAAGGCGGGTCACAGATTCGGACCACTTGATAGCTCATTGTAGTTTGGGATTCTCTCGATGGCGGTTTAAGTCCCGCTGAGTTTTCTTCTCAAGATTTTTGCCTAGAGCTGCTGTCAAGTCGACACCTGTTTGGTTGGCAATGCAAATTAAGACAAACAAAACGTCGGCGAGTTCGTCTTCCAGCCCAGATTCGGTCTCAGAATCCTTGAAGCTCTGCTCACCGTAGGTTCTCGACATGATTCGCGACAACTCACCAACCTCTTCCATGAGCTGGGCAAGGTTGGTCAACTCCGAAAAATACCGAACACCAATGGTACTGATCCAACGATCAACAGTCTCTTGGGCTTCGCGAATCGTCAGATCCGGCTCAGGCGAGGATTGGGAGGAAGTCATTGGAGGCCTGGTTCTTACGAGCGAATATGCGTTTTCCCCATTGGACGAAGCCATCCAGAAGCCGTCAAGAGAAAACTGCCCTTCACCAATCATCCCTTCACGAATAACCGGCAGGCGACGGTGGCAGCCAGCATCAGATCGCCGCCAGCACGTCGCAGCTCAATCGATTGCTTAGATTCGTCGCCCCACGGAAGAGTCAACACTTTCAATGATGTTTGCCAGCACGCCCCGAAATGTGTTAGCGTATTGCAATCGTCATCGATCGACGGAAATTTTCGAATGCAAAACTTAGCTGCAGGATTTACAGCCGATGAAACCTTTCTTTGTAACGCTCGCCGGACTCTTGAGTTTCCTGTGCAGTGCGAATTCGTTCGCCAGTCATCCGGATTCAGCCCGACCAGCAGCCGATATTCGACCCAACATTATTTGGATTTCTGCCGAAGACATCAGTGCACATTTCGGCTGCTATGGCGATCCAAATGCGATCACGCCCAACATCGACGGCCTAGCCCAACAAGGAGTCAAGTTCACCAACGCGTTCACGACGGCAGGAGTCTGCGCTCCTTGTCGATCCGCCATCATCACGGGTGTCTATCAAACGACGCTCGGTACGCATCACATGCGATGCAAGGCTGCCATGCCTGATTCGATCAAACCCTTCCCTGCATATCTACGCCAGGCAGGCTACTTCTGCACCAACAACAGCAAACAGGACTACCAATTCAAGACGGGCACAGACGTTTGGGACGAGTCAAATTCGAAAGCACATTGGAAGCATCGCCCCGATCCTTCCCAGCCATTTTTCGCCGTCTTTAATTTTACCGGCTGTCACGAAAGCGGAATCGCCAATCAATCAAAATACGAATCGGTGACGGAAAACCTGACTGATGACCAACGCCAAGATCCCGCCGCCCTCTCCTTGCCGCCCTACTACCCAGACACGCCCGTCGTTCGAGAAGACTGGAAACGAAATTACGAGCTGATTACCGCGATGGACGCCTGGGCCGGACAGTTGATCAAGGAGCTTAAAGAGGAAGGCGTTTACGACAACACAATCATCATGTTTTGGTCAGACCATGGCGTCGGACTGCCCCGAGCCAAACGCTGGCTGTACGATTCAGGAACCAAGATCCCGTTGGTTGTTCGCATCCCGAAATCGCTCGATCCCGACGGACAAGCCAATCCTGGCCGAGTGGACGATCGATTGGTCAGCAGCTTGGATTTCGCTGCCACGGTTTTGGATTTGGCCGGCGTTGAAATTCCCAAACACATGCAAGGCCAAGCATTTCTAGGCTCGAAACGGCCACAGCCTCGTGATTTCGTCTACGGCGCTCGTGATCGAATGGATGAGCGATACGATATCATTCGCTCCGTTCGCGACAAACGTTTTCGTTACATTCGAAACTACGAACCCTTCAAGGCGTACTATCAGTACATGAATACACCCGAGAAAGGCGCCACGATGCAGGAACTGAGGCGTGTCCACGCCGCCGGAGAGTTAAATCCTGCCGCGACGTTGTTCATGGCCGACAGGAAACCGCCCGAAGAATTGTACGATCTTGAGAATGACCCTCATGAGATTGTTAATCTTGCAGCCATCCCTGAACACAACGCCACACTTGGCCGGTTGCGTGCGGCTCATCTTGAATGGGTTGTCGAAACCCGAGACCTTGGGCTTTTTCCTGAATCCGAAATCGAACGCCGCGAAAAAGCCACCGCATCTCGATACGAAATCTTAAAGACGGCCGATCCTGAATTAATTGGCCGAATTCGCAAGGTCGCAAACCAAGCCAACAACGCTGAAGCCAACACGGCAAATTTGATGGCTGCAATGCAGGACCCCGATTCGGTGGTTCGGTACTGGGCCGCGATTGGGCTGGGCAACTCCGCGGGCAATCTTCTTTCAACGGACCACGTTGACCGGCTTGAAGCGGCCTTGAAAGACGAAGCTCCCTGCGTTCGGATCGCTGCAGCACGAGCCGTCCTAAAACACGGAGAGCCAAAACTGCCACTGGAAATTCTTAAATCCGAACTGAAAAGTAAGCACCAATGGGGACGCTTGCGAGCCACAATCGTACTGGACGAAGCCGGAGAATTGGCTCGGCCGCTGATCCCAGAACTTCAAGCCTGCTTGAGCAATCAGCCAAACAAGTACATCACACGAGTAGCCAACCGGACACTGAACGTACTGCTGGGCACAGACCATCAAGTCAAATAGCCGGTCGCAATTGTCGGCCGCAATTGTCGGCCGCAATTGTCGGCCGTTTACGACGAATTCCCAAATAAACTCCCCGCCACCCAATTGTTTCCCAATAATGCGACATCACAGGCGAAAACCAAGCTTGTCTAAATCAATTGATGCTCAAACGTTGGAAAAGAATATGAACATGATCATGAGCCGACTCATGCTGGTTTTGGCCGTGGCCGCGTTGGCCGGCTGTAACCTCAGCTTTAACTCCGGTGTCAAAGGTTCCGGAGTTTCCAAGTCCGAGGCACGCGACGCCCAAGACTTCCAAGAGATCGAACTGGAAGGAGTTGGCACCGTCAACGTAAATGTAGGCCAGGAATTCGGCGTCGAAATTACGACCGACGACAACCTGCTTGTGTTGATCGAAACCACGGTTAAAGACGGCGTCTTGACGATTCGAACCAAGGAATCGATCAGTCCCACGTCCGACCTGATCTATGAAATCTCACTGCCAACGCTAAGTAAAGTGAAAGTCTCCGGGGCTGCGAGCATTGACCTCCGCGATGTCGCTGGCTCAACGCTTGAAATCGAAGTCAACGGCGCCAGCACGATCACCGGCACAGGTACCGTGGACGACTTAGGGATCGAGGTCAATGGCGCCAGCAGCGCGAATCTCAAGCAATTAATGGCTAAACGCATTGTTGTCGAGATGTCAGGGGCCAGCGAATCCACGATATTTGCCTCCGAACAGGTCGACGCCGAGGTCAATGGCGTTGGTTCAGTTTCAATCCATGGCTCGCCGGCGACGATTAATAAGGAAGTCAACGGAATCGGAAGCGTTAGTTTAGCGACCAAATAGCGTTATTCATTGACATTCCAACGTCTGGTGTTTGCCGATCTCAAGGCCCACGTCGAAAATCAAAAATCCGCCTCAGACGAGTCTCCGCTCGACATCTGGGGCGGATTTTTATAGTTTGGGGGTTTTGAAAATCAACCGTTTTCCTAAACACATTGCTTAGCATGCTCAAAACGTTTTATCAGTGGTTATTCGGATTCATCGGTGTCCGCGATCTCTACAAGGAGATCGTCGTAAAAGACAGGCTGA
>JBLINZ010000213.1:0-10128 GCA_047639375.1 Mariniblastus sp. | reverse complement strand
TTCATGATTTTGATTATGAACGTTGGCCTATGCCCCCCGACCATCCGCTTCAGGGCTCAAAGATTCTTGCCGAACGCGGTTATGCAGACGCTGTGATCTACGCCATTAAATCGCACGTTGACGCGGTCGAAGGTTGTCCTCGCATTTCGTTGCTTGATAAAGCGTTGTTTGCTTGCGACGAACTCTCGGGATTTATCGTCGCGGTTTCTTTGGTTCGCCCCACTGGAATGACTGGGATGAAAGCCAAGAGTGTACGTAAGAAGATGAAACAAAAAAGTTTTGCCGAAAAAGTCCTCCGAGCGGACATTGTGACCGGCGCCGAGGAATTGGGGGTCGAGCTCAACGAGCACATTCAGTTCGTGATCGATGCCATCGAAGCCAAAGCGGACGAGCTTGAGCTCACGGCTTAGTGATACGACTCCGCCCAACCTAACGAGGAAATCAAAATGGAAATTCAAGATCCCGGTCAACTGACCGCCAAGAAATGTGTGCCCTGCGAAGGTGGCGTTGATGCTTGCCCGCTGCCGTTTGTAACTCAGCAGCTGGAGAAGCTTCCCGGCTGGTATCTGACTCATGAGAACCAAAGAATTCGGAAAGACTGGACGGCCAAGAATTTCGTGAAGGCGTTGGATTTTTTCAATCGGGTTGGGGCCGTTTCTGAAGCCGAAGCCCATCATCCGGATTTGCATCTCGTCAGCTACAACCAAGTCTCCATTGAGATTTGGACGCATGCGATTGGCGGGCTCAGCGAAAACGATTTTATTCTCGCCGCCAAGATTGACGAGTTGGATGTCTAGCATGCTCGGTCGATTGCTGATCCTGCCCGTCGTCTATGAAACGCAGTTGTCGACTGCCATTCGCAGTTGACCGTGTGCTGATGAAATGCGTTTTCGTTAGACCTCTTCTTTTCTCCCAGTCTCTCTAGTTGTGAACTCAATATGAATTGTCGGACGAAAATCACAGGTATCCTTGGACGTTGGAGCCTGGTCGGATGGCTCTTGGTGCTGGTTTGTCCATCGGCAAACGCGGATGAATTCAAATTTGAGCCGAATGATCGAGTCGTGTGGCTGGGCTCTGAGTTCGTCGAGCAGCAAATCAAATTCAATTTTCTCGAGGCCCAACTCACTCAGGCGTTTCCCACTCATGGACTGCAGTTTCGCAATCTTGGCTGGTCGGGTGACACACCAACGGGAGTCGCCCGTGGATATTTCGGCGGTGCCCCCGAGGGGTTTCGGCGCTTGCTGGACGAGCTCGATCGGCTCAAGCCTACGGTCGTGTTTGTCTGCTATGGTGCCAACTTGGATGACGCCACAGAAGCGGTCAAGTTTCAAGACTCGTTTCAAAAGTTGTTGGGAGAGCTGAAAAAACGAACGGTTCGGATTGTGGTGTTCTCTCACCCGGCCGCTGAAACCACGCATCGAACGATTGACGCGACCCAAGCCAACTTGATTCGCCAAGCAAATGCGACAACGCTCCAGCGATTAGTCGCCGCCGATGATTCTCCCCAGCTGGCTTTCGTCGACTTGTTTGCTGAATCTCAGCGGCTGTTGGGTGAGCGAGCGAACCTCAGCGGGAGCCAACTTGAATCAAGTCTTGGACTTAATTTGACGCACGACGCGTTACGTTTCAATCGGACGGGGTACGCCGAGTTAGCGAACTTAATTTTGGCTTCACCACCCTTGAAGAGCGCGCTGAGTGAGTCAAGTGATCGCGTTGAATTGACACCTGCTGACTTTGAAGCGTTGTGCGAACTGATCGCCGACAAGAATGCCTTGTTCTTCCATCGCTACCGCCCTCAGAATGAAACTTACCTGCGTGGATTTCGCAAGCATGAGCAGGGGCAAAACGCCAAAGAGATTTCCGAGTTTGATGCTCTGATCGAGTTGGCGGAAGGTCGGATTGAAGCTTTGGTCAAAGGCGTTCCGATTCCGCCCCCGATCGTCGAACCCGATCCCATTGCGTTGACGTTTGAGGCATTCACACCGGAAGCAGAAAAAGCTTCATTTCAAATGAGTGAGGAGTTGGAGATTGATCTGTTTGCGAATGAGCCGATGGTCGCCAATCCGATTCATATGAATTTCGATGGGCGAGGAAGATTGTGGGTGGCGACCAGTCCAATTTATCCACAGATCAAGCCGGGCGCGAAACCACGCGATGAAATCGTGGTGCTGGAGGATTCCAACGGTGACGGAGTGGCTGATCGACGGACGGTGTTCGCCGATAACTTGTTGATTCCAACCGCGATCCTACCGGACGAACAAGGCGGGGCCTACATCGCCAATTCGACTGAGATTTTGCATCTTGCCGATACTGACGGGGACGGGAAAGCGGATCAGAGACGAGTCGTGTTGTCTGGGTTTGGAACCGAAGACACCCATCACATCGTTCACACGTTGCGTTGGGGCCCTGATGCGGCGATCTATTTCAACCAGTCGATTTACATTCATACGCACATGGAAACGCCACATGGCGTTAAGCGGTTGATGGGGTCAGGGATTTGGAGATTCGACCCAGTCACGGGCCAAGCCCGAGTCTTGATGCGTGGATTGGTAAATCCATGGGGGCATGTCTTCGACGACTGGGGGCAAAGTTTTGCGACCGATGGTGCTGGTGGCAATGGAATTAACTACGCGTTTCCAACCGCCGCCTATCAATCGGCCGTCGGGTTTTCGAGCGTGCTTCGCGGAATGAATCCTGGCCAGCCTAAACTCTGTGGATTGGAGATCATTTCGGGAACGTATTTCCCAAAGGCCTGGCAAGGCACGCTCGTGACCAATGATTTTCGTGGCAATCGGATCAACCGGTTTCAGTTGTCGCCCGAGAATTCTGGATACATTTCGAAACAGTTGCCCGATTTGATGTCGTCCAGCCATCGGGCATTCCGGCCCGTGGATGTGAAAATGGCACCCGACGGCTCGCTCTACATCGCCGATTGGTACAACCCGATCATCAATCATGGAGAAGTCGATTTTCGAGATTCGCGTCGCGACTACAAACACGGTCGGATCTGGAGGGTCACGCCCAAAGCCGGCTCGCCAGTCCCGCTTCCTGATTTCAAGTCCGCCTCGATCGAAGACTTGGTGACCCTGCTGCAAGCGTCCGAACAATGGACACGATTTCTCGCTCGCGTAGAGATCAAGCTTAGAATTGAAAACTCGGAATCTAAATATCAAACAGAGCTCAAGGCCCCGCTGCAGCGGCTGCTGAGTTCGAGCGAATCGCGTGATCAATTGGCTGCTCTGTGGACGATTCAGGCCGTTGGGCAATTCGACGTGGAGGCGCTCAAGTCAGCGCTGGTCTCAGAAGATCACCGAGTCCGAGCCGCCGCTGTTCGGATCATCGCCACGCAAGATCAGCCCATCGATGCCACCCGAGAGTTGTTGGCCAAAGTGCCGAACGATTCTCATCCGCAAGTCCGGCTCGAATACGTGAACGCTTGGCAGCACGCTGGCTCGACCGCCGACGTCAGCGAGCTTTTGAAGTTGCTTGATCATCCAACCGACCAGTACATTTTGTTTGCAACTGTCACTGCGTTGAAGAAAACGCGATCTCAATGGGAATCGAATTTGGCTGGATTGGGTTTGTCGCCAGAGAAGTTGATGTTCTTGATCGAGAATGTCCCGTCTCGAAATTCGGTCGCGGTGCTATTTGATTTGCTTAAGCAAGAGTCCGATCTGGAAAAATCGAAATCGATGATTGGCTTATTCGCTCAAAGGGGTACTCAAGCTGAATTGTCGCGTCTGTTTGATGGGGCAAGATTGTCAGAACTTGGATGCCAGGACCCGCAGATCCTAACCGCAGTGCTGAATGCGTTAGTCGACGCCAATCAGAAACGGAAAATCAACCTCAAGGTTGCGGCTGAGGTGTTGAAGCCAATGTTTGAGCAGCCCCAGGCAATTCGGTTGGCCGGGCTTTGGGGGATCGAGCCCTTGAAGCCTCAACTGGTTTCCATTGCACTGGGCGAATCGGAACGATCGGTAAACCATCGAATCGAAGCGACCCGAGGATTGGCGGCGATGAAAGATATCGAGACGTTGAGCAAACTTGCTGGTCACGATCATCCTTTGGAAATCCGGCAAGTCGCGATGATTGAATTGATCGGCGTTAAGATGCCACTGGCAGCTAAGTTGACAGCGGAATTGTTTGTCGAAATTGAGTCGGAGAAATCGGGTGGAATCCAACGGACGATGACGAGTCGGCGATTGGTCGATGCGTTCCTAAGGCGGGCAAACGGTGGAGCGGTCTTGGCCAAAGCGTTCGCCCAAGCGGACTTGGGGCCGGTCGCAAAGGAGGTGATTCGTGAACAGGCGGTCGCTGCCAATCGAGCCGGCAAAGTGTTGTTGGAATCCATGGAGCCAGCAAAGGGCGTGCAGTTCCCAGTGAAGTTCACACCGGAAGGAATGGCAGCGTTCATTAAGCGAGTTGAGGGAAAAGGCAATCCGGAACGTGGTGAATCCGTTTATCGTCGCGCTAACTTGAACTGCATGAAATGTCATGCGATTGGAGGAGCAGGCGGCGTGGTGGGACCGGATCTGATTTCTCTGGGAGCCAGCTCACCTGTGGACTATATCGTTGATTCCTTGTTCGACCCGAACGCGAAAATCAAAGAAGGCTACCACACGACATCAATTTTGACCGTCGATGGAATTCAGATGTCTGGGAAATTGATGAGTCAAGCCGATGGTAAATGGATTTTACGAGATGCCGATAACAAAGAGCATGTATTCGAAGAGGCGGACATCGAAGAACACAAGATTAGCACGCTTTCCTTGATGCCTGTGGATTCCATTGGGTCGCTAAGCGATGCTGAAACTGTTGACTTGGTGGCTTTTTTAGCTCAGTTGGGCAAAGAGGGCCGCTACAAGGTTTCCAATCAGCGGTATGTTCGTAACTGGTTCGACGGCCAAGGCACGCCATTCTATACCAAGGTTGACGGATCGCTTCCGCTGCGAGAGGTTTCTGACGCTTCCGTTTCGTTTGAACTCAACGTCACGACGGCGGGCCCGATTGGAGTCTTGGTTGAAAATCCGGACGGACTGCGAATCACGTTGGACGGCTTGAAAGATAATCTCCGAGCGGAGCAAATCGTGAAGGATCTCCCCGTCGGTAAGCACCGGTTTAGTTTCCAATTCGGGAATCAGAGAAAACGTGAGACGCTACGCGTTCGGCTATTCGAAGTAGAAGGCTCACAAGGCCACGCTGTGTTGGGGGCTGTAGAATGATCAATCAGAACGACCACGGATTGGTCGTGCGTAGGATGTAGCAGGCGCAGGCCCTGTGCCGTCTACAGCGGCTGCGCCGATCTTGCAAACAATTTGCATGCATGAGTGCTCGCGCCAATCCCGTGAAACTCGTGCAGGAAGGCGTTTCTGTTGGCGCTGTTTGCCTAACCGGAATCAAAATTGACGCTTTGTAACGGTCGTTCATGCCGCATCGATTGTTACTTTCTTGGGCGTCAGTCCGGTTGAGAAAAGTCTTTCTTGGTATCTAAAAAATGCGACCGTCTGGATTGTACGCGTCGATGTCATCATGAAGAAACAGAGCGATTTACCGGTTGCAATCACCAAGCCGTTTGGTGGGATGGCTGGGATTGTAGTTTGCAGAAATGAGACTCATGATGCGATTCACTCAAAGCTTAATTCTTGGATTCTCGGTTTGCTTGGCCAGCGGATGCTCCCATCGCACTCAATGCCAATTGCCTTGGTTGGAGCGGATCGATGCGAGGCGGCAGATTCGACACGCTGAACGCCATCCTGAAAGCTGCTCACAGGAAGTTGCTTCCAACGCTGAATCGGTTGGTCATGACTCCGGTCCTGCTGCGACTTGGAGGCCTACGACAATCGTGAATGACGTCGAAAGTGTAACTGTCATTCTGCCTTCAAATTTGAATTTAAAGCACCCTGAATGGGCGAGTGGGAACGGGCCGAAGGTCGGGCAGATTGAGCCGTTGCAACGCCCGATTTCGAAATCATCTGACCGTGTCATTGCCGTGACCGAAAAGTTGTCAAACGCCGCAGTAAATGGAGCATCCGAGTACTACATCCAGCCGGATCCACTTGCCAACGATTCAGCGGGTAATCATCAAGCCTTGCCAGAGCAATCGTTGGGCTTCGCTTCAGCGGCCGATCGCTCGACACGTTTACTGGATATCACGGATCTAGGTTCAAATACGCCAGCCCGTGTCAGGCCCGCTCCAATTGACTCAGGCTTGATCGGTTCCGGCTTGAGTTCGAATGCTGTTGAGAATGCTGTTGAGAATGCTGTTGAGAATGCTGTTGAGAATGCTGTTGAGAATGCTGTTGAGAATGCTGTTGAGAATGCTGTTCGCTCGGAGGCAGAAACACTATCAACATCGGACGCAATCGCTTCTGGGCGCATGACGGATTTGGACGTTGCGTCCGACCGAGTCTCACGCGAGAGTTCACACAATGTGATTGAAGTTCCAAGCCTAGATTCGACTCCGATCGTTCAACCTTCAAAAGAGTCGCCAGGACTGGACTCAGGCAATTCGAATTCCGGTGGTGATTTTCAGTCGACGCCAAGCGAAACCGGCGACTCAAATTCCCCGGTCAAGACAAATGCGTTTTCTGGGCAGGTTCCTGATCTTGACAATGCCGCTGAAGCGGAACAACGCGAGTTGGCTCATCCCGTATCGGGGTGGCAGCCGGCGAGGAATCGCGTTAAGGCCAAGCCTGTTTCGGCCGCGAAAGAATCAACCCAATTTATTCCATCGAGTGAATCTACGAAACCGACTAGCGGTGTTTTTCCGCTCCCAACCAACAATCAGCGTCAAATGTTACCGGCTCAGTCTGACGGACAAGCCGACGATGCTCCTTTGGTTCTCAGAGCGTATCCGGTAGAGAACCATGTTGTGAATGACCGACGGATTGCAGATGCCCGGACCGCCGCGGTTCAGGATGTAGGAGAAAACGCCGGTCACGAAAGTGATTCAACCGTTTGGGATGCTGTCGAATCGAAGGACCCGCTCCAGGTCGATCGGTCGTCTCAAGAAGACGTTTCAGAAGGAAGTCGGTCCGATGATTTCCGAGCATTGCCGAATCTTGGTCGGCAGATTCAGGACGTGTCCAGCCGATATGCGAAAACGGACAAGCCAGCTTTTCAAGAGCCCGCGTTAAACCAGCGACTGAATGATATCCAGCAGGTCCCGCGGCGTTCCACGCTTCCGCAGCGTTCGACTCGATCGTTTACTTCGCCGACGAGTTATCAAGTTCCGCTGGATCAAGGTTTGGAAGTCTTGTCAGAAATTGCTGCTGCGATCGATTGCGGCTTGGTCGACTCACCAGCTGGCGATCAACTCCATCCGATCGAGCCGACGCTGGCGGCAACGATTGGCAATGTTGATTCGGTTTGGGATAGCAGCCCGACGGCAAAAATCATTTATCCAATTCCGTTTGGCTGGGAGCTTAACTCGTCTCGAGAATTTCCTTCCTCGTTGAACTTAGAAGGAGCTTGGAATCGAATGCAGATGCTTCGGTTGAGGGCCGTGACGGTTTCGGATCACCAAGCTCAGATAGCACCGTTAGTTTCAATGCGTCAGGGACTAGCTCCGACGATCGTGCGTCACACCCATCCGGACGTTGGCCAGCCGGTAATCGATCGAGCTAACAGCGAGTCTTGGTTTCAAGTGCGGCCTGAGATCGATAAAAACCCTGGTGATCCGTCGATTCAAGGGTTAACGTTGCGGTCGACCAACCCAACGCCAGGGCAACGGCAAGCCAAAGATCGGCGAGTAATCGAGCGGTAGCGAGTCGGAAGTTTTGGGATGGCGTTGATTGGGCGCCGAGCCGAAGTAGGCTTGGTCGGTAGATTTACTTGCTTTGAAAGTTGAATACGACCGCTTATGATCGTTCTTTTTGATGCCGTGGGAACGGTGATAAAACCCGAGCCAGACGTGACGGAGATTTACCATCGCCTCGGCTTGAAGTATGGCAGTTCGTTGAGTCCAGAGCAGATCAAGCATCGAATCAAGCTGGGGCGACGGAGATTCTTCAACGTTGGGCAATCGGCCGAATCGCTGTTTGCGGGCGTGCATTCATTTTCGAGTGATCACGACGATCTCGATTCCAGTGAGGCTATTGAGCGATTGCTTTGGCAGGATCTTGTGTTTGAAGTCTTCGTCGATCTCGATCACCCCCAAGCCCTGTTTGATGAACTGTGGGAGCACTTCCGCGCCCCCACTAACTGGGAGTTGTACTCGGATGTCGAGCCCTGCCTGGAAGGGCTCTCGTCGGCTGGCATCGAATTTGGCTTAGTCTCCAATTTCGATTCTCGCTTAGTAGACATCGCCGATTCTGTCTTTCCATTGTCGAATTGCAGCTACGTGTTTTGCTCGTCACAAGTCGGGTTTAGAAAACCGAGTCCGATGTTTTACCGTCAAGTCGAGGAAGCGATTCAATGTGCCACGGGCAATTCGGACACGGACATCGTGATGGTCGGAGACGATTTTGAGAACGATTGTGTCGCGCCACGTTTGGCGGGTTGGAAAGCACTCTGGCTCAATCGCCAAGACCTAACAGCTGGTTCGGAACATAGTTTTGGCTCGCCGGAAAAACGTGAAGTCTCGTCGTTGTATGAGTTCAGTCATTGGTTGTTAAGCCAAGTTTAAAGCCAAGTTCGCGAAATCAAGTGTGGCGCAGCCGCTGTCGCAGGCACGGACTTTGTGAGTTTATTGCTAATCCGACGCGTGAGCGACCATCGATCCTGAAAGGGTCAAACTTGCCCCGCGTACTGCATTATTAAATGTCAGCCTCGGAGCAGCAAGCGATACTCGCCCCTGTTAGGCCCAGCGGTGGCGATCTGAGAATCGGGCTTTCGCGTAACGACCGAGTTTAGGTGCTAATTGCATCTAGGCGGATAAGCAGCCTCGAGATGTCTCACTGCCATTGATCCATAAAAAAAGCGGTCGAACACTGTGTTCAACCGCTTTCAATGATTATCGTTTCGGCCAACTAGGGCCGACACTTACTGGGCTTTCATTTTTCCGCGTCGGTCGACTGGCTCGGTCAGCGACGCCTTCAGGAAATCGCCGTTGAGTCGTCCGATGAACGCGATGCTAATCCCTTTGGGGCATTGGGCTTCGCATTCGGCGTAGTTTCGGCAAGAACCAAACCCTTCCGCTTCCATTTGGTTGACCATCGACTTAGCCCGTTGGTAGCGTTCTGTTTGGCCTTGCGGAAGCATCCCCAAATGGCCGGCTTTGGCCGCTGTGAACAGCATCGCTGAACCGTTTGGACAAGCCGCCACGCAAGCGCCGCAGCCGATGCACGTCGCTGCATCGAGTGCCGTTTCGGCGACTTCGGGAGCGATGGGAATCGAGTTTGGATCAGGCTTGGGGCCGGAGTGATTGCTGATGTAACCACCGGATTGGATGATCCGGTCGAACGCTGAGCGGTCAACGACAAGGTCTTTGACCACGGGGAACGCACTGGATCGCCAAGGCTCGATGAAGATTTCGGCGCCGTCATTGAAGTGCCGCATGTACAACTGGCAGGTTGTCGTTTTGGCTTTTGGACCGTGGGCTTCGCCGTTGATGACCATCGAGCACATCCCACATACACCTTCGCGGCAATCGTGATCGAACGCGACGGGTTCTTGGTCGTTGACGGTCAGTTTTTCGTTGAGGCTGTCAAGCATCTCGAGGAACGACATGTCGGGATTGATGTCATCCAGGTCGTATGTTTCCATACGGCCTTTGTCGGTTCGAGAAGTTTGACGCCAGACGTGTATTTTCATTCTCATGTTTTGTAATTCCTCGCTGCCAAAGGCAGTGCCTTAAAGGCCAACGGTTCTTTGTTCAGTTCAGGTTCAACTCCTTCGCCTTTGTATTCAAATACAGAGACGAAAGCGAAGTTCTCATCGTCGCGTTTAGCTTCGCCCTCGGGAGTCTGGTGTTCTTCCCGTAAATGGCAACCGCAAGATTCATCTCGCAGCAACGCGTCGCGACACATCAGCTCGCCAAAGTCAAGGAAATCGAGGACTCGGCCCGCGATTTCCAATGACTGATTCAGTTGGTTCTTGTCACCCGGTAGTTTCAGGTCTCTCCAGAACTCCTCGCGCAGTTTCGGAATCTTCTCGAGCCCTTCTTCAAGGAGCTTTTGTTTCGAGAAA
>JBLINZ010000212.1:0-10136 GCA_047639375.1 Mariniblastus sp. | reverse complement strand
TTGACTGTCTTTTCAGTTAGTCTTCAATCAACGAAACAGATTACTTCTGCGGATGTTGTTGCCGGGGTACAAACATAATCGCCAGAGGGCATTTTGCTGGTTGACCGAAAAATAGATCCAAACAAATCTCATGCGAATTTGCAGAAACACGTGCTCGCGGAGATTGGACACGCATTGAAAGGTGTTCGCTTTACTTCTTACACTTTTCAGGCAATTGTCTGGCAATACAAGATCAAAGAAAATCTATTATATTACTGGAAACCAGAACATGGTGGCTCATCGCAATACACGCCACAACTGATTTCCTTCGTGCGAGGGTTAACCAAAGGAGAAATGGAAACGCCCTCGAAACTTATCGATCGAGAAACCACTAAGGCCAAACGACTCATAACAAAGCAATGATTCGAAGTCGCGGTGGCCATCGCAAATTGCAAAAAATACTTTTTTCCGCGACTCAATTATCGCCAACGTTATCCGGCTTTCCGAACGCCATGAAATACACCATCAAAACACTGTCGGCAATCATTTTTGCCGCATTCGTACTTTGCTGGTTTGTATTTAAACTGATGCCATCCAGTGGCTCGAAAGTTGGGCGTAATGATGTTCCGCTCGACGTATCTTGCCCGCTTGATGAGCTTCCAACCGGCGCTACTAATGTTTCATACCATTTCGGCGGCGGACGGAATCCAAACACATTCTACGAATTTGACATTAACGAATCAGACTTTATCAACTGGATTGATGCCCTGGGTCGTTTTGATTCTCGATCTGATTCGAACGTGGTTTATCGGTTTGACCTAGATGGGAATGTCACGCAAATGCTACAGATCTCTGATGGCATGACATATGATTGGCGAGACCCCAATGATGGAGACCGAGGCGAACATATCGGGTATGATCGTGCAACCGAACGCTGTTATTATCAATACCACCTTTTCTAGAATGGCAAATTTCGCCGGACAACAAAGCGATCAACCGAAGCCGCGGGGGCACGTGCGAATTGATGGCAATGACTAATCCCGCGACTCAGTTATCGCAATTCGTTATCCGGCTTAAACCAAAGGCAAGACGTCATGCGTGACATTGGGCAATTAGCCTACAACTTGATCGCCGGAATTGCCGCGCACTTACTCCTGATGATTCTCGGACTAATCGCCACATTGATATTGTTTGGCAAAATGGACGAGGGGCCGATCCACTTGATTGCTGCCGCTATCATTCCATTTTTTAGCGCGGGTGCGTTCATCGCATATCGGGAATTGCGGTGGGCAAAATTGGTTTCGATCGTTTCTGGCTGCGTTACGCTCGGTTTCCCTCCAATAATTATTGCTGCCTTTCGTGACTGGAACTGGACGGCGATTGGATCTGAATACTGGTTTGCGATTATTGCTGTCCCGTTCTCGTTGCTTGGTTGCGTTTGCGTGCAAAATTATCGAGAATCGAAACCGCATGGCGAAGGCCTGTCGACTGGTAATCCCAATGACAAAATCTCGTGATAGGGTAGGGAAGAGTGGTTAGCTCTCCCCTACCTCCGAACCGGACTGGCGGTTCTGCCGCATCCGTTTCTCCAGTCGATAGTATTACCTCAAAGCAAACATTCTCGGGGGACAGGCGGCGTTAATGCGAGATAGTCTCCCTTTGGATGCATTCTAGCTGTGTTAACGGCAAATTGGTTGCAGTGATCCGTTGCCTGTCCCCGGTTCGTTGGTTCCGGTTCGTTGGTTTCATCAAACACTCTCGGATATGATGAAAGGTTCCTTCATTAGCGCTCAATTTTCGGGCGGCGCCCTCAATTTCCCTGTCCAATCTCGCATGTCGTCCGTCGTGCCCACCATGCCTTTATCGTTCATGATGCCCTCAAACACTAGCGGCATCAGAGGGTCGGGCGCCTCTCTCATCGCCCATGTCATCGCCCGAAACAGGACGATGCGTAGTTCCGGATCGTAGTAGCTGAACGTGTTGTGTCCCAGCGTCGTGCCGAACACCCGGCCCTTGCCGGATTTCACCGTCCAGAATAACGGCGAGGGCTTCGCTGAAAGCATCGAAGCTGGCACACGCTCGGTGCTACGTTTGGGCGGACCGGTTCGCACGCTACCGATCACTTGAACGCCGGCGATTTTGTTCAGGTCCCAGTAGAACTCATCGACGATCCATAGCCGATTGGGAAAACCTTTGAAAACTGGGTGCCGATTGTCGATGGTGATGTCTTCAAAGATCGCACCCCATTTCGATTGCCCCTCGTCCCACGCCATCCCCAAACACTCGGCCAGTTTTTTTCCCTCGGACGCCGGTCGAATAATCGCGGTCTCGTGAATCGCCACCGCGCCACCGCCACGCCGAATGAACCCTTTGAACATCCCGTACTGCTCCGCGGTCAACTGTGGCAGATGCAGGAACATGACCACCAGATCCGCTTTGTCGAACTGCGCCTGTGTTGGAAAAAGATAAGCCGTATCAACCGAGACGCTGGGCACCTTCTTCAGCAGGCCGGTCATCAAATCGCGCACTCGAAGGTAATCGTGCGCCCCCGGTTTGTGCGGCTTGTCGTAGCCCCAAACCCAGACAATGTGCCGAGCCTTGGACGGTGCGGCCTTCTCCATCGGCCCGATGATCTTCTCGATCTTGGCTTTCGGAACCAAAGGCTTGGGCTTCTGCCAGGGGTGCTGGGCGTGACAGAGCGAGCAACTGACAAGAACGATTGCCGCGATACGAAAAAACATCGAATCTCCAAATCGGAAGAGTTTCATCCAGAAATTAATTAGCGAGATTGGTGAAAACGTTTTCATTTTGTGCTTACATCTTTTGTCATGCTGGTTCGTGCTCACTCCGTTGGCGCTTGCGCCGCCAACGGATGGTGTTTGAATCGTGCCAACAATTGTTTTCCGCCTTCGTTTTTTAGCTTGTAACAAATCTGCATAGGAGCTGTTAGTTAAGCCGCTCGCGAACAAGGTCGGGCAGACGTGCGTCGTTGATGTTCACGACTTTGACATTCTTGTCGTTCTTCAGATTCGGCCCAGGCGTGCTGCGGCCATTGGCGATCTGCTCCTGCAAAACCGCGACCATTTGCTCAACTCGCTCCGGATGAACCGCTGCGAGGTTGTTGTCTTCATGCGGATCCTTCACGAGATCAAATAGTTGAACGAAGGGCGCTCGTAACAGATCCGAATTTGCTGGCTTACCTTCAAACTGATCCAACGCCAATCTCCATGCCTCGTTAGGCATCGGATCGTTGCCGGCAGCGTTCTCCGAATCGGCCGGTGTTCCACTACCGGGGCAGAGGCAGAGTTTCCAGTCGCCGTCCCGTACGACAAAGGAAACCACGGACTGCATGACCAGGTTTTGACGTGCTCCCTTAGCTTTGGGGTTGCGTAAGAGATTGCCGAAACTGATGGAATCTGGTCCTTCATCGTCGTTGACCCTACTATTCGCTAGGTCTGCAAACGTCGCGAAAAGATCGTTCAAACCGACCAATGCATCGCACGTTTGGCCCTCCGGAATCACGCCAGGCCACCGCGCAATCAAGGGCACACGCAAGCCTCCTTCATACGCCGAGAATTTGTAGCCTCGGTGAGGTCCGCTGGGATAGTGCCCCATTGCTTCCAGTTGATGGATTTGGGCGGGAGTCGCTTTCAGGATGTTTCCCGCGTAAGGAGCCGGACCATGATCTGAAGAAAACAGGACCAGCGTATTTTCATCCAGCCCCTTTGCCTTGAGTGCTTTCATCACACGCTCAACGGAGTGATCGACTTCCATCACGAAGTCTCCGTACACACCAAGCTTGCTCTTTCCCCGCCAATGGACGCCCGGACTGGTTGGCGTGTGAGGGGCGGTAAGCGCCAGGAAAAGGAAGAAGGGACGGTCCTTGTTCTGCTTGTCAATGAACGACTCCGCTTCGCCGTAAAAGGTTTCCAACACCTCATGGTCTTGAAAATCTTTTTCGGCAGGCCCCACACGATTGAAGGCACTCCAACCTTTTTGAGCGGTGATTTCACCCTGCCAAACGTTGTTTCGCGCGAAGGCGTACGGATACATATCAAGCGATCCGGGAAGAATGAAGCTTTCATCGAATCCAAACTGCACCGGCCCATATTTTAGCGGTTTAGTGAAATCGACGTTGATCAAACCTTGCGGTTTGCCGTCAATCGTTTTCATAATCGTTCCGAGATGCCACTTGCCCACATAGCCCGTCCGATAACCGGATCGCTTCAGCAGTTTTCCAACAGTCGAATTCTCCGTATTTGGTTTAGGACCGACAAAACCCCATGGGCCACTATTACGTGTTCCACCAAAACGCCAGGGGTATCGCCCGGTCATCAGTGCTCGACGCGTGGGTCCGCATACCGAGGCGCTCGGATGCGCATCGGTGAATCGCATGCCGGTTGCCGCCAAAGCATCTATGTTTGGCGTTTCGATCAAGCAGCGTTTGCCGCCGTAGCAACTGATATCGCCGATTCCAAGATCGTCAGCAAGGATGACAACGATGTTGGGACGCTCTGCCTGGACGAGCCCTGGCAAGAGGAGCAGACCTAATGAAAAAGTAGCAAGTAGTCGATTCATTCAATTTCCCTGTATTCACGATCAAACATTTGCGCGGTCAACATATCGTCATCATTTGAAACACAGAGGGAGGGCGATCGGCGTAAGCCATTCTCGGCATTCTTGGGGGACAGGCAGCGTTAACGCGAGGGCATTCTTGGGGGACAGGCAGCGTTCATTCTTGGGGGACAGGCAGCGTTAACGCGAGATAGTCTCCCTTTGGATGCATTCTAGCTATGTTAACGGCAAATTGGTTGCCTCGATCCGTTGCCTGTCCCCGATCCGTTGCCCCCGAAGGCGACAATGTCGCCCTTCGAAATAAACAACTTTGACGTCGGCTTTAACCGACGGGAAAACCATCATGGACCTTAATCTTTATCAAAGGCTCGGGCAAGTTTCTTCTGACGAAGTGGGGCACCATTCTCGGGGGACAGGCAGCGTTTATGCGAGATAGGATTCCCTTGGGTGCATTCTGGCTGTGTTAACGGTGGATTGTTTCCAGCGATCCGTTGCCTGTCCCTCTGATCCTTATTTAAGGACATAGCGGTCGATGGCAATCAATTGCTTTTCGGTGTAGTTATACTGAAAAAAAACTGGAACGCTCAGCGAATTCGGCGTGTGTTCCTAGCTGTAAACGACGCTCTTAATTTCCAGGTCTGTATTTAGGGATGGCAAACAATGCCTACATTTAAATCAATTTCACTGCTTGTTCTTCTGACGGTTGCTTGGGTAACCGGTGCATTCCTTTCACAGCCTGGTCCGCTCGATGCCATGACCGGCAGCCCGGATAAAAAAGGAAAAACCAGCTTCGGCGTAAGCTCGTTACTGGGATCTTATGGTACCGCCGGACGCGCCGATGGATACCAATCAAGGTCGGTGGGTGTCGCGGATTTTGACGGACGCGGAGGAGTCAGCCGGACGGTTCGGATTAACGCAAGTAATGGTAATGGAGGACGAAGACTGATCGACCTCACTTCGATCGGCACCTATTCAGTCAATTCCGATGGTACCGGTGTAATTTATTTTTTGAATCTTAGTTCCAATGGATTCGAGACACTCGTGACTTACGACTTTGTCATTCGAACGACTGAGTTGGGGCGCGGCAAGGGCACATTATTGGCAAACAGTCTGGAAGCCGTCCAACGGGAACCCGGCTCCACCGCTTCGCTGATCGAAGAGTCCCTTACCAGACGCAACGGCGTTGAAGTTAAATAGTATCGTTATTTTTTCGAATTCGATTTACAAGAACCGCGAATCTCCAATCCTGGATGGGATGAGTCGTTGCGGATTGCCCCTGCCAAAGTCGATTCCAAAAAAACCAACAAGTTAACTTGAGTTAACGGCGGCGCGCCATGAGGTCAGCTGACTGCACGGCCGAACATCACCGTGATGTTCGGCCATCCGCCCCAGATTCGAAAAGTGACCTACACGACCAACGCCTCCAAACGTGTAAAAAGCGTCAATAATTAATCTTAAAAACTAAGAAGTTACACCATCTTCTTTCCAAGACGCTGATTCATCAGTTGTCTCGTTTGTCAGTTTGCTTTTAGGTGACCGTTAAGTCCATCACATCGAATACAACTTTGAAGGCGGTGGGGTCAACGGCAGACTTGAAGGCTTGGTCCGCAGCCGCTAAGGGAAAGCGGTGCGTGATCAAGCCCGAGAGATCAAACCGATCAGCTTGTAGCATTTCTATCGCAAGGTCAAACGGCCCACATCTCGATCCGACAACATTGATTTCATCTATCACAATTGGAGCCAAAGAGACCCGATGTTCTGAGGCAACCGTGGTTTTCATGACAATCGTCCCGCGGGGTTCGACCAATTCCAACGCAAGCGGCAGTCCAGAAACAGACCCGGTACAGTCAACGACCAAATCAAAAGCTTTTTCACGAACCAGCTCGCCCAACTTGATGGTCTCGATATCCAACCGCCGAAAACGATCCAGCTTCAGATCGTATTTGCCCACGACTTTAAGATCATCGACATGGTGAGAGATTGCCTGAGCACACAAATTGGCCAGTCGCCCGTCGCCCAGCACGATCGCGCGACGTACAGCAGAAATGTCAATTTGCTTTCCGATCTCCAAAGCGGCTGCCAACGGCTCGATGAGGACGGCTTGATCGTTCGTAACCGTATCGGGGATGAGATGGAGGCTGGATTGTGGGATCGCGACCTGATCAGCGAACGCGCCGTCGTGCCGGTCGATGCCGACGACGGTGCGATACTCGCAGTGATTTCCCAAGCCCGATAAACAACGGGGACATTTTCGACAGTTGCAATTGATTTCCCCCACAACTCGGGCCCCCTCAAGCGGCCCGGAAGTTGCGATCCCAACAAATTCATGCCCGAGGATTCCGGAGAAACCCATGTAACCCTGGGCCAACTGCAAGTCGGTTTCGCAAATACCGGCGGTGATCACATCAACGATCACTTCGCCAGCACGGACCGTTGGCGGTTCATGCTCAGCGTGGTATTGGATGCCTTCCTTGCCCAGGTAGATTGCTCGCACTTTTCGTCTCCTCGTTTGTTGTATAGAGAGTGGTTCCAGAGCCAGCAAAATGTCGGGCCGTCGGCTATCGAAACGCACAGGTTTGAGAACAGCATCTCACGCGTGTAATTACGATCTCGGTATTGAGCGAAGACGGCATCCAGGTCGTCGTCGAGGACTTCATTGACTATGAGCCGTGTCATTACCGCTAGCGGACGATGTTCGATAAACCGCTGCAAAACCGTCTGATCGTCCATGACCATTCTCCAGATTTGTTGAACTTGCTGAGACTACAAAAAAGAGTGTACCGTAGTTCATGTTGAAAGCCCTACCCCTTAGGGGTTGGCCCTAAGAACCGGGTGTTACCTCTTTCTTAAACCGGTCGATCCCCTGTTTCATGGAACTGCCAAGCTCTGAATGCTGGTCTGCCACATTGGTCGTTTCCTGCGGTTCGTTCTTGAGGTTGAAGAGTTGGACCTTGTCTTCCTTAACGATCATTTTCCAGTTGCCGCGTCGCATGGCGGTCCCAAGTTTGGGTTCGTATCCAACACCATTCTCGGGGGACAGGCAGCGTTTATGCGAGATAGGATTCCCTTGGGTGCATTCTGGCTGTGTTAACGGTGGATTGTTTCCAGCGATCCGTTGCCTGTCCCTCTGATCCCCTCTTCGGCGGTAACCGACGGGAAAACCATCATGGACCTTAATCTTTATCAAAGGCTCGGGCAAGTTTCTTCTGACGAAGTGGGGCACCATTCTCGGGGGACAGGCAGCGTTTATGCGAGATAGGATTCCCTTGGGTGCATTCTGGCTGTGTTAACGGTGGATTGGGTCCAGCGATCCGTTGCCTGTCCCTCTGGTCCTCTGGTCCGTGGGCCGAAACGCCATCCGACCAAGAGCGACTGTTGAGCAAACGCGGTTTTCATTGCGACCAGCCTTTGCTTTCGGTGCATCCGAACGATCGAAGGCTGCGACGACATGCCCAAGTTGATCGCAGTCCTGGGGCAAAAAGAGAAGAGTAGATCAAACACAAGATTCTGTCGGCGGTAGGTCTTGTATTCTAAAAACAGTTCGGTTGCGTTTAAACCAGAGAGATCGTCGGCAGTTCTAACAACCAACAGGGTATTTCCCCCAGTGTGACGCGCCAAGCGTTTGGTGTGCCGTTTCTCCGGTTGGATCGGCAATCTGTTGGCTGGCTAGTCGAAGATGCACGTATTTCAGTGGGAGTGAGTTTGGGTTGTGCCAGTCGATGGTTGTCCCTGCCCGCTTTTTCACGCCATTTGGGAACAATCGTCGGGCTGGCAATTTGTTTTTTTTGCTCAGCCTAATGAAAATCTTTCCCCACTCAAATTTTGTTAATTACATGTCAGAATTTGAAAAATTGATTTGCAATCGATCAAAGCAGGCTGATAAGTTGGTAACTAACTTGTTACTTAATGCATTAACTGAATTGTTACTTGAATTGTCAACTCTGTTTTTTTCAAGAAAAGGGATGCTCATGAAGTACTTTGCGTTGTTATTTGCGGTGATCGTCTTTTGCTGTTGTGGTACTGCCTCTGCACAATACACGGAGCCGGGAAGTGGAGGAGGCGGCACGTACACTGAACCTGGGACCGGTGGCGGCGGCGGTGACGAAGTCTACACCGAACCCGAAAATCCCAAAGAGAACAACTGGATCGCAACGGCTTGGGGAAGTTGTTCAGGTACTGCGTTGATCCGAACCGGAACATCGATGATTAAGTGGGGGCTAACCACTACGGGGGTTTTGGTTGCTGATGATGCCACAGTCGTCGGAGTAGTGGATGACCCGCTTATTATAATTTCAGGGGGAACTGTGGGTGCAGGGGGCGTGGTCCTCGTGATCGGCGGCATCAAGATTTTGATTGAAGCTTGGTCTAACTAACCAGAGTTGGTTTTTAATTTGTTTAACTTGTGAGGAAAATCTTATGATTCGAAGTGCATTATTGCTTTTTGTTGTAATACCTGCGATTGCATTTTCGCAGGCTTTAACGAAAGACGACATGGTCGGCGGCAAAATCACCCTCGACGAAACGGGCTCTATCCAGCATGGAGTCGGTGGTGGGCTGCCCCCTGCAAAACCGATTTGTAATTCGAGAGATTACGGACGCGTTGGATGCGCTGGAGGCGCACCGGGAGATTGTGATATCTATCAGGGGTCGATTGCAGGCGTCGCTTTTTTTGGCTGGAACGATTTGTACAGCGATAACAGTAAGGACTACCAATGTTCTCACCAAACCTATACCGATGGGAACGGTGTTTCGCGGACATGTGCCGGAGGCTACAAGGACTGGATTGAGCATGGGATCCCAGCTCCCGGATGTAAACTCGACAAGTGGTTGGACTTGTTGTAAGGCAGTTGAATAGTCACGTCAGAGCGGGTTGGTATCAACGCCAACTCGCTCATTTTGAGAATTTCGATGTTCCACCGAGTTATTCAAATGCGTTTTGTCAAGTTATCACTAATCATCATGTGCTTGGGTTTCCTTCTTACTCAATGCTCCTTTGCCCAAACCGAAAAAAAGGATAAGAAAGAAAAAGACGAATTAGTTCGTGTTCTCTGCGACAAGTTTTCCGGGTTTACAAAATCCCGAATCCAAGCGAAAAGAATTCTTCTATCGAACGGAAAGGTCTCTGAGACATATGACATTACGATCGGAGACAACTTGCAAAACTGTCGCTGCACTGTGAAAAAAACATCCAACAACAAGCTGACGGGAAATACAAAAACCGAGTGGATTCTGGGCGGTGGCCAATGGATCTCCAATACCGAATTGGAACTGCGAGACAGTATTTATTATACCGGTGAGCCTAACGCAGGTGACGGGTTTCTGTTGCAGCGAAATGTCCAGCCAACCTTTGTTTTTGGTTATGTGCAAAATCAGGACCGGCAATTCGATTTAAGGAAACCAGGCTTCTTTGACGTCGCGAAACTGGTTAGACGCACGAACTCCCAATCGCTCATTGTCCAAGACAGCGAAGGATCCACGTTGCGGTTTGATTTCCAATCGGCCAACCAGGGGCCTGTATTAACTGGGATTTCTCTTAAATTTGACGGAAAGGCGCTACGTCCCTCGGGCGGCTTTGAGGATGA
>JBLINZ010000211.1:0-10191 GCA_047639375.1 Mariniblastus sp. | reverse complement strand
CATCGCTTTAAGGCCGAACCGTCGCACCCAAGTTCGCCGTTCTGGCTGGTTATTATTCATGGCAACTGACTTCCAGCTTTGGTTGGCGGCCGATCTAAACCTAACTCGAGGAAAAGTGGGCTACTTCTTTTCACCAAAGCAATAGAGCGTTGTGGTAGTGCGGACAAACAATTGATTGTCGACGATCGCAGGCGTCGCGTAGATATCCCCCTCCAATTCGTTCACCGCCAGCACGGTGAGTTCACCATCGGCGAGAATCGCGCTGGCTTGGAGCACGGCGATTTTACCTGCCGTCGTGGCGATCAAGACTTTGTCCCCGGCCGATACGGGCGAAGCGTAAAAGTTGCCGGTGCAACCTGGGATTCGGCCTTTAAAATATGGTTTCCCCGTCTCCGCATCGAGACTGGTCAGCACGCCTCGGTCGCTCACCATCAGGACCTGTTGACCGGCCAGCAACGGTGAAGGCAATTGGGGAATGTTCTTGTGATATTTCCATTTCGTGTTTTCCAAGGTCATGTCGCCGCTGCCACCCAGCCGAATGGCCATCATACTGTTCTTACTGGCGATTGACGCCTGGAAATATTTCCACTCATCTTCGTTGAGGGCTTTGTTTTCATCGAGGTCGACGGCTGGGAAAAAATTTCTGGCTAACTCGTTGGGCATTTCTTTACCACCCAACACGCCATTCTTGTCAGCGTCATGTTCCGCCACGACTTCGGCAAAATCTGCGACTTGGTAGTTCTGATCAACCTCGTTCATCGGGGAACCGAATCCGTTGATGAACGCCGTATCTCCCAATACGACGGGCGTCGATTTCATTTCAAAACAAAGCCCACCCACCCACCAATTTTTCTTGCCTGATTTCAGATCGTACGATGTCAGGTTGAATGAACCGGCGACAATGATCTCTTTAGACGCCTCTGGATTGGCTTGATAGACAATTGGTGAGCAGTGTCCGCTGGTGGCCTCTTCTCGCTTCGTTTTCCAAACCGTCTCACCGGATTGCTGATCCATCCCGATCACGAATGAGTTTAGATTTTGGTCACAAACGAGAACCAATAATCCATCGACGGCAATCGGCGAGGCTCCCATGCCATAAATGTTATTGAACGGACCCAGCGGTTGGCGCCAGCGCTCAGTCCCCTGATGATCGTAGGCAACCATCCCATAGTCGGGGAAAAAAACGAATACACCATGTTCATTGACGACTGGTGACGACGAGGCTGGATGATTCCTGGGGTCGAGTCGCTCGGTCCGATTCCGCGGAGCGACTTGCCGCCAAACTTCGTGGCCGTCTGTTTTCGAATAGCAGATCGTAACCAGCTCTTTGTTTTCTTCGGCTGTCAAATACATTTTGTCATCATGGAAGACAGGAGAGGAGAACCCGTTTGGCAACTCGGTTTTCCAAATCAGATTTTTGTTCGGTCCAAATTCCGATGGAATGCTCGCATCAGCAACTGAGCCATACCCGTTGGGACCACGAAATTGATTCCAAGGCTCCGATTTCGTCTGGCCCAACAGCGGCTGGGAGAACAAAACCAAGCCGCAACAAACAGCCCAAAATGCATGTTTCAGATAAGGACGTCGACAAATTGTCACGGATTGAATGCTCATGGTTCAACTCGATCTCGTGTTATCAAAAGGGGAAATTTAAGGAAGGTCGGGACGGCCTAATTCTAAGTGACTGCAGAAGGCGCCGCACTCCCACGAATCAATTTCCGGAGTGCAGTCAACAAATGATGCAGTGGAAACGGTTTGGCCAGGTAGAGATCGAACAATTCGAACTTGAAAATGTCGGCTGCCGTATAGGCACTGATCAAGATAATCGGTAGATCACCATACTGCTGCCTGACGACTTGAGCCAAATCGTGCCCCGTTTGATCAGGCAGCATGTAATCCGTGACCACGCAATCGAACGGCTGCGTCTCCAAAGCTTGCAAGGCAGTCGAAACGTCTTTCACGAGCTCCACATGAATTCCATGCGACTGAAGGTAATGTCGAACGCCCTGCCCGACCGCGTTTTCGTCTTCGACTAGCAAAACGTTGGTAGAGGCCAAATCAATAAAAGGCTCCACGTGGAAATCGTCGGCTGCTTTTTCCCCTCGACGCTCTGCTTTAATATCGATCAAAGGCAAAACGATCGACGTTTCTGTGCCGACCCCGATTTCCGATTCAATTACAAATTTGCCGTCGTGGCTTTCGATGATCCCACAGGCCGACGCGAGCCCCAAACCACGCCCAATGCCCTTGGTCGAAAAATACGGGTCGATCGCGTGGGCCACCTGTTCAGGCGTCATGCCCGCGCCGTCATCTCGAAATTTCAAATGGCAATATTGTTCATCTTGAACAGACACCAGACCCAGGTCTTTGGAATATCGCGGGGGAAAATGCTGGGCGTCAAGTGTCTCGGTCCAGATGTCGATTCTCCCCTGCCCTTGAATCGCTTCACGAGAATTCTTGATGATATTGGAAACGATTTGGTTCAACTGAGCGTTGTCGATATTGACCCACATCATCTGCTCAGAAGGCGTGAACGTGACTTCGACATTCGGTCCCGCGATTTCTTTCCAAACCGACATTTGCGATTGGGTGGCTTCTCCGATTTCACAAAACGCATTGGAAAGCTGGCCTCGGCCCAGGTATTCAGAGAGTGAACGCGTCAACTCGGACGCGGAAATCCCTGTGTTGAGAATCGTTTCAAACAGTTCATTTTTTCGTTCCGAGTCAGGAAACAACTGCCCAATCTCAGCAGACGAAACAATGGCCATTAAGTAATTATTGAAATCATGAATCAGGCCTGCCGACATCGTGGATAAACTTTCCAACTTTCGACGCTCCGCCATTTGCTTTTCGAGAATCGTGCGATCCTGCTGATTTTTCCTTATCTCTCTGTTCTCCAGCTCGAGTCGGGTGGTCGCTTGATGTTTCGCTCGCCACACGCAGAGCAGGACAATCACGAGCAGGGTCGCGACCACGGTCGTGATCCAGAGCCGGGTGTTATCTTTTTGTTTCTGCCACAACTCAGTCCGCGCCGTTTCGATTTCCAAAACCGCAGCTAAATTGGAATCCGTCCAAACCTGTTCCGCATAGTCGATTTTCTTTTCAGTCAACTCAAGCACCGTCGGCCACTCGGCGCGCTCTTTGTGCTTTTCCATGAGTTGGTCGATTACATCGATCGAAATCTCGTACTGCTGCCCCAGTTCAGCCGACTCTAGCATCGCCTGAAGCGTTTTGATTTGCTCAGCGAGCGATTCTTGATGCTTGTCTTCGAGGGATTTAAGCCTGAACAATCGAGTTTGAATCTGCAGCAAACCCACAAAGTCGCTTCGTCGCTTGAATGCCGCGGAAGCTTTTTCGAAATACTGCCCCGCTTCGTCAAGCCGTCCCTTAATGACGTCCAGATCGCCGAGCCCAGTCGCCACCATTGCGATGAGTTCGTCGTTGTCCATCGCTTCTGCGATGGTCAACGCCTCAAGGAAATTTGCCCGCGCCAGTTCGTACTGATTCAACTGTAAGTAGGCGCTGGCGAGATTGACTGTGATTCGCCCAATCACCGATCGCTCTTGATGTCGCTCGGCCAACTCCAAGGCAATCTTGTATTGCTCAATCGACATCTGATGCAATTTCAATTCGTCATAAGTCGCAGCAATATTACCAATAATGCGAAGTTGCAATCGCTCGTCTCCTGTGGCTTGGGCAATCTCCAAGGCACGTCGGTAGTCGATCAAGGCCTCGTCGAATTGGGACAAACAAGTGTGGTTGATGGCGCGCTCGTTGAGCGGCTTGGCGAGATAATCGGAATTTGGCTCGATCGATTCCGAGACTTCAATGCAGCGAGTCGCGGCCGCGATCCCGCGTTTAAAATCGGACCGCTGATTCGCAACTCCCGATTCAACTTGAAGCAAGTTTCTGATAAAGATGCGGTTCTCGTGAGACTCGGCCAGGGGTTTCGCTTCCGCGACATATTTGTCTGCCAACCGTGAGTTTCCTCGATGCGCGCAGAACCTGGCCAAGTAATCCAATGATCGAATTCGATCTTCTACGGAAGTCGTTGGGTCCTCGGCGTAGGCATCCAAAACTGAAATCACCTTTTGGGACGATTTGGATTTGGCGGCCTGCTGGCGGACAGCTTCGAAATCTGTCTGAGCTACGGCTGCTTGGCTACAAATCAAGATGAGTAATACGAAGATCGCATTTGCCCAATGAAACATATTTGATGCAATCCAAGCCATAGAGTGAGTACCGAGAGCCGGTATTCTATCCGGCATCAGAATAAAGTGGCAAGCGATGGCCGCACACGTTTCGAGCCAAAATGGCCCATCAAAGTCACATTAAACCAACAATTTAGCTGAATTGACGGTCAACGCCGAGCGTCACTCCATGCCAAAAAAAACGCCCACCGTACTCGACGATGGGCGTAGGATTTTAACTTAATTGGAAATTGATTTTCCAATGCTTAAAAGCAAGCGTCACTTATTCAGTAGGCTTAGCTTCGGCTGCAGGAGCCTCTTCCGCAACCGCCTCAGCGGGTGCTGCTTCTGCTTCTGCCGCAGGTGCTGGAGTTTCTTCAGCTGCAGGTGCTGCTTCAGCTTCAGCTGCTGGAGTCTCTTCAGCCGCAGGTGCTGGAGTCTCTTCAGCCGCAGGTGCTGGAGTTTCTTCAGCTGCAGCTGCTGTTTCAGCTTCAGCAGTAGGAGCCTGAATCAACAATCCACCACCACCAAGTCCACCCTTGAGGTCTGACTTAGCGATGTTCGGTCCGCCAGCAGTTCCAGAAACTTCAGCCTGTTCCTTCTTGGCTTCAGCTGCTTCTTCTTCTACGGTCCAATCGACACGTCGTCGCGACAACCCGATTTTTCGCTCATCGGTGTCAACTCGAAGCACTTTGACTTCCAGCTCGTCACCGACTTTGACGACGTCTTCTGGGTTCTCGACTTTGTGGTCGGCGAGTTCCGAGATGTGCAACAGACCTTCAAGACCATTTTCAAGTCCGACAAAGACACCAAAATTGGTGATCTTGGTGACTTTTCCAGTGATTTTTTGCCCCGGCGTGTAACGCTGAGGAATATCCGTTGTCCATGGATCTTCGTTCATTTGCTTCAGCCCCAGAGCGATCCGGCGACGGTCAGTGTCGACGGCAAGAATCTTACAGGTAAGCTCTTGGCCTTTTTCAAGGACTTCGTTCGGGTGGCTAATTTTACGTGTCCAAGACATATCGGAAACGTGAAGCAGGCCGTCGATGCCTTCTTCGAGTTCGATGAACGCACCGTAATTGGTGAGGTTCCGGACTTTTCCGGTGATCTCTTTGCCAATCGGGTACTTGCCTTCGACTTTGTCCCAAGGATTGTCCTGAGTTTGCTTCATACCAAGCGACATTTGTTCGCCTGATTTGTCGATGCCCAAAACAGAGACTTGGATTTCGTCACCGATGTTAACCAATTCGCTTGGATGGTTAACACGCTTGACCCAAGACATTTCTGAAATGTGAACAAGGCCTTCGATGCCTGGCTCGAGTTTCACAAATGCACCGTAGTTCATCACGTTGACGACTTCGCCCGTTTGAACCGAAGCGATCGGGTACTTGGTTTCGACATCGTCCCATGGGTTCGGGAGAAGTTGCTTGAGGCCAAGTGCAATCTTGACTTTTTCGCGATCGATGTTGAGCACCATGACGTCGAGCTCTTGATCCATCGACACCATCTGAGATGGGTGCGAGATTCGAGTGTGCGACATGTCAGTAATGTGAAGCAGACCGTCGATTCCACCAAGATCAACAAACGCACCGAAGTCGGCAATGTTCTTGACGATACCCTTGCGGATTTGACCTGTTTCCAATTCGGCCATGAGTTTCTGCTGGGCGTAAGTTCGCTCTTTCTCGATGAGCGAACGACGAGAGACGACGATGTTACGTCGTTGTTCGTCAATCTTGAGGACTTCACACTGAACGACTCGGCCGATGTAGTCGCCGATGTCGCCGGGTCGACGAATGTCGACTTGGCTGGCAGGCAAGAATACAGGCACGCCGATGTCGACAAGAAGTCCGCCTTTGATTTTGCGAGTACAAGTACCGGTGACGATATCGCCCTCGGCCACTTTCGAAATGACTTCGATCCAGTGAATGATGTGATCGGCTTTTCGCTTGCTAACAGCAATCAAACCAGATGGATCGTCGGCGCGGCCCTGCTCGTCTTCAAGATCTTCGATGAGCACCTTGAGCGTCTGACCGACTTCGGGTGGGTCCTCATGCTCTTCCCACTCGTTGCGTGGAACCGTTCCTTCACTCTTGAAACCGACATCGATCACGACGTGGTCATTGTCAACGCGAACAATTTTTCCTTCGACGATCTCGTTGAGTTCGTATTTCTGCTCAGCTCCTGCACCACCAGGGTAGTACAGTTCATACACGTCTATCTCTTCGAGATCCTCAAGAGCGGTGGTTGAAAACAACGCTCCCAATTCTTTTTCGATTGAGTCGTCTTCAAGGGCATGAATTAAGTTGCGATTTACCATTAATTGGTCTTTGGGTCAGTGGAGAAACAAAAAGCCTAATTTCGAAATCGAGCTACCAACAACAGAGGCGATTGAACGCTTGCGATGAACTGAAAATCGAAGTGGCAAATATTCGTCGATGCACTGCCGGTGTTGCATGTCGAGCTGTTGCTGACACGTCAGGGGAACGAAAAAACCAGTAGTTCGAATAACGATTGAGAGGTTGATCTGGACAATCTGAACCCAGTTTAGGATTCGGCCCTGACAAACGCAGTCACATTTAGACGTATTTGAACCACCACGAGCGGGATAAGCTAACAAAACGTTCGCCGTGCTGCAACGCTGAATTTGGTTTCATCCCAATATTTCATGGGGAGTTGCAGCCAAAAACCGGGTCAGCCACGGTCGAGCCAATCATTTTTTTTAAGCCCTATGCCGGCTTGAGAACGGCTGAGCTTCAAAAATCCAATCCACAACAACCGGACGATCTGCTTGAAAATCCTCGAATGTCTCTAAATATCGGAGTTTTCTGCGTGAACCTTCGACTTTTGTCTCGGTCTTTTGAGGGTTGCTGTCCGTGCTGGCATGCAGTTCTCGTTTTGGCGGGATCAAAATTGCATGGTCTCATTGGCCGGTCAACGATGAGTTTATCGGATCGCATTTACGCAATGCGATGGTCAGAAGCCCAAGCATGGACTGTTCTTTAACGGCTCAGGTCCTGCTCGGGATAGCTTATTAGAAAGGAGGTGTTTTTGTGAATTATTTCTGTACTAGCCGACGAGGTGGCACTGCTTAGACGGTTGCCGGCGGGTTGCCGTGGCAGCCACCCTTCGTCTGTGGGTCGTTTCACAACGTACCTCAGAGCGATAAAGGCCCGTTTCTGGATTCTATAGAATCCAGAAACGGGCTATTTTTAAGCGCCGGCAGAATGAAATGTCGGAACAAGAGACGATGCATTATCCGGATTCGTCGACGAAAGACAGGATGTCATTTCGATTTTCAGGATGCCAAGTTCAATAAAATGACCGCTTTGAATGTGGTAAAGATTCCTGAGCATGCACGTTTCGCAACTCGCACCCACGGTAAATCGAAAGCCAATTCGACAGATCACAATTTGAAAATCCCGTCTTATCTTGTCAAAAAACTCCTAGTGCCTATTAATTACAACTCAAGACCGGAGTGGCAATATCCGTGGCCAACACACCCGCCAGCAAGGCAGTGACAGCACGCAACGCTGGCAATGTCAAAGTTTGTCGGATAATTCGCATGTATGGATTAAACTTGTTCGGCCTTGCATGACGAATAGACCATTAAGCGAAACACTTATCGTTTGAGTGAGTGAGATTCGCGATGAAAAGCCAACGTTTGGACTTTTCAGTCTCCACTTGTGTGTCTATCACCGAAACAAAAGGGAAGTATCATGCGTCGGCTTATGACTGCGGCGTTGTTGGCAGTTGCATTAACAAGTAGCGTTGGTTGTTTTCTACCTGCCTACGATGCTGATCCTGCGGTTCGTGCAAAACAGTTGATTTACACATCTGAGAACCTACGCAACTTGCGGGGCGAATGGGAGCGGTTCTGGTTCTTGGACCAGCCCGACCATCAATCGCCAACGCGAACTCATGGTGGCATCCTCTAAACCGGATCCCCAACAACAATTGATGGCTTGCTGATCCATTGCAGATCACACCAAAAAGTCATCCCTTCGAACAAACCAAACACCGGCCCGATTTTCAGGCCGGTGTTTTTGTCGTTGGTTATTTCTTGTATCGGTGAATGTTTGACGTCGCCAACACGCTCTAAGTCAAAAACTCAACGCCAACCAGAAACAGCGGATACGTTTCGCCGATCGAGGTGTTGTGGCGAACCTCAGAAATGATCGTTACGTGCTCGTTCAAGAGTCCGACACGTACGTACGGACTAGTCAGCGGTTCGTGACAGATCAAGCCCATGCCTATGGGGCTGATGTCACGTGAGACCACCCAAAACATGTCGCCACTAGGCTGAAAGTCTTCATCGAGTGGCTGGATGGAAATTGAAATGCTGCGTACTGAGCGAAGTTGGCTTCGGCCATTCCTAAACTCCGGCGGCTCGAAGTCGACCATGTCGCGAAGCTCTTGGGCGACCATGAAGAAGCTGTGTTTGTTTGCCAAGTCGGATGAGTGACGCGACGAAGAGTCATTGCCAAGCATGTTGTCCCCTGATTACACGGAAGGTTTCTCAATTCGGAAGGCGTTTCGAGGCAGGTCGAAACGCAGTGGCTTAGATGACATTCGCTGTCCCGCTGGGATCATTTAGCTCCACTTAACAAGAAACATAGCTTGAGAATCCTTCGTGTGCGGAGAATTAATAGGGATTGAAACCCGCCCACAACACTTGGGAAAATGTGGACCAACTTGGAGGGTAATTCGCGATTGAGATGTTTCAGAATCGCAACAAATCACGTTCGGTAGGTTCACAAAATCAGACACGCTGTCGTCCTGCAACCTAGTAGACGACTCAAATATGAGACGGAACTCGGCACGTCAGCTTGAAATATTCAACTCTCGAGCCCGCCAAGCTGAAAAAATTACGCCCAGCGACTATGATCGACAAATCGGGACCGCTGGGGGCCTCGGTTTAGCGGCTTAACCCGTCAGAGCAAAGAAATACCATGGGCGATTTGAAAAACCCGCGTTGGATCTACTTCAAGGGTGGCCTGTTCTTGCTGGCTGGCTGCGTTTCCGTCTTGCTTTTGTGGCTGGACCACCCGAGCCTCAAAGCCATCGTTTTGACCTCAATCGCGGTCTGGTGCTTTTGTCGATTCTACTATTTTGCTTTTTACGTAATTGAACACTACGTCGACTCCGACTTCCGATTCGCCGGGCTAGTTGATTTCGCCAAGTATATTTTTAAGCAACGGAAATCCGAAATTCAGCCGAAGGATGATCAGCCGAAGGACGAACGCTCGGATTAACATTCCACCTCGAACGCCAAAATCATTATTCAGGAATATTGGAAACGACATCTAGAATTTTCGGTCCGCGATCCCACAACCAGCCATCAGCAAGATCCAGCAACCAGAGGTAGGCATACCAAGTCCCAACCAGCTGAAATGCGGTTAGCAAGAGAAAAATCCAACCGGCTGAAAGCTCCAATGTGACTACCGCGAGCGTCGTTACTCCGCAGACGATCGTTGTCGGCACAAGCAGCAGCGACGGACCGAGAATCGAGCCCAGGACAAGAATCAGCATCGGGATGAACCGCGGGTTGGCGGGTTGCATTGAGCCTCGCTTGATTCCCATTGGAAAAAAGATCGAGGCGACATTGCCCAACATGCAGTACAACAAGTAGATCGCGGGGACCTGAAGCAGCGTTCCCACGAACAGCAAGACCCCGGCGGGTAAAAAGATCTGCAGGGCGACAAGCAAGAACCCGCAAAGCCCAAACGCGATCGGGACGATCGCCAGGTTCTTCCCCAACAAAATATCACGGCGTCGGATCGGCGAAATCATGAACGCCCGAAACCCATCTCGATCGACACCGAACTGATTGAAGAGCATTGACGTGATACTAAACATGATCATGCCGATCACCCCAATCGGGATCCAGGGCCGCAACAGTTCCGGAATGTTGAAATCAGATTTCCCCACCAAAAACGAGCAAGCCAACATTCCCATGATAAAAGGAAATACCATAATCATTTTGGTCTCGGGGGCCCGCATC
>JBLINZ010000210.1:0-10212 GCA_047639375.1 Mariniblastus sp. | reverse complement strand
TCTGAAGCGCTTCCGGCAATTGGTTCTGAGCCAAATAAAGCTCTGCTAAACGGGCTTTAGATTTTCTGACAATCTCTTTGGTCGTGTTTCTTTGGTTGGCTGGCGCGGCGCTGGGCGGGAAGTACTCTTCGACGGCTAGGAAGTACTTCTCTTCAATGTCCTTTCCGAACGAATAGCCGGCGAATTGAGCTTCGCTGTACTGTTCTGCGACGGTTGCCATTCGCGGGATTTCATTGATCGTCACGTTGTCAACGTCGAGCAGTTTGGCTGGAGTCGTTTGCATCGCCAATCCCCAGCCGCCCAGCAGCCCAGCCAAGCAGAGTGCGGTCAAGCTGATGATGGTTCCGGGGGCGCTCCACCACGAACGCAAATTGCCTTTCATGACGGATTGAAGCTGTCGCGTAGCGGCGAGTTTGGATTGGCTCCAGGTGCCCGATTGATCCATCGCGATCGTTTCGGCGGTGGAGAGTTTTTCAACGATCAGCTCCCAGTCGTCGTCCAAGTCGACTTTGATTTTACGCAGTTCTTTGAGCAGCGCTTTGGCGTTCTCGAAACGATCTGCTGGCTTTTTCGCCATCAGTTTTTCGATGATTTCCCCAAGCTCTGGAGGGATGTCAGGGCGGACGTCGGCGATATTCGGGGGCGTGTCTTTGACATGCTGGACGGCGATGGTGAGTGCGTTGTCGCCGTTAAACGGCGGGTGACCGGCGAGCATATGAAAGGCTGTGACGCCAAGCGAATAGAGGTCCGAGCGATGGTCAATTGCGCCGCCTTCGACTTGTTCTGGGCTCATGTAGAGCGGCGTGCCCATTGTGATGCCGACTTGGGTCAATGCTTGGTTGGATTCGTTGTTGTTGATTCGAGCCAGTCCAAAGTCTGTGATCTTGACCTCGCCTTTGGTCGAGAGCATGATGTTTTCCGGCTTGATATCCCGATGAATGACATGGGCTTCACCGGCCTTTTGCAGGGCCATGGCACATTGACGCATCACATTGATTGCCATCACAGATTCGACCGCGCCGTGGCGAGTGATGTACTGCCGAAGGTTTCGGCCTTGGACATATTCTTGAGCGATGAAGTGAAACTCACCGCTCTGGCCAACCTCGTAAATTTGAACGATGTTGGCTTGGATCAGGTTCGCCGCGGCTTGGGCCTCTCGCCGAAATCGACGTACGTAGGAATTGTCTTTGGCCAATTCCGGTTTGAGGATTTTGAGGGCAATGTTTCGGTTAAGCGAAACCTGTCTGGCCAGATAGACGTCCGCCATACCACCACGTCCCAGTCGCCTCAGCAGCTGGTAGTCTCCGAATTCCCGACCTGTAAGATCGAGAGGTTCTGAGGATGATTCCTGAGATTGGAGATTCATGGCAAGGTACGAATGGATTCTTGGCGAAACCTGAACGTCGGAAAAGCACTTCTTGGACTCAAGCGGCAAGCTACAAGTATGTACTGTCTCCCAATCAACGGCAACGTTATCCGAATTCAAATTTACGGGATGGCGGCGAAATCGTTCGTTCGAAACGGCGTTTCGACGGCAATAAGGTCCGGATTGAGGCGAGGAATGGGGCCAAGTGTGCAGAATGACACTTCTCGTGACGTTGCGAGGCCACAGAAAAAGCAGCTAGGAATTGTCTGATCCCTAGCCGCGATGCGATCTTTGATTCAATTTATAGATTGAATACGGTGTCCATATTGGCTGAAATTTGCTTCAGGCGATCCAGGTCACCGCCGCCGACTTCAGCGGCTGCCCAGCCGTAATAGTTGATTTCCTCTAATGCCTTGCGGACGTCGGCCCAGTCGATGTCGCCTTTGCCAATTTCCTTGACCCACTTTTGGCCCTCGCGTGAGTAACCCTTGAGGTCCAGTTTCACAACGCGTTTCCCCAGGGAGCGAATCCAATCGCCCATGCTGCCGTATTTCCAGTGGTTACCAATGTCAAACTGCATTCCCACCCAAGGGGAATTCAAATCGTCAACGAACTTGACGAATTTGTCTGCGGTCTGGGTATGATCGCCATCGTGGTCGTATAGGAATCGATTCCAGACATTTTCGATGGCAATGTAGACACCTAGCTCTGCACACAGTGGCAACGCTTGGGAGATGTTTTCGATTGCCCTCGGCCAGATTTCTTCTTCGGGGCCGTCCTTGCCATGCCCGACGACGAGCAGCGCCGTGTTGCCGCCTACGGCATGCGTGTCACGAATTGCGGTTTGCAAGTCTTTTAAGGCTTCAGCGCGAACTTTGGGGTCGGGGCTGGTGTGAGTTTTTTGCCAGTGCGTCGAGCAGACGGTGCCGTCGACAGGAAGTCCCGTTTCGGCGATCGCTTGTTTGGTCTCTTCGACATTCATGCCGGGGGAGTCCATTTCGATTCCGTCGAAACCGGCTGCCTTCACGGCCTTGAATTTGTCAACTAGCGAGCCTTCGACTTTGACCATCCCGATCTTGAGCGTCTTGTAGATCCGTCCCTTGAGCGAGACGTCTTGCAAGTTGTGCTTGAGGGGCGATGCAGCCACTGGGCTCGTAGTCACCGGGCTGCTATCGGTCGCGGCTGCGGCGCTGGCCCCAGCCAAGACGGCGGGAGCCGCGAGGAGGGCGGATGAAGCTCGAACAAATGATCGCCGCGAAAGATTGCACGGATTCGCGTCCGACTCAGCTGGATGCTTGACGGGTTGGGGGCTCATATCGACCTCGTAGTGAATGACAATTGATTGCCACCAACCTAGATCGAGGGTCGAGAGGCGTCAAGTTTATCGAGGCGATAAAGTCTCGCGCCGATGAGCCCATTTGCTTGTCTGAGCCGACACCCTCGCGTTGGATGGCGACGAGGTGAGGGGTGGCGATTGTGACATGGGTTATAGCCAAGTCCTGTCCCTGGCGGTGCCTCTAGTACAAACGGACTGTGCCATCGTCAGGGGAACGAGGAAGAGCCCTCGTTGGTGTCGGGCCTCAAAGGGGCAATCGCCTTGTCGCCTGCAAACGCTCTGCGTTTGGCCCTGTCGTCTGCCGGCTAATCGTTAAACGAACTATCGTCTCGCATCTTAAATCGACAGGCCGTGAATTCGTCGGGTATCAACGGGCTCTTCGCTTTGGACGGGCAAATGTGCCCGTCGTAGGGCGTGGCGATGCACTCGTTTCTCTAGTCCACGACTAGTTTTTCGAGGACACTCCGCATGATGTTGGCTGCGTTGGCGGGGTTGGTTCGAATGCCTTCCATCGCGTTCTCAACCAATCCGACTTGGGTGGGGGATTGCGATTCCATGTCCACTAGCCAGTCTTCGATCCGGGCGACATCGGCCAGCGGTCGTTTTTGTGCAAGGACGGATTCAAACAGGTCTTGAATTTTTTCTGCGGCCGGGCGTCCGTGTTGGACTTGGGGCCAGTACTTGGCAAAGCCACCTTCGAGGAGGAAGTCTGGACTGTTGTCGAGGTCGTGGCATTCCTTGCAGCCGTCGGTAGCAGATTTGGAAACGGACAAGTGCATTTCTCGGGCACGTTGGATTCGCTCGTCGACGTTGACTTGTTGTTTGCCTGCAAGTTGCTCAATCGCCACGTGGGCTGAGCCTGGGCCATGACAATTTTCGCAGCCATTCCCGTGCAGGTCTTCATCAGCCATCTTCAAGAATCCAGATTTGTAGGGATAGAATTTTTGAGGATTCCAACCGGTGGCGTGGCAACTGATGCATTCCGGATCGAAGTGCCGTTGAACCCAAACGCGGTCGTCATTGGGGTTCTGTTCGAGGTCGCGGGTAGCTTTTTCATGCGGTCCGCCGTTGCCGTCGACACCGTCTTCCCAGATCGCAAATTCATCTTCGTGGCAATCAGCACAACTGCTGGATCCAACGTAGGACCGTCCGCTGGGGTGGTCGCGTGGAGCGATGTCTTTGAGCAATCCGTTTTCCCACAGTGCTTTCAGGTCATCCTGATACGATTTAAAAATCGTTTTGATCTTCTCAGAGTCTTTGTAACGGTGATCGAGTTCGACCCGTTCGTACTCGATTCGGTTTTGTCCGTTGTCTTCGTAGAATCCTACCAAGCCAACGTGCATGCCTTTGACTCCGACCTGGATCATTGGTGTTTGGTGATTGTTGTTCGCCTTGATGAGTTCTGGTTCCAGGGTTGGGTCACCGGCACCTCCGGCAGTCACCAAGAGGTCGAACACAGGAAACTGCTTGGCCAATGCGCGGCACTTTTCGAGATCGGTAAACGCGATCAAGACTTTCATGTCACAGTTTTCTTGTTGTAATTTCCCAACAGCCTTGGTCAGGCCGGCAGCCACGGATTGAGTCGTCACATTTTGTTGCTTGATGGATTCCAAATGCTCGTCGCCGAGGATCATCGTGACGCCAATTTTTTTCCCACCGCGATTGATGACCACAAACGGGGCATTCATTCCCATCAAGTCGACATTGGCACAGATGAACGGCGATTCCGGCCCCATCACGTTGGCCAGAATTTGAGCCAAATTGATGGCGGGAAGCTTGAGGTCGTCCGGGCCAAGGCCAATTGCGTTGTACTCCATTTCTTTGCAGAGCGCGTCGTAGGTCTTACGAAGTTTCAAAACCGGTTGCTGACCAAACCGTCGCACTTGGTTGCCAGCATCGATCGGAATGACGTCCCAGCCACGATCTTGGAGGATTTTCTGGACGGTGTGCCGTCGCATCAAGCCGCCTTTTTGGCGAGCCAATGTGATGCAGCCGCAGGGTTCCATGTATCCATGTTGCCGGCCGGTAACCATCAACACAAATTTTGGTTTCTCCCAGTCCTTGAGCAAGTCTTCGGCTTTTCCGGACACGGTCGAGGTCCATTTGTCGTCGCTAGCAGAATCAGAATCCTGAATCTCGTTCAACGACGATGGGGCCCAGTCGCTTCCAAGTGAAACAACAACGGCACTGAGGACCAATAGAGCTAACAAGCAACGGCCGGCAATCCAAGCAACTTTCATTGAATTATCTCTCGCAGCGATAACTACGTCTAAAGAATTCATGAGCATCAAAAGAAGTCGAAAAAAACGATGTTCCTTCGATATATAACTGCCGCAAGGATACCGTGACCGCTCGGCTGGGTAAATGGCAACGTTACTAGTTTGCGACGCGTTTCGCTTAGCCTTTTACACCGTCGCGCCCCTTGTCGAGTCACTGCTCTGAGGCCCGGCGATTGGAGGCACGAATTCGTTCACGGAGCATATTGCGGCAATCTGAAAAGAACGCTTGAAAGTCTTCTCGCTGGTAGTCCGGATATGTCCAACGGCTGCTGGTCCATTGCTTGCTGCGAAAATGTAAAGTGACTTCCGCGTAAATCCCATCAAGCAGGTAGATTCGGTGATCTCGATCCTTGGTCGTCGCTAGCACCAATTTGGCTTCGCTGATGTAGCCGGGGTCGATGTTGAGGGGGCGTTGTTCGGGGTGGTCAAACTGGTCAGCGTATTGTTGCTCCCAGTCATTGGATTGGATTTTGGTGGGTGCTAGGTCGCTGGGGACAATCGTTTGGTCGTAAACGAGAAACTGTTTTTTCAAGTCCGAACCCATTGATTTGGTATAGAAATCAGTTTCGGTGAAGTCGAAAACGGGGCTTTGAAGCGCCAACTTTCCCCAGCATTTCGTCGTTTGTTCGAGGGTCCAAGCCAAGGCCGATTCGTGACGACTGGTGATGCCCGCAATCAGAAAGACAGGTTTGTGCGTTGAAATTTCGCCCACGCTGAATACCGCCGTTATTGAAGTTAAAAAAGCCAAGCCGCTTGCGACGGGCAGACGTAAAAAAAGTCAGGCCGGTGGAACCGGCCTGACGCGTTGTTGAGTCTTCAGTGGATCAATAGGATTTGGCGAAAACACCCCAGGTCTTGGTCGGTTTCCCGGTAAAGATGCAGGTGCCCGCCGTTTTCTCGCTGCCCAGCGGAATGCATCTAGGCGTGACCTTGAGCGGTTTAAGCAACTCATCGGTTTCTGGACAGTCGACGAAATAGCACTCGGCAAATCCGCCGTGAATCTCAGGTTTCTTCTCGTTCTTGGGCGTGAAGTAAGCTTTGAACTCATCGAACGAATCGAATTGCTTAGTGTTTTCCGTTCGCAACGCCAACGCGCGATCGTAAAGTCCCTGTTGCATTTCGTTAAGGATGTTGACCACATTGGCCACGAGCTCTTCGCGTTTCATGCCAGATGATTTCGGTTGATCTCGGCGGCCAACGAAGACGCTTCCGGATTCAATGTCACGTGGGCCGGCTTCGACTCGAATAGGCACTCCGCGTTTGATATGGAACCATTTTTTCTCACCGCCACGCTTGTCACTGTCATCGATGAAGACTTCGATGGCGCGGCCATCGTACATCACGCCTTTGATCTCATCACGCAACGACTCACAGTATTCCATGACCATCGCACGCTCTTCGTCTTTGCGAATCACGGGGCAAATGACCACGTGTTTTGGTGCTAGGCGAGGAGGCAGTACCAAGCCATCATCATCGCTGTGCGTCATGATGAGGGCGCCGATCATGCGTGTGGAAAGTCCCCATGAAGTTGTCCAAGCGAACGACTCACCGCCGTCTTTGTTTTGGAACTTGATCTCCTGAGCTTTGGAAAAGTTTTGGCCTAGAAAGTGAGACGTACCCGATTGAAGCGCTTTGCGATCTTGCATCATGGCTTCGATCGAGAGCGTCATGTCGGCTCCTGGGAACCGTTCGCCTGTCGTTTTTTCGCCTTTGATGACCGGCATCGCCATGTACTCCTCAGCGAACGTGGCATAGACGTCGAGCATCAGCCGAGTTTCTTCGAGGGCTTCTTCTTTGGTCGCGTGAGCTGTGTGGCCTTCTTGCCAGAGGAACTCGGCGGTTCGTAGGAACAGCCGGACTCGCATTTCCCATCGCACGACATTGCACCATTGGTTGATCTTCAATGGCAAGTCGCGATACGACTCAATCCATTTAGCGAACATGTGTCCGATAATGGTTTCGCTCGTTGGGCGAATGATCAAAGGCTCTTCGAGTTTCCCGGCAGGGATGAGGCCGCCGTCTGGGCCAGGCTCAAGTCGATGGTGCGTCACGACAGCGCATTCTTTCGCGAATCCTTCGACGTGCTCAGCTTCCTTTTCCAGGAAACTTTTAGGGATGAGTAAGGGGAAGTACGCATTCTCGTGACCGGTGTCTTTGAACATCCGATCAAGCACACGCTGCATGTTCTCCCAGATTCCGTAGCCCCAAGGTTTGATGACCATGCAGCCGCGAACGGGCGAGTTTTCGGCGAGATCAGCAGCTCGAACGATTTGCTGATACCAGTTAGGGTAGTCTTCCTCTCGAGTCGGCGAGATTCCAGTTTTGGCCATTTCCAAACAACGTTTCTAAATCGGGAGCGTGTTAGTATTTCATTCCAGACTCACATTCTAGGAACTGGTTCCCGAACTCGGAAGACACGATTCCGTTGATCGTTGATTCAACTGACATTCGAGTGGTGGGGATTAGCCGCGAATCGAAATTGAGACGGTTTTATACTGGTTTTCTAAAGATCCAATGGATCTGATTCGTCAATGAGTAGAGTTTTGAAAAGTCTGATAATTGGCGATCGCCTTGTCACAGAGCGACGGCTGTTGGTTTGATTTACTGGTTCAAACCCTTTTGAAAAGCAGCATGCCTCTGGCCTCGACCGCACAAATTAATTTGGTGCCGGCGCGAAAGCTAGCGAGTCGGGTTACCAGTTCTCGCTTCTCGAGATTGAAAACAAATTGACGTCAGCTTCTGAGTGAAAGGCAACGATCGATCCTGTCGGGATCAAAGGTGGCCTTTCGAATAGAGCGACGATCGATCCTGTCGGGTTCGCAGCCGAACGTGCATCTATTCGCCTGGTTGAAGCATTGTCAAAATTTGATCGAACCGGTTTCGCCAACTCGCCCAGTCGGTTGAGTCGGCGGCTTCACCACCGTGCATTTTGACGTTTTCCGATTTGGAGAATTCATCGAAAAGGGTTTTCCCAATCTTTCGCGTATCCCAGTTTTCGTCCGGATTGAACATGTCAAACACGCCCCATTCTAGAAAAATCTGGGAGGGCATCGTTAAGGCTCCGATTCCGTCGATGGCTTGTTGCTGGTCGGCGTCAAACAGCAAAGGTGTTTGGACACTGGCGACGCTAAACAGCGATTCGTGCTTGGTGAGCAGTTGAATTGCCATCGGGGCAGACATTCCATTGGACATGCAGGCTCGAGCGGTTCGCTTGGTGATTGTGCGGAAGTTTTTGTCGACAAACGGCACCATGTCGGTCGCGACGGAGTCGAGGAATCCAGGAACGGGTGCTGTATCGAAGAATACAAGGATGGCGTTGGGAGCCTGGCCTTTGCCGGAAAATATTTGATCGGCCAGTTCATGCAGTCGACCATGCTGCTTGGCGGCTGAGCCATCGAAAATGTAAACCACAGGAAATCGGTCGGTGCCGAGCTTGTAGTCCGGTGGGAGGTAAACTTCGATTTCCTGAGGCTTGTCCTGTGACTCGAGCGGAATCGACTTGGTGACTAACTCGCCCTGCAATGATTCGAGGGGGGCCAAGAACGCGGGCTCGTTCCAATCAGGCATGCCAAACCAGGACATGGCGAGGGGCGATTCTCTGCGGAGTCGGACTGCGAATTCCATTTCGCCAGCGTAGATCGTGCTGGTGGCAGAGCGAGCGTTGCGAGGATCCGTTTGCGGCTTGAAATCTACCAAGAAGATATAGTTCACCCGCACGTCGGTTGGCAATTCAGTCGCTTGGAACCAGACATCGGTCCCGGAAATGCGTTGCATTTTGCGTTCTTGTCGAGCCCCGAACATGTCGCCGGCGACTGCGACATCGGTGGCTTCGCCTTGAAAGACGAAATGAGCCAAATCGTTTTCGAGAAGGGGAAACGAAGACTGCGCGGCCAAGTACTCGTCGACGACTTTTTGTGGCGTGTCAGAGGCGGCTACCTCGGCCAGCATCGTTGAGAAATTGGGTCCGATTTTCGATTGCGTTTCAAGCTTGGCCATGTCGGCCCCGCCGATCAAGTCGACGCAGGCCAGTTCGCCTAGGCTGCGCACGTAAATGGCATCTTTGCTGAACGCAGGTACCGACCACACGAGGTCGTCGAAGACTTCGATCCCGGCGATTTCTTCGTACGAATCCGGCGTGGCTCGCAAGACGTGCAGGGCTCCTTGTTTCGTGTTGAGGATCACGTGGCCGTCGACGACGATCAAGAATCCGTCACCAGGCTCTCTTGATTTCCACTGAGGGGCTCCGGTCGCCGAATCGACACAGGTCAAAATCCGAGTCGAATAAGCATAGAAATTTCCATCGTAGTTGACTGGCACGTTGTAGGTGTTTTTGATGCTGCGTTGTTTCCATTCTTCGGAGACTTGATATTCGTCATCGACGGTGCGAATAGAAACGGCGATTGAAAATCCATCATCGAGCGTCATCAGAACTTTGTTTTGGTCGTAGACCACCGGCACCATCGCGGATCCATTGCTGCCACCGTGCGGATGTTCGAACAAGACTGTTCCATCGGCGGGGGCCACGCCTGTTAGTGTTTTTCCACTCGCGGCGAGCACAATTTTCTTGCCATCGATCTCAATCAGGGCCGGGGATTGTGAGTTAATGCTGGCTGTGGTGCAGGCCCATTTCGTTTCACCCGTCTCTGGATTGAGCCCAGCGAGCGATTTGTCTTCGCCCCCGAGTTGAAGGATCAGTGTGTCATCGACAAGAATTGGGGACGTTGCGAACCCGTAGAGCGGTTTCGTGCCGGCTTTTTCTTCTAGTAAGTTTCGAGTCCAAATAGAATCGCCGTCGTCGAGTGAGACGCAAACCAGTTTGCCCATGGGCGACAGGCAGTAAACTCGGCCCGCTCGAATCAAGGGTGTTGAAATCGGTCCGTCGAACGATCCGTTTTCGCCCTTGAATCGTTTGCCGATGGGGACGGACCACAAGGGTGAACCATCGCTGGCGGCGAAGCATCCGACCAAGTCATTCGTTTCGTCGGCGAACATGGTCACCACGCGGTCACCAGAAATGACCACGCTGGAATATCCGCTGCCCAGTTTTTTCTTCCAGCGAATCTTGAGGCCGACTTTGCGATTGCGAGTCAGCAAGCCGTCGGTTGAGACAAGTCCCATGCCCCCGTCGCCACGAAACTCAGGCCAGTCCTGAGCGCTCGCGGGGTTGCCCCAAAGGAGCATCCCGAGGGCGATTGAAAAAAGGACACGAACTTGAGTGGAGACCATCGATT
>JBLINZ010000209.1:0-10219 GCA_047639375.1 Mariniblastus sp. | reverse complement strand
CCTTGCCGCTCACGAATACATGAAGTTCACTCGTCGCTGGATCATTGTCCCTGAGCGGCAAGGCGCTAGCCGCCGGTTTTGCGAGGGAGAATTGTCGATGCGAACCGAAATTAATCGCTAACGTCACCCGACCCAAAATTTCAAAAACCCTACGATCAATCAGCTTGGTATCCCCGCCCAAACCGCTCTAGTAGGCGGATCAAATCAAGACCATTTCCGACGAGGCTGACACTTCTGGAACCCCAAAGCGTTAGCGTGGACCTTGCTACCGCCACGTTGACGCGTCGGACACCCATTTTCAAATTTGCAAGATCAAGAAAAATAAAATGTCAATTTCGACGCCGTCTTCTTTACGAGACGTTTGAAAAATCAACTGGCTTTTATGGGAGACCTCAAAATGACAAAACTACTATCGTATTCGACAATCCAGTGCAGCTTCCTCGAGAAACCCAAACTCAAGCATCATGTCTTGAGCGTCGCTTAGCGAATAGCCCTCGAAATCAATCCAACATCCGAATATTTGTGTGATCAAAATTGAGCAGTTCCAACCGAACCTGCCCCTTCTGCTTGCCGTCGGGCACCATTAACAATGCCGAGACCGCAGGGTGAGTCCGGCAATACGCTTCGACTTCATCCTGCGTCATCACGAAAAACGCCGTTGCCAAGGCGTCGGAAATTGCTGCAGAGGGCGAAACGACCGTGGTCGAAAGAAAATGACTCGCCGGCCAGCCGGTCCTGGGATCAATGATGTGCCCATAACGCTTACCTCGATGAAAAAATCCTTGGCGTCCCGTCCCAGACGTCCCAAGAGCCTGACCGCGAAGCTCGATTTCACACAGCCGAACACCTGGGACCGTCGGGTGGCTGACCCCGACGAACCAACCGGCCTGCTTCGAATCACTCGATTCAGACTCGCCGGACGATTGAGATTCAATTGCCCGTTGAGAATCAAGTTCGCTTTCATGGGGCGCGGATTCTGGCGTGTCAGAATCTTGAGAAATGGGTGACTGGCGGACGCCCAGCGAGGACCCGCGCGCCAACACGCTGCTTTGCCCTCCATGAATCACGAAATCCAGAATCCCAAACGACTCTAAAAGATCAGCCACCCGATCGAGAGCGTGGCCTTTTCCAATCCCCCCGAGATCAATTGCCACGCCTTGTTTAAGAATTTTGATCGTTTGGGACTCTAGATCAAAACCCAAATGTGACGTTCCAACCCGCTCCAGAGATTCATCGATACTGGTTTGAGCGGGCAGGTTTCCATTTCGTTTGTCGAAACCCCACACACGTGTCAATTGAGCCGAGGTGACATCGAACGCACCGTTAGTTAGCTGATGGATCTCTTTGGCCAACAGCAGCAGATCAAACAGACGTTCTTCCAGTCTAATCGGCGAGTCGAATCCATTCCGATTCAGTTGACTGATTTCGCTATGGTCACGGTAGACCGTCATCTGGTCTTCCAGTAGATCGATCAACTGAAACGCTTCCATTGCCCCCGCCCCCGATTGGGGATACTGGTGGAGGTTAAACATGAGCTCAAACTCGCAAGCCATCGCGTTTTTGGAATACTGCTCTAGATAGCCAAGTTGCCGATCGATTTGACTTGGATGCCGCCCAGACTCCGCTTCGTTTCCTTCGACCGATTCAGCAACTTTACCACGCAGCGCATCCAATGCCGTCCGGCCTTTAAGGAAGTCCCTACGATTGGATTCGGGCTGATTTGTCATCAAATTCGATCCTCAAAATCCCAAACTTAAAAAACGAACCAACACACCGAGCAATCCTAGCGACGCCCCTCAATCGCCCACTCTACGACACTTCCTGACAATTTGTGTCGAAGAACGATTCTGGGCCAGCCCAAGGCTCAGATCACCCTTTCAGCCTATCGTTTGGTTTACCCTTGGCCATCCGACTGATCGTTTTTTGTGTTATCTACTGACACCGCTTTCACTTTCTTGAAAGGCTGTTGTATTTGAGCAGACGGGTCTTCATAATCGAACGAGACCAACGAAGCCATATTGTCATTCTAAGAGCGAGGCAAGACGATGAGACGAGAGACCTGTTTCGCCTTAATCCTAATTACGGGAACCATGATTTCAGGCGGCTGGGCAGCCACGATCATTCAGCAGGATCGCCTGCCAAAGCAAGTGACTCGTGCCAAACGTCCGACCTTCACCGAGAGAGATTGGGACGGCGTTTTTTACGAGAACCTCTTCACGGAAGGCCTCGTCGGAAGCCGACCAGCCAAGGCAATTCCCGGCTCAACTCCAGCTACCCAGATCGCCGGCAACGAATCCGGCACTCCCGATCAAGCCGTCTCTGGGTGGTCAGAACTAGTTTCCGGCTCGACCCTCGAAGACGAGGTCAAATCGCTGCAAGGCAGTCTCGCGATAGACATCACGACCCCCGTCAAATTCAAAAGTGATTATGCCAAAGCCCACCAATCATTTTCGATGCTTTCGATGTTGTTTGCAATCATTCGCGAATACGATGGCGACGTCCGCTGGAAAAAATTCGCTGACCCCGCTCAAGTTTCATTTGAACGAGCAGCCGCTAATTCACGCGTAGGAACCATCCAGGCTTACGAAAGCTGTAAACGACGCAAATCAGATCTTGAGGAAATGGTTCGCGGCGGAAATTTTGCCGGAGACGAGAAGGCCCCTGAAACACTGGATTGGTCGATCGTGATTGATCGCTCGCCCATCATGAAGCGGCTCGAAGAATCCGCAGCCCAGCTCAAGCTCTTGAGTGCTAACCAAAATGAATTCTCTAACGAGATCGAAACAGTATTTCACGAGTCTGAACTCGTGGCCGCGATGGCTCAAGTCCTGATGAAGGAAGACATGACGGACGCCGATGACGATGGCTACCAGAGTCTCGCCAACGCGATGTTGAATGCGGCGAACGAGACCCGTGAGGCTTGTAAGAACCAGGATTACGAATCGGCGGCGAGAGCGATCAACATGATGGCTCAGTCATGCAACAATTGCCACGAAGATTGGAAGTAGTTTAGTTCAATGTACGAAACCAACGATTTGTCTCCGTGGATTCACCCCAAGGCTCAGGCTTGGTTTGGGGCACTTTTCAACCGAACGAATCTTGACTTGTCAATTGAAGACGAACTCAACAAGCCAGATGATCAACTAACGCCAGAAGCCGTTCGGGCGATACTGGCCATTGCAGTCTTAATGAGTCACCAAGAGATTTGGCCAAAAAACCAACGTGGCGTTCTCAAACGCGCGATGCGAAAAGCCCAAGAGTATTGCCAATTGCCGCCAGCCTCCCAAAACGGCAATCCGTTGACGCTGGTCGAGCATCAAGCTCACAAAAACACCGTGGTCCAAATGACCCAAGAGTTAGAACTGCTGCGGCGCAAACTTGGAATCTCGGTGAGAAAGACCAAAGTCAATACGCCTGAATCATGGGGGCCCTTCTGGGAATAACATGTCGAACCAATTAAAATCTCCCTGGGACAACGAACTCGGCGCAGCTTGGTTGGCTAGATTCGCGCCTTGGCAACAGACGTTACGCCTGATTCACGGCACGCTGCAGCTTGAAGCCCGCAAGAATCCGCAAGAAATTCGCGCCGCGGCTTCGATGGTAATCGTTTTTTGCCGAGAGAATTTGTGGTCCGGTGATGATGATGAGCGGGACCGGATCGTCGAACTGGCGGCCCGTCAACTTACCAACGTCAAACAACTTTACGAAACCAAAGCACGCGACAATCCAAAAGTGATGACAAACCCCAACTTCAAAAACTTGCTCAAATCGATCGACCAAGAGGTCCGAATCCTCGAAGCACGACTCGCTGACCCAAAACCAAAGATGCCTGATGAGCCGCCGTGCACTTGGGGCGATTTCTGGGTTTAGCTTGTCCGGCTCTCAGCATCATGATTCAACTTGCTGACGACTCAACCTAGACCCTCGATGTTTTATTGACATTCCCTTTCAGGACTTTCCGGTGGCGACAGAGATCGAACGAAAATTTCTTGTTACCGGCGATGCTTGGCGGAACGCTCCGTCGCTCTACTATTGCCAAGGCTATTTGAATGACGACAAACTCCGCACCGTTCGTGTTCGCGTCGCCGGGCCCATCGGATGGTTGACCATCAAAGGCCAAACGGTCGGCATCTCGCGGAAAGAGTTTGAATATGAAATTCCGCTCGCCGACGCACTTGAAATGCTACAACTCTGCTATCAACCACTGATCGAAAAGAATCGTCGGATTGTTAAGCACGATGGAAACAACTGGGAAGTCGACGAGTTTCTCAAAGAGAACGCTGGCCTCGTCGTGGCTGAACTTGAGTTGGAAACGCCAAACCAGTCGTTCTCAAAACCCGATTGGATCGGTAAAGAAGTAACTACGGACAAACGCTATTTCAATTCCCGCCTCGCGTCGCACCCGTTTTCGAAATGGGACGACTCGACCTAAGACACTCCGACTTACTTCTTTTTAATCGGTAACGGCAGCCCGTAGAAGGTTACCTTGGATTCGGTCGCAGCGTCTTTCTTAAAATAGATCGTGTGCAACGTAGTTGGCGGAATCCCTCTCGCTTTGGCCCCCGGCAAAGAACGATGAAAAGCGACTTGGAATCGCCCGTTGCCGGCCCGATTGGCCATTCGCATTTCTTCAATCGTGAAGGGTTTCAAGCCAAGTTTCAAATCCGCCAGTGCCGAGTTCACGACCTTTAAAACGGCTGGACCGTCATCTCCCAGATGGATCAATGAAACGAGCGTGGTGCACCGTTTCTCGATGGCAGCCAAATGAGCCAGTGGCTCATAGTCTGGAAAGCTGTTGACGGCATTCCACATTGCATACACGGCGACTTCATGACGCCCTTTTTGCAACTCGACCACAAACACGCTGCTGGCCGCGTCCATGACCTTGATCTTTTCTTTTCCCGCAATCCGTTGCTCAATCTCTTTGGTGTCGAGCCGGTAAAACTGGTGCTGGTTGACGACGAAATTTAAAAAACTGATCAACGTGGCTTGATCCAGTTTTCGCTCCATTGTCGGAGACTGCGGATTGGTGATCAGGCATTTCCCATCAGCAAAAATCTGCAATTTCGGGGCGACTGCAATTTTGCCATCGTCCCTCGGCCGGACACGCAGGCCACCAAGGGTCCCATACGTGAAGATCGGTTTTTGAGCGTCCGGCTGGAATTTGATCGCGTTCGCTTGATCGTCCGTCAATTTCAAGCTGGCGACAATCGAATCGCGATCATCGTCACCATCCTGGCCGATTGCGACGCTGGCGAGCAACGTCAGCAATACAAAGCTAATCGCCGCAACCGAACTCGAACCCAACCTACCGAAAAACCGAATGATATTTTGCCGAATCATGTTGCTCTTACCTACTTGAATAAACGATCTGTGGTGCCCAGCAAGATTTTAGCAAAAAGCCCACGCGAGGACACCGTTCAACATGTTTAACGTCGTCGCTCGCGTTCGATCTCTCGCTCTAATCCTGCGATACCGAGATTGCTCTCGACAAGTTTACCCGTTTTGTCGACGAGGAAAAAACTTGGCCCGGTGGCAATGCCCAGTTGATGAGCCAACGGACTTTGCTCGACGCTCCCAGGTGCGTGAATCTGCAGCCAAGCCATATCGGGGTGGGCTTTGACGAAATCAGTAAATCGTTTGGTTGCCGCGGCGGCTTCTTCGTTGGGTGAGATGCCTTCGATATTGCACCCCACGATGACCATGTCGTCTTTGTATTTTTCGGCCAGTTTGGCAAGTTCCTTAATGTCATTGTCTGAACAGCAATAGATCTCCCAGAAATGGAGGAGCACAATCTTGCCCTTGGCATTTTTGATGTCAAAGTTTCGCCCACTCGCCGTCTTGCCGACCAAGGCCACATTCTTGCCAAATCCGTCGAGCCGTTTCAACGCACCCTCCGCTCGTCGTCCGTACTTGGAGTCGCCGAAACGTTTGACACAATTCCGATAGAGATCCACAGCTTTTTCTGGTTCATCTTCGCTGTTGACTTCATGGTGAACGGCTAATTGAATCAACGCGTCCCCAGAAAACTCACTCTTGGGATAACGATTCTGAAAATCTTCCAGGTCCACAATCAGATTCCCATAAGCGGAGTCGCGTTCTTTCTTGTCACCGTTGGAATTCACCCAGCCGTATTTCGCAAACACCCCCGTCCACGCCACATAATCCAAACCGGATTCACCTTTGTGATCGCTCAAAAACTTGCCCAGAAAATCCATTCCGCCCTCAAATCGGTCCATTTGATACGAGTGGGCGACGGAATCCGCCAGGTTTTCAAGCCAGTCTTGTTTCGACTTGGGATCGATTGTTTTTTCATAAAACTGAGCCAAGATTTGAGCTTTTTGCTGTTCCAAGCTCTCCATTTTGGAGCCCTTGGCGTCAGCCAAGGCTTCTTCGATCTTGGTCAACCCATCATAGAGTTTTGCCAACTCTTGCTGCGAACCGGTTGGGCCAGCTGTGGAGCCGCCAAACTCGGGTAACGGGAAAAATGCTCCGCCATTCGAGAGCGGTTGGCTGGAATCGACAACTTCAGGCAACTCGATCATCCGCCAAACTTCACCGGCCCTGACCAACGACCCCAGCGTCAATTGATTGGCTGATTCGGACTCGAAGAACGCTGACGCCTGATCATAAATCGTGAGGTCTCGTTGACTCTCAAACGTTCCCGCCACCAACGTTTGCGGGCGACCATTTCCAGCGTCGATAAAACTTGATCGCTTCGTGATCGCTTTTTGAGTTCGAATCATCGTGGCAAAACCTGATTTTGCCTGTTTGAGCCGAGCCTCAACGTCGCTTCTGATTCTAGGTCCTAATTGAAACGCATCCAATTCCTGTTCCGTCAGCAAGAGGCGTTCAAAACGTTTGGTGTCAGCCAATCGTATCGCCTCAAAACACTCAAACGCGACTTCTTCGGCTGAAATCACTTTCCATTGATCAATCATCCCATTCTGATCTTGGTCGAGTCCCCAGCGTGTGCCGCCGGGCCCGACCCACCGATAGGCATCGGTACGACCATCGAAATTTGCGTCAATGTCTCGATAAACTTCCAAACCATTTTTGTAATAGGACCATTGATCAAGCTTGTTATCACCGTTGTTGTCGATAAACCGACGCAATATTCGCCCACTGGAGTGATGCACTACAAACCCGGACGGCGACTTGGTAGTGGCAAACGTACATTCCTTGATGACGTCCGCCTCTGGCTGCTCGAAACTAATCGATTGCTTGGGCATAATCCCCAACGCTTGAACAAGCTTGCCATCTTGGGCGTCCGCGATAGAAGAAAAAGCCAAGACCAAGACAGCTAGTCCGATGATTCCGATGGGTCGTGTAAAGCTCGACCGGCTAAATTCAAAATTCATTGGGAACCTGATTTGAAACAAAAAATAACAAGAATGTAGTTAACGATGGGACAAGGCAACGTCTCTAATCAGAATCGCATATTCACGATCCCAACTGGAAACCCGTTGATCTTGAGTGCTAGGTTACATGATTTAGGGACTTAGACGGAAGACTGAGATCTAAGGTTTCATTCGTTTTCGAAATGCGAGCTGGTAGATTTTGCGGCCTAAGAAATACACGAAGTTTTGGCAACTCTTCTTTTCGCCAATTGTCTCGCCAAGCGTTTGACCAAATATCGGGAATTCACCAACGAGCGAAACCACCGCTTCGACGGTCAACCTCATTTAGTAAATCGACGGAAACTAAATTGTCATATTGTCGAAATCCACCTCTTCCATGCTCAAAACGAACGCGTCTCAGGGTGCGGTAGACAGAATCGATCGGAGCGAACCCACCAAAATTTACAGGTAACGCGACAATTTTGTCGCTTCCTTGCATTTGGGCTTGGATTATCATTCCATTTCGACGATAAAACGTCGACAAAGACGGTTTGACAGTTTTGCAAGAGTCACTAGAATGCTCGCTTGCTAAATTGGAAATGATTTGGCGGCACTCCATGCGGACGAACCTTGTATTGGTTGGGACGGTTTAGTGTTTCAAAGAGGGCGTGTAGCTCAGTTGGTTAGAGCGCGTCGCTGATAACGACGAGGTCCCAGGTTCGAATCCTGGCACGCCCACTGTTTTGATGTTGATAAATTTGAATCGGCAGAATATCTTAACGGTTCTGTTCGAGTGTTTTGGGGACGTAGCTCAATTGGGAGAGCACTGCCTTTGCAAGGCAGGGGTTGAGAGTTCGAGTCTCTTCGTCTCCACTATCAAACCCGTGAAAGATTTACCGTCTTTCACGGGTTTTTTCGTGCTTTGGGGGTTCGCCGAGTCGTTTTTGGCTGGGTCGCCCCAGCTTACCGAATTGTCACAAGCTGACGAGGTTTGCACCCGTTTGACTGTCGCAGGTGCAAACTTCAAACCGCTAGGTTCGGTTCCAGTCGCCCGTTCTCGATCGGCTCCCGGTGGCGTCAGTGATCCCGAGAGCGGTAGCAAAGGCAGACTATCAATGGCCACGTCCAGCAATCGCGGATCAGTGTATGTGTTCATCGTCAGATCAATTGTTGAATGCCGCATTGCTTGTTGTGCCGTTCTTGGTGCCACGCCGCAGCTACTCAGCAGCGTGCCAAATGAATGCCGCAACGCATGAAAATCGACGGTTCGCCCCCGGTCGTCTTCTTTTGCGATTCCGGCTACCCGTAAATCCCGGTCTAGTGTTTTCACCATTTGACGCGGAACGGCAAACAGCCGAACCGTTGCGAATTGCTTCGGGGGTGTGTGGTGCATCGGTATTACGTCGCCCCCGGTCGCCGCTCCGGTGTCGTGTTGTTGGCGTTTAACATCCAACCACGCCCGCAGGTCGTTCGCCAATTCCGCCGGCAACGGAATGTCAGCCGCTTCGGCGTTCTTGGTGTCGGCGGTTTCCATGCGGATTAGCGGAACGGCGCCGTTCAACTCTAAGTGCCCAACCGTCAATGACTCGATTTCACCTCGCCGTAAACCCTTAAGCACCGCAACCTTGTAGATCAGCGACCGTTCCCAGCCCAGCCGTTCCCGTTCGGCGACCAATTGTAGATTGCCCGTCAGTCGCACCCGTGCCGATTCAACCGCCGCCGGTATCGTGTCGAACGTCAGCAGTTGTTTCTTCCAAGTTCGGCGACTCTTGCCGCGTTCGTAAACGTCCGTCAATTCGTTGGCAGTCAGTCGCACCGATTCACGGCCCAGCTCCGCCAGGGGTCGCCAGCGAACAACGTACAGCAACCGTTCTAATTCAGCCGCCGACAATGCCCGCCGCCGTCTCCCCTTCTCGTTTTTCGTGTCGGCTCGTTCCACGTTCGAAAACGGGTTTGCCAGCATTCGGCAATTGCGGACGCACCAATTTGAAAATCCGATAAGTTCCTTGCGGTATTCGTTGCGGTTCGCCGCCGTCATTCCGTTTTGGTCTTGGATGCTCATCCAGCGTTCGAGCGAATCACCCGTTAAATCTGAAAGTCGTTCCCATCCGCAATTAGTCGCGACGGACTTCAAACGTGATTCGGTATTTTTTTGCGTTTGCTCGTTCAGTTTGCGATTAATGCGATGCAGGAAATAGTCGCCGAAATGACCTGACAGCGGTAACGCTTGGTGGTCGATGATTTTATCGGTCGCGGTGGTCTTGAGTGCCGAGCTTTCAAGTGTTGTAGCCGAAGTGTTCCGTCGCCGTTTTCCATCGGTGCCAGAATGAACGCATCGTCGGCACCGAATTCAAGCTCGCCCGATTCCTTAAAACTTGCAAGATTCAAGTTTTCGCCGCCGTAGCTCGAACGCCCACGGCTATCCTTTTGGCGACCAACCGAAGAAACCACCACCACAGCCGCCCCCGCATCGGCAAAATTACGTAGTTGATTCATCGACGCATCGATCGAACCGCGTTTGTCGCCTTGTACTCCTGGTGGCGCAATTCGTTGAATGTAATCGAGCGCCAACAACAGTTCAGTTTCGCCCGGCGGCATAAATTCGTCAGCCGTTGCGGCCACGTTCGCTAAATCAAACGGTGGTCGCACAAAACACAACCGATCAGCCACCGTTTCGATTGTCGATAAACCCGCGTCGACTCGTTCGGCGTGCGATTCAGTCAGCGTTCGGTATCGTATCGCATCCAGCGGAACGCCCGACAGCCGCGACAATTGGCGGTCTAACAGTGTTTCCGACGGCATCTCGATATTGCAGACAACAACCCGCAGCGTCGGCGACAATCGCAACGCATCGACCACCGACTGCATGAGAAACGCGG
>JBLINZ010000208.1:0-10232 GCA_047639375.1 Mariniblastus sp. | reverse complement strand
CCAGGCGTTTGGGCGTGCCTACGACCGCTTGCCTCACGCCGATCAACGACTCAATAGCCAACAACGTCGGTTCATCAAGGAAGCAGTCGCCTCGTTGGCCAATCGCGGCAAAGTCATCTGCGTGCACCTGGCCGTGTTCGCCGAAACGGCCAAAAACCAGGCATGGAATTATGCGGAATTCAAGTCGGTTGGAGGCTGGGAAGGAATCGGACGTGAATACATTTCGGCAACATTCAGTGCCCCAGAAACACCCGGCTACATTAAGAAAAACTCCCAAGATGCTTGGGCTATCCTGCGCCAACTCCTCCCCGACAATGAGTCGGAACTCAAAGGCCGAACGGTCGGGAAATCGGCGATCCGTAACAACGCAGGACTGGCTGATCAAACAACGAAATTCGATCAACTACTTGGCTTTCTTGAATCCGACTCCAACTTGATCTCCGCGTTCGAAAACACTGAGGCCATCGAACGGGACACCCTTGACCAACATGCTCCACAAGAAAAACTGTATGGCTTGACCCATGACTTCCTTGTCAAACCCATCCGAGGCTGGGGAATGCTCAAACAAAATGAAACGCGCCAAGGCCGCGCCGATCAAACGCTGGCCAACCTTTCAGACCAATGGGCAGCCACCGATCACGCTCGCTACCTGCCCTCGGGACTCGACTTCTTTCGCATTCTGTGGCACGCCAGCCCAAGCCTCAAGAAACAGAAATCCAACTTTTGGCGGCTTGCAAAACGACGCACGCAGAAATTGGCTTCGCTCGTCGGCATCGCATCCATTCTTGTCTTGACCTTGATGCTCTGGCTCAATGCTTCCACGACACGATCAGAGCGAGTCCGAATCACCCAAAACTACTTGAATGTTGATCCGGGTCATGTCGAAGAGAACTTCCAATTGCTCTCGCTCAACTTCGAACACGTCTCTCAAGAACTCACCAACAACCTTTCTGCTCCCAACGCAAAAAATCGGGCCCGCGCGGCGGCGGCGTTGCTCAGCATCAATCCGGATGATCACATCTTGCGAGACGTTTTGGTGTCCGAGCTGGAAACCGTCAAAAGCGAGGAATTGAACTGGTTCGTCAATCGCCTAGCCTTGGATCCACACAAAAGCATGGCTGCATTGAGCCGTGTCATCGATTCCAATCCACATGGATTGACGCCCCGCCTAGCTGTCACCTCCGCTGCCCTGGGGTCATCTAAGTGGCTCAATCAAATCACGAGGCTTTCAGGTCAACCAAGACAGCAGCTTAACACCGTTGATGAACTAGCCGCCTGCGACGGGTTGATTCCCCAATTACTTGAATCGCTGACCCAAACACCAACCGCGTTCGACAAGGATGCGGTCTATTCTTTCTGCGTCGCACTCAGCTTCGTCGAGGTAACCAACCTCTCTGACAAGACGAAATCCGATCTGGAAACGTATTTGAAAAATCTTTACCTGAATTCAAAAGATGGCTCTATCCACGTCGCCTCGCTGTACGTCCTGACTCGATGGAACTCGACCATCCCAGAGATCACAGGCCCTGGGTCGCCAGCACATGACTGGTGCGAAATGCGATTTCAAAACACAAATAGTCAGGCCACACCTCACCGCGTCTTGATGGTCAAAATCCCGCAAGGTTCATATCCCCAAAATAAAAGTTCCATTCCGCACACCGGAAGAGTGAAAAATGATTTCTGGATTGCTACCGTTGAGACGACAGACGTTTTTTATCAACAGTTCCATTTGGAACGCTATCAAAAGAACCATTTCGAAGACTACGAGCCATTCGATGAAAAGAACCGTCGAGCGACGGGCCCGTTTAATCTTGAACCAGCTCAATACCTGCACCCTCAAGACTGCCACGATTTCGCCACTTGGCTGAATGAACACGACGGGCAGATCACTTGGATCAACCGGCCTGCTGAACTAGCCCAACTTGAATTTGGTGTTCCCAGTCCTGACCAATTTGAACTTGCAACCCGTGCGCACTCCGAAACGGAATTCTTTTTCGGCACCGCTAAACGAGCCAGCCAGTACCTTGGAAAAAACATCAACACTTTCGGATTAACATCGGGACAGTTTCCTCCCAACGGATTTGGGCTGCATGACATCACAGGAAATTTAACTGAATGGACGAACCACATCCAGCCGTCAAACACCGTCGGTCGCTTTCGGTATGGCGCAAAAGGGTTTGGGGATGAAGAGGACGTTGGAATAATGGGCTCGGCCTTCGCAATACCGGAAAACCCACGAATTCTTGCATACACCGGAGGCATGGGATTCAGATTCGTACTACGAGTTAAGGAAAAAGAAAAAGCCCAGCCAACCGACTGAGCCTTCGCAAGCTGATTCCAATCGTTGACTAACGACAACCGCGTCTTAAGAAAAACCTTCCCCGTGATCTCCGAGGAACCGGTGGACACGAATTGCGAAACAAACGGAAACGATACATAGAAGGGCAATGGTCAATGCAACAACCAATTGCTGCTGGATCGCCAGCATGATTCACGTGACATTTCGCAATGCATAACGCTCGCCCAAATACATTCTGAGTTCCTCGGACTCGACATGGATCTTGCCCGCATCGCTGACACGGACAATGAACCACGGGAGCCGGACAGCATTGTGGCACCGAATAGGTTGGACAAACTTGCACGGCCATTGGCTGGGAGTAGACTTGCGTCTGACATCCACAGCAGCCCGTTGGCTGCACAACTGGGGCGGAATAGGCATTGCAACACTGGGCCGAAACCTCCGCTCCGTAGGTAGCCATGGATAACGCGACGGCAACCGCAAACAACGCTGCACTCAAACGACAATACTTCTTCATGATGAATCCTCTTGGTGTAAAAGAACGAGCAACCAAATATTTGGCACCCACCTAAGAGACAAGCCTACCCAATGGTAGGGGGGGATCAAGTTTCAAAGCCAAAAAACCGCCGCCTTGTTACAATCCACTGCTCATCAGATGGGATCTATGCTGCAACTTCGTTCCCCAGCTAATTTCGACCAATCTTTTCAGGTCAGTCAGATTCGACAATCGCTTGGGCAGCTCGGTCTTCAACACGAAAATAGCCAAGCGACTGGTCGCTAGAATCGGCGATTAACCAGACTGCACCCGGCCGTGTCTTGAGGGGCTTCCGCCAACCTGATTCCAATGTTCCATACGACTTTCGTTTGCCCTGACGGTCCATCCAATACAGCCGGACTGGAATCTTTCTGTTGTTAATGAATACAACATCGAATTGATTTCCATCAGGCTTCGAAGCCGGAATGTCGAGACCGCCTGCAGGATGCCATTTTAGTTTCGGCAACGACGCGACGTGTGGACGAACGTATTTAGCAAATTCAGTGGGAGCCTTTTCTCTCAACAATCCCATACGAGTCTCATGCTCAGCAAGTCCCGACAAATTGTCCCATTCATGCGGATCGTTTTCGATGTTATACAATTCTTCATCACCATTGTCATAGTGAATGTAACGCCAAGATTTTGCGCTCAGTCCATAATTCTGAGGACGGCTCAAATACGTGATCGACACATGCGGCCATTCACCGTCAGCGTCCTCCAATAACGGCACCAAGCTAGGCCCATCGATCGCTGCTTTAGCCGGCAATCCAGACAACTCCGTCACGGTCGTGAACAGGCTTTGTAGATTGACCGGTTGATCACAAACCGTTCCTGCTCTCGTGCCTTGGGGCAACCCCGCGGTTCCTGGCGGCACGCGAATCATCAAGGGGACGCGTGTGCACTTGCGCCAAGCCGTGTACTTCTGCCAATGTTGCTTTTCGCCAAGGTGCCAACCGTGGTCACTCCACAAAACCACGATTGTGTTATCTCGATTGGGACCACTCTCAAGCGCATCCAACGTCCGTCCGACCATCGCATCGGCAAACGCAATCGACGCCAAATACCCTTGGATCGCCTGCTTCCACTGATCGTGTTTTTGGATATGTTCAAAATATCGATTGGGTCCGCGACGTTTTCCAGCCGGCGGCAAGTCATTCAAATCGTCCGCTTGATAACCCGGCGGTAGCTGAATTGACTCCAGCGGAAACTGATCAAAATACTTCTGCGGTACAAACCACGGCTCGTGCGGTCGATAAATCCCGCAAGCCAAAAAGAAAGGCTGCTCGTGCTTTCTCTTAAGTTGATCACCGATCCATTTTGAAACCAGCCAATCACCGCCGAATTCTTCGTCGCTTGCGTCCAATCCAGCCCAGTCCGTTTCCCGATACTGCCACGGACCACCGACCGGCAGATTCACTGGCCGTTGCTTGGGATACATCGTGCGAGGAAACGGATCCTCTGTTTCCTTCGCAGGAAAATACTCGTCCCATGATTGGGCGTCGATAAAGTAGTGCAGCAATTTACCAGACCCAGCCGACCAATATCCGTGCCGCGAAAAATACTTGGGCATCAGCTCAGCGTCGGGCATCAACTCTCGCATTTTTTGCCCGTTTTCATACAGCCCGGACCGATGAGGTGAGATTCCGGTCATGATCGCCGACCGCGAAGGGTTGCAAGCTGGAGCAGGGCAGTGGGCGTTGGTGAATAACACGCCACTCGCTGCCAGCCGGTCCAAATGGGGCGTCTTCGCCTGAGGATGACCACCTAAACATCCAATCCAGTCGTTCAAATCGTCGACCGATATGAATAGTACATTCGGTTTTACTAGCTCATCGGCAGCGACTAGCGGCGACGCAACAAACGAAATTACCGCGGCGATTAAACCGACGTACACAATGCCACATTTCAGTCTTTGTTTCACTTCAAACTCCATTGCCTCAATAAGTATTTCTGAGTTTGTTAAACACCGCAGGAAAGGCACGTTACCCGTCGTCCGCGACGACTCGCTCACACAAGAAATCGACTATCTCGTTTACGAAAACGCCCTCATCCAATTCATTCAGCGGCAACCTGGCGGTCTTCGTTGAGCACTTTCCCATCGGTACTGTAGTGCCGAAACACAGCGACGGCCGGCCGATCGCCATCCGCTTTCTCAATCGTCACCGACAAAAACCCACCCACGACATTGAGGTACTGATGCATCGGCGAGCGTTTATCGTTCGACCAACCGCCGGCATGCTTGTCCGACGTCGGACCGCAAGAGAATTCCCGCATTCCACTCACCGGATCAACCGACACATATTGCCAATGTCGATCACCACAGCAGCTGAACATATTTTTCTGCTTGCCGATAAACTCACGCAACTGCTTGCCTTCAAATTCAAATTTCTTATTCGCGTGATTGTCGCCTTTACCGCCGCGGTCAGGGCCGACCAACGGAGTCGGGCTGATCAAGATTTTGAAAGTCGCATCAGACGCTGCGACCGTCTCAAAAAACCACTTCTTTTGTTCCGCCCCCCAAATCGTTTTCTCCGGTCCGTCGGGCGCTTTGTTGGAACTACGGAAATCTCGCCCCTCAACCATCCAAATCTGCAGATCCTGACCCCACCGCACCGTCCGATACGGTACGTCGCCGACCGGAAACTGCTCCTTGAATAGTGCAAGCCCTTGATCCCAAGTCAAATCGCCATAGGTTTGACCGGGCCAACAATCATTCTTAAGCGTGTCGTGGTCGTCCTTGATAAAATAGCTGGCGGTCGCCTGCTGAAACTCTCGTTGATTGGGCAAGCCAAACAGGCGATTGAATTTGAACCGAGCCATCGGAACATTGGTCGCAATCGGGTTGGGTTTATCAAAATATTCAATGTCTCCGGTGTGGACAAAGAAATCAGGATCCAGCTTTCCCATCAACGGATAAATCTTATGCCCCTTGAGCTTGTCATCTCGACGAGGAAAATCCTGCCCTGTCACCACGGTAAACGAAACTGACTGTGCTACGTCAGCGGCAGGGGCGGTCCGGAAATGCCCTTCCACGGTCGGGCCTGCTGTTCCCTTAAGACTACGACTGAGAACCTCCAAACTATATTTTTCGCCAGGCAACAAGCCTGCCAACTTGAATTGGTGAATAAAATCAGCGCTGGGATCAACGTCAAACCATTCGGTCTCTTTCTTGCCTGAAGACTTCGATGGCCAATAAACCAGCTTCACACTGCCTGCAGTCCCGGGAATGGCGCCCGCCATATCGTCAATCGTTTTACCTTCCGCCACCAACGACTTTCCCGATGGCTTGGTGTCGCCCGGCCATTCGATTCCATTCCAGTTTAAATCGGGCCGAGCCGTCAGCCGCGTCCAAACGATGGCTTGATGCTGGGTGACTTCGCCAATCTTGATCGCATTGCCCTGAAAAACGCCAACATCATTGCTCTGCGCGGAAAGCGTTGAACAACAGGCTCCCATCGCGAGCAGCATCAAACAAACAAATCTCATTAATCGCCCTTTGAATTAAGTGAAACAATCACCCATTTAGTTTAACAGTCTTCACAGCAACAAGCGCGTCGCTGCCAAACCGTGACTCAGGAATTCAGGGTTCTAGAGATTCCAAATTCTGGCGATTATCTCTGTTCACTCAAGACCACGAATCCTCGCACCTCAAATTCTGTGAACCCCGAAATCTCTCCCTTACTACCCAAACCCACAGGCGGTAAAGGGAACGAAAAGCATCCTTGTTACGTAGCAATTTGCTAGTTAAAATGCCGATTAGTTAAACTCAACACTCATAGGCTACCCAAAACGATGAAATTTAATTACTTGATGCGAAGCCTGCTTCTTGCCATCGCCGTCTGCGGATTCTCAGTTCTAAACACCGGCTGCTCGGAAGAGAAACCTGCCGAGAAAACAAACACGGAAGAAGCTGGTCATGATCACGAAGAAGGCGAAGATGACGATCACGATCATGCCGAGGAGAAGTAGTCGTCGGTATCGCTGAATTTATTCTGGCGTCTTTAATCCCACGAATAAAAACGCGTAAACCATTCCAATATTTGGATTGCCAGCAAGCCCCGTCGAACCGACGGGGCTTTTTTCGTGTGCGAAAACCTCGGCCTCGATCTTGCATCGGTTCGCAATTCAGTCCAGTAGTCCAACGATACCAGTTTCAAAATTGACTCGCCGCCCCGATTCCGTTTCCATTCTACGCTCAGGAGGTTATCCTAATCCGAAGTGGCGTGGTCGATTCGGATCACATTCTGAACACCCAATCAATCAAGAGAAGTATTCGCAATGAAAATCTGGATAGCAGCAGCGGCCCTTTTGTTCATGGCCTCAACAGCCACAGCGGACCATTTGATCTACGAAGGCACTGAAGGGATTGGCAAAGGCAAGCACATCGTGTTCATTGCGAATGACCACGAATACCGCTCCGAACAAACCTGCCCTTTGTTGGCGAAAATCCTCGCCAAGCACCACGGCTTCAAATGCACAGTCCTATTCGGATTGGATGAAAACAAATGCATCAAAGCAGGTGCAACTGATACGCCCGGCATGGAAGCCCTGAAAGACGCCGATATGCTGTTCTTTTTCACTCGATTCATGAAACTCCCTGATGATCAAATCCAACATCTCGTCAATTATTTCGAACGCGGCGGACCCGCTGTCGGCGTACGCACATCGACCCATTGCTTCAACGGCCAGCAAGGAACTTGGGAAAAACTAAACTTCAACTACGGGGGAGAAGATTACCGCGGTGGAATGGGCGAACAAGTTTTTGGTAACACTTGGAACCGTGAACGCGGCCAATCTCATTACGGTTCGAACCACCAAATGGGCTGCACCCTGACGGCTGACCCCGCCGCCACCGATCATCTGATTCTCTCAGGCGTGAATCCAATTCACGCTTATTCAGGAGCCTATCTCTCACAACCACCTGCCGACGCCAGCCCGCTATTGCGAGTTCAAGTTCTCAATACGTTTCATTCCAGTGACGACGTGAACAAAGACAAACCAATCGTCAACGCCGGTTGGACTCGCGAGTCGTACGTCGCTCCTTCAGGCGACAAGAAAAATGCCCGCATCGTTTATACGTCTTTTGGCGCATCGGAAGATCTGCTCGACGAAGACGGACGCCGGTTCATGCTCAACGCTTGCCTCTGGGCTGCTGGCATGGAAGACAAAATCAAACCCAACCTCGACGTGAGTATCGTCGGTGAGTTTTCGCCTAGTGCCTACACCAACGGCCTGTACTATGAAGGGGTCAAGCCAACTGATTTAGCCGGATGGGATTCCCGCATCATGCCTGCTAGCGCAAACCTCAAAGGCATCGACAATCCAAAGTTCATGAAGCGTTCAAAGGCCATCTTGAAAAATCGACCTGGCCTTCGAAAAGAACTCGAAACCAAGCATCCAGATCTCTTTGGCGAAAAAGACCAGCCAACCGCCAAACTAGAAAAACAAGAGTAACTTCCCCAAAGCCCAAGCCAAGCAAAAACTTCCAAAACAAAAAAGCCGGACTCAATAGAGCCCGGCTTTTCTTATGGATAGATCTTAGCGAATCGAGTGAAAAATCGGATGGATAATCCAGCCAATCCCAACTAGGACTGCCTCTACTCTATTGCTTGAAGAGCTCATGACTTGGCTCGCCGCCACTGATCAAATACGCGATCAGATCGAGAATCTCATCCTTCGTCATTTGCTTGAACAAGCCATCCGGCATTGCCGATTTCTTGGAAATCTCTAGCTCGTCGATTTCCTTACGGTCAATACTCACTCGCTTATTCGGATCGGTAAGATCCGTGTTAAGGACCATCGAATCTCCATTGAGATTGACAACCACGCCCGTGTGAACCATCCCATCCAACGTGAGCACTTTGACCGCCGAGAACTGCTCGTTGATCACTTTGCTCGGATTGATGACTTGGTCTAACAAATCGTGAGGCGAATAGCGCCGGCCAGCCGAAGTCAAATCTGGCCCCGTCATTCCGCCTTGGTCGCCGAACCGATGACAGGCGTAGCAACCTGAGGCGGCGAACATTTTTCGACCCATCGCAAAATCGCGATCCTTCAATTCGGTTGTCGCGATCGCAGAGAGTTCGTCCAGCTTCCAATCCTTGCTCGGCCGGCCTTCAAAGATCTCACCGAGATTTTCCAACGCCGATTTGACCACAGGTTTCCTAGCAAGCAGTTCCGCCATTCCGCTTGATTCCGCGGGGCTCAGTGAAGCCAAGGCGTCAGCCCGGATGAAATCGATGAACTTCGCAAAACTCGCTCCACCACGATAGTTAGCGGCTTTCAAGAACCACTCGAAATAAGCAATTCTCAGTTCCGGTGTCCAGCCGGATTTCACAAACCGAATCGAACGAGCGTACTGCATTTGCTCTTCTTGGGTCGGCGCTTCTTCGATCAACGACATCGCTTTAGACGCAACCGAAGGTGACTCCAACCAAGCCAGCGTCTCAACCATCAACCAATTCAACTCAGACGACTTAGCCGGAAACAGCGGATCGATCTTTTGAATCAAACGCTGAACCATGGCCTCTTCGGGCCGCCCAAATCGATTCAAGATAATTTGAGTCACGCGTTGCATCGTCAACTGTTGATCCATTCCAAGCTGCCCCGGATCAAGCGCTAAAACAGCATTCAATAGCTGATCTCGCATCCGAGATTCGCCACTCGACGCTGGCGTTTTGCGGTGTTGAGGACAAACGCCGGTTACTCGAGCCAACGCCAACAAGGCTTCGACTTGCTTCGCGGGATCCGATTCCGACAACGCTTTCTCTGCCCAGTTTTGCACCGGCTGATGCTCGACTGCAGTCCGTGCCGCAAATCGAATAAAACGATCGGCATCTGCCAGATACGGCCACGCGACCGCAATCGCGCTCGAATCTTGCTTACCATGAAACGCTTCCAATCGATGCCGCACATCGCGGGCATCGTTCGCCGTCGCACCCGACTCGACTGGCGCTGTTGATTCAGAACCAACGTAAGTCACTCGGTAGAGTCCCGACTGAACCCGCCGGCCACCGATCGTGAAGTACATCGCGCCGTCTTGGCCGTGAATGATCGCGTCGGTAATCGGAAGCGGTGCTCCGGTCACGAATTCTTCTTTGGTGGCCTTGTATGACGAACCCTCTGGTTCCAAATGAACCGCATACAATTTCCCCCAACTCCAATCGAGTGCAAACAACGCGTTCTGATATTTCGCAGGAAATTTGGCTCCGTAACCAAATGTCGTTCCAGTGGGAGAGCCAGGTCCAATATCCAGCGCGCCGGGCAAGTTATCGGCATAAAACGGCATGCGTTTGCCGGCTCCATTGCGCCATCCAAATTCGGCACCACTGACCACGTGACAAATTCGAGTCGGACGATACCAAGGCGTATTGAAATCGTATTCCATGTCGGCATCGT
>JBLINZ010000207.1:0-10242 GCA_047639375.1 Mariniblastus sp. | reverse complement strand
TTCAATACCGCGTTTTTTTGAATCGAATGGCGCAGATGCCCGTAGATAGTGAATCGACTAGGTTCATCCTCAGTCGTGAATCTATGTAAATGGCGAGTTACGATTATTCAGGGAAACAGACTTGGAGAACGATTCGCTCGGATTGTCCGGGTTGTCGGAATTGGGAAGTGATACAGTAGATGTTAGCCAGATTCTGTGTAACAAAACGGAACCAATATATTGGCTCTAGGTTGCGTTTAATAATTGTGAGCCGAAGGCGCAAGCCCGCTGGAGGCGGGCCAGTACGACGTTCTCCCATATTTCTTGCCCGCGGCTAGCGCCGTCGGCTCAGTACCAATCTCAATTTTCGATTTAAATAACGCGACCCGGCCCCGGCTTCTGAAAACTCATACCATGAGACATCAGCTACGGAATGATGTAGTTCTGCCACGCCTCCATTCGAATCATGATTTTTCGCATGACGTGAGTCGGTTTGGCACTTTGGGTATAGATTGCCGCCGTCCCGGCTGCACCTCCAGGTAGATTAGAGACGTTGATGTCGGCTGTGTTTTCCAACTTGAGCACCACGCCGTACGGCATCGCGTTCTGATGTTGACCGGGAGCGTTGGGAACATTGCCGCTGACCGACAGTTGACCTTGTGGGTTTACCGTGGCGATCCGGTCGACGGTCGCATGAACCACTTGGCCGGGATACATCTTGAACGTCACTTCGGCTGGCTGGCCAACTATTACATGTCGTAACACGTATTGCTTGCCCCCAACGGTAATTCCGGTGGCTTCGTCGTTAACGAATGAAATCCATGAACGAAGAGGCAAGTTAGAGACGCGTTGGTCGGGGCGAAGCGTGACACCGATTGAGAATCCATCGCCCGGCGCCTTGACGTCCGTTTGATCGAAATCGAATTCAGCTTTTTCGAGCATTGCCTGCGCTCTAGCAACTAACGTCGGGACATCACCGACCTTGGAATCCGCCGCCAAGCGTGCCTGTTGGGCATTGAATTTAACGCGAGGAAGTTCCGTCTCGGGAATTTGCTTCAGCCGAAGGCCAAGAACCTCGCCATTGGCATGAGCGACTTCAAATTTTTCCTCGCCTTTAAAAGTCCCATTTCTTACGGTCTTTTTCGTTCTTACCAGCCGAACCGATCTCAATCCAATCGATCTCGATTGGCCGTTTAGGATCCGGCAGGAAAAAGCGCACGTGAACGAGGCGACCTTCGATGTCAAGTCGCACGTTTAACTCTTACCATTCTCCTCCGGTGACATCGAATAACTTTCTTTGTCCGGTTTCTGGGAAGCTTTCCTGGCCATCGGTGCGCCATTGCAATCGACCTTTTCCATTGTTCGATGCCTTGACCCGAATTCGAACTTCGACGGGACCGTTTGCCCGCACTTTTGCGTTAGCAATAAATGGCTGTCGTCCCGCGGGTGTGAGTCGCAGCGAGTCGCCTTCGACGGTTGCTTCCGAGTTCTTGGCGGTCCATCCCAGCATGCTTGCTTTTTTGACGGTAGGCGCCGGTTTCTCAACGCCAGATTTCTGTTGTGGATTTTTTGCTGGGGGCATCTTGAGCCCGCCTGCCTGCACCCCGATCTTGATCGGATCGAACTTGGCAGGATCGAAGTTCGGATTCGGTTGCGGAACGACGACGTTCGCCTCGACGATGTAGTCCTCAATCAACTTGTCCAGATCTCTTACTTTCTCTGGGTGATCCGCAGCAAGGTTCTTGTCTTCACCAATATCCTCCCGCAGGTTGTAAAGCCGATAGGCATGATTCCCTTCTTCGCCGTAGTGAAAAGTTCGGATCAGTTTCCAATCGCCGTGATGCACCGACATCGAAGGCGGAAGCCACTGTGGCGAGTTGCCGTGGCTTGGTACGTGCGTGAACATCGGCCCACGATCCATTTTCTCACCGCGGAGAGCTTTCGCGAAATCCACGCCATCGATTGGGTGTTTTTTTAGGGGCTCGATGTTGAGCATGCGGAGGATCGTCGGATACAGATCGTTCGATTGAATGCGGACGTCGCTGCGTGAGCCAGCTTGGGTGACACCAGGCCAGACAACCAAGGCTGGAACGCGAACGCCACCTTCGTGGATGCCGCCTTTGCCACCGCGCAACGGATGGTTGTTGGTGATCGCCGTGATGTATTTCTAACCAGCAGTATCGGTCTCTTCAAGACCACAGTGAATGTTACCGCCATTGTCCGAATAGAAGATGATGACCGTTTGGTCCGCAATCCCTTCGGCGTCGAGAGCATCGAGCAGGCTTCCGACAGCATCGTCCAATGAATGCACCATCGCGGCGTAGGTTGGCGACTGCTGGGGATCGTAAGTGGGGGGATTGGGAGCCGTGATTTTCTTTCTGCTCTGTCCCTCGCTTACGCTTCGGGTTTCCAAGTTTCTCACGATATCGTTCGACCAACTCAGGCTTTGCTCCGAACGGAGCATGCACCGAGAACTGCCAGTAGTTCATGAAGAATGGCTTGTTGCGATCGCGATTCTTCAACCACTCGAGGGCCTCTTTCGCCATGCGATCTTCAATATGCTCGCCGGGCTTTCACTCTGTGAAGTTCGGATTCGCATAGCCCCACGGAGCAAGGTAACTGGTCTTGGGTCCAGGGCCGTGCCAGTGTGGGATATCGATATCGAATGTTCCAGCGGAGAATGCGGTTCGCGCCCCAAATGCCACTTGCCAAAATGCGCTGTCGCATAACCCGCGTCCTTAAGTACCTTCCCCAACGTCGGCAATTCTGGATCCAGCCGCGTCGCTGATTTGACGTTGGTGCATTTCTGATGAGGCGGACCGGTTTCACTTGCGACCGCTTCATACCGCTCGACCTCCAGATGGGCTGCCGGCGCCGTCATCCCGTGCCTGGCAGGATTTTGGCCCGTCATGATGCTCGCGCGTGTCGGCGAACAGATCGGACTGGCGTACGCATCAGTAAATGTCATTCCGCGCGCAGCGAGCCGCTGGATGTTCGGTGTCTCGTAAAGCGACGTCTTTCCGTAAAGCGTCGTATCGGCCCACCCAAGATCATCCGCCAAGATGAGGACGATGTTCTTTGGAAGATCGGCGGCAGTTGCGGTTGCCGCCATCAAGAAAAGCAGAAGCAGGCTGAGGATGTTCTACAAGTTGGTTTTCATAGCTAGATATTGTCGAGGCATGGAAATTCACGGGAATGTGGTTGTGAGCAGAGGACCGAATCGCTTGTCCGCAGTCGCCGGTCACTCTTGATATTTATCGAACCAATTTCGTACTTTTAGTCCTGGATGCTGATCCGTCGGGATCATTTGGGCCAGCCCATTCTTCATCGTTTCGTGCTCCGGCTTGATTGCCAAGTTGATCCATTCATCAGGATCGACTTGGTGGTTGGGTGACTTGGCATCGGGATGGCCGCCTCTCCTAATTATGCCCGTTGTGTACAGCGCAAATCAAGTTTTGGCCGAAGGCCATTCTTCACCGTAGCTTGGAGCAACGATCCAGGATGCCTTTGGCCAAAAAACGTTTGGGTGTTGATGTTGAGATCATCAAAAAAGATAATGCTTTAAAGGCTGTGTCGCAACGTTGCTAAGCACAAGGCGATCGCTACTTCTTCTTTCTCGTTGCTTTCTGAGTTTCCCCAATTTCATTCATGGGAGGACCGACGTCCGAAATCAACTCATCACAACGGGCTCGCAGCTTCTTAAGCGTTGAGACATTCTGGTTGTTCGATGCCAGGTTGGTTAATTGATCGGGATCGTTTTTCAGATCGTAGAGAAACTCAAACGGAGGCTTGTTCGCCCCGTCGACGTAGTAGCGGGCGTAGGTCCAATTGGTATCACGAACGCCTTCCCAGCGAGGGATCGTCTTGGCAACGGCGAGAAACTCACACAGGAAATCGGTGCGCCAGCCGGTAACTTCTTTCCCCTCGAGCAATGGCAAGAGGCTCTGACCCGTGTGGGCGGAGGGCGCAGGAAGCCCAGCCAAATTGACCATGGTGGAGGCGAGATCACTATTGAGAGCCATTTCTGAAAGCACCCGTCCGCGTTTGGATTCTGGCAAACGCGGGTCGTGGACGATCAGGGGGACGCGAAGCGATTGTTCGTAGTGTGTCCACTTGCCGGCGAAGCCTCGGTCACCGAGGTAGTAGCCGTTGTCCGCGGTGTAGATGATGACGGTGTCGTCCGCGAGGCCTTGTTCTTCGAGCTGCGTCACGAGGCGCCCGACGACATGATCGATTCCGCTGAGCATCCGAAAGTAGGCGCGCCTGTTCGTCTGGTATTTCTCGGGAGTGTCCCAGCGCCAAAAGTAGCGATCGCGGTTAATTGACTGCTTCAGGAAATCGGGCTGAGCTTCGTAGATAGCGGGATCGTTCAGCCGGGGAAGCGGCATCTTTTGATCCTCGTACATCCCGTCCGTGACTTTCGGCCAGGGGTAGTGACCGATGCCGGGCCGCTTGTCTCCGTCCTCCGCATGTGTGGCGTTGAAACTGAGCTGCAGGCAGAATGGTTGATCCTTCGGTTGCTCTTTGAGGAACTCGATTCCCCAGTCGCCAAGGATCTGCGTTTCGTGCCGCTCACTGCCATCATCCTGCTTTTTGAAATAGGGATTGCGACCGAGTTTTCGGCGGACATCGAACATCGCCGCTGCAGATTCATTCGAAATATCGACGTGCTCTTTGCCGAGGTGACCGGTTCGATATCCCGCCTGTTTCAATAAAGTGAAGTAGGACGATTCGCACAGCTCCGGATTGAGCGGTCCCGGAGTGACTCGGTAGAGGTGTTTGCGTTCGTAGCAGCCGGTGAAGAGACAGGACCGCCCGACCCAGCAAGTCGAAGTCGAGACGAAGGCGTTTTCAAAACGCACTCCTTCTTTGGCGAGGGCGTCGATGTTGGGGGTTTTTACAATCGGATGACCAGCGCAGCCGAGGGTGTGATTGCGCTGATCATCGGCGTAGAGAAGCAAAATGTTCGGCCGCGAGGAATTGCTCTTCGCTGAGGCGGCGTTCTGCTTCCTGGCGTTCGGTCTACGCCTGGGTTTTGGCGAAGTCTGTTGTTTCTCACTGGAAACTTTGCCGGCCTGGCGTTCCGTCGGCTCGTACCAGTCTGTGAGAAGGCTGCTAAGTTCCTTCACGAGATCGGGCTTCTTTGAAGCAAGGTTAACCTTCTCGTCAGGATCACTCTTCAGGTCATAAAGCTGGGAGGCCCCGCCTTCGGGCGGATACTTCATTTTTCCCGCCGCTCCATCGTAGGTCAGCAGCAGCTTGTCGTGACCGCGAATCACCCAGCGAAAGAGAAGCGACGCTTGCGGATTCTCGATGTCGGCGATGTCGTGAGCAAACGACTCGCCGAACAACGTGTCGCGCTCGAGGGCCTTACCGGTCTTCAACTGCGGAAGGAGATTGAGCCCGGGGAATTCGTGTGGCGCTGCTGCTCCCGCGGCTGCCAGAACAGTCGGAACGAAATCAATCGACGAACAAAGCTCGGGGCGGTCGGCTGCCGGAATCGTTCCCGGCCAGCGAAACATGATCGGCGTTCGTGTACCGGCTTCGTAAGGACTGCGTTTGGATCGCGGTCCGTAGCCAGCGTTTTCCGTTTGGATCCAGCCGTTGTCGGTAACGTATACCACCAGTGTGTCTTCTGCGATGCCTGCGTCGTCGATGTGTTTTACCAACGCGCCGCAGGTTTCATCGAACCACTCGCACATCGCATAATATTTGGCGATGCGTTCTGGAAGTCCCTTCGCTTGATATTTTTTGAACAGTCTCGCTGGAGGAGTATGTGGCGTGTGTGGCAGGAAGGGGGCGTACCAGACAAAAAACGGTTTCTCGTCAGCGACGGAGCGATCGATGAATTCAAAAACCGGCTTCATCCCATCGCGTCCAATCTTAAGCCCCGCATCGCCATGCCGTCCGCCCTCGTTTGGAAATCCTTTAGTCATTCCTTCAGTAAACCCAGCACGCTCGTATGACCCTTCCCACCACTTACCGCTTTGGTGACTGACATAACCCTGCTTTGCCAGCCATTGGGGCAAAGCCGCGGTCTGGTCGATGTGGGAGATCAGGACTTCTCTGATGTCTTTGCCCGCTTTCTCGGCGTGAGCCTTGTTGGCAGGCGTGTTCGCGGGATTGTTTCCGGACGTCCTGTTCTGATGCGAATACAGACCGGTGATCAGCGTCATCAGTGAAGGCCGGCACAATGCAGTCGGGACATAGCCCCGCCGAAACAACGAGCTTTCTCTGGCCAGCTTATCGAGACTTGGCGTTTCGATTTCCGGATGTCCCATGAAGCCATAGTCGGTGTAACCTTGGTCATCAGAAAGAATTAAAACAATGTTTGGAGGCTTCGAGTCAGCCGCAGCAGTTGCCACCATCAAGAGGAATAGAAGCAGGCTAGGGATGATTTTCATGTTGTATGCCATCTTGTTCCCAGGTTAGGAAAGTGTTCGTTACAGATTGTTGATACATGAGCCGCAAGGCGCGAGCCTAAAGACACTTACTTTAGGTTGTAAACATGAATAATAAACTCCCCCTCTCTTCGTGAATTCGGACGATTGGACATTGCCATTTGATTAAGCGCTGACCGAATTCACGAGGAGAGGCGGCTGGAGGGTGAGGAGATTTTGCTTTGCATGCCGAGGACTAAGACCGATTCCAATTCTAAAAAAACAGTAATTCAGTCCTAATTCTTAAGAGGTTTCACCCCTCTCCCCCCAACTGCACCTCCCCAGAAATTCGGGTTGAGATTGATTCTATTGGAAAGAAACCTCGTCCAAATTTCTGGGGAGAGGGGGTGTCAATTTTGATTTGCTTAAGTGCCTAAAGATTTAAAGTAAGTACCTTTCCGCTCACAACCCCGGGCGATTGCGTCTCCTATTTCTGGAAATACTCATGCTTGGAATCACCACCGCTGATAAGGAAGGCGATCAGATCGAGGATTTCGTCTTTCGTCATCCTGCCGAAAAGCCCGTCTGGCATCGGTGAGGTTTTCGAAATCTTTAGTTCCTCGATTGAATCGCGATTGATCGTCACTCGCTGATTGGGATCGGTCAGATCCGTGTTCAAAACCAGTGCACTGCTATCCTTCTTGACACCCAGATTGACGATGACGCCGTTGTGAACCAAACCCTCGTCGGTAAGCACCATCACAGCCGAAAACTGATCATTAATGACTTTACTGGGATTGATCACCTGATCGAGCAAGTCATGAGCTGAATAGCGCCGACCGGCCGTCGTTAGATCGGGCCCCGTCATGCCTCCTTGATTATCGAATCGATGGCAAGCGTAACAGGCCGCTGCTGCAAACATTTTACGACCGTTGGCGAAGTCTCGTTGTTTCAGCTCCGTGCGGGCTGCTTGTGACAGACCGTCGAGCGTCCAATTCGTTTCTGCTCTTCCCTCGAAGATTGCGCCGAGGTTTTCCAGTGCGGATTTCTTCACCGGCTTCTTCGCAAGAAGCTCCTTCAATGATTTCTTTTGAGCCTTGCCGAGTGATGCGACGGCATCCTCGCGGATAAATTGGATGAATTTTTCAAAGCTGGCGCCGCCTCGGTAATTGGCAGCTTTCAGAAACCATTCGAAGTACGCAGTGTGCAGTTCGTCAGTCCAGCCCGATTTCAGCATGCGGATCGAGCGGGCATATTGAACCTGTTCTTCCTGAGTCGGAGCAGCCTCGATCAAAGCCATCGCTTTGGCCGCAATGGTTGGCGACTGCAACCCCGCCAACGTCTCACACAACAGCCAGTTCAGCTCGACGGACTCGGAGGGGAACAGCGGGTCGATGGCGGCAATCAACTCTTCAACGGTAGCTTCATCTGGCTGACCGAATCGGTTGAGAATAATTTGCAACGTGCGTTGCAAGGTTAGTTGGCTGGTCGCATCGAGCTTTGACAAGTCGTTTGCAAGTACGGCGGCCAGAAGTTTGTCGCGCATCGCGGTGTCAACGTCCGATGCCGTGTCGTTACGATGTTGTGGGCAAACGCCGGCCACACGAGCGAGAGCCAGTAAAGCTTCGACTTGCTTCTTCGGGTCGATTTCAGTCAACGATTTTTCGGCCCAAGCCTCAACTGGCTGATGTTCGACCGCAGTTCGTGCCGCGAAACGGATGAAGCGATCAGAGTTGGCGAGGTGAGGCCACGCTGCCTCAATAGCGCCAGGATCCTGCCGGCCATGGAAAGCTTCCAATGAACGACGTAGCTCCATCGTTTCGTTGGTCGCGGAAGCCGCGTCGACGAGTTCCGTTGATTCGTCGCCAACGTAGGTGACGCGATAGAGTCCCGATTGCACTTTTCGTCCACCTATCGTGAAGTACATCGCGCCATCGCCCGGATGGATGATCGCGTCGGTGATTGGAAGCGGGGCACCGGTTAAAAATTCTTCTTTCGTCGCCGTGTAGGAAGAGCCTTCGGGCTTCAAGTGAACCGCGTACAGTTTGCCCCAGCTCCAGTCGAGTGCATACAACGCGTTCTGGTATTTTGCAGGAAACTTTGCGCCGTAACCAAAAGTCGTACCTGTCGGTGAGCCGGGACCGATGTCGAAAACGGCAGGAAGATTGTCGGCGTAAAACGGCGGTCGCTTGCCGGCTCCGTTTCGCCAGCCGAACTCGGCACCGCTGACGACGTGACAAATCCGCGTCGGGCGATACCACGGCGTATTAAAGTCGTATTCCATGTCAGCGTCGTAGGTGAACAGTTCACCGTCGCGATTGACGGACGCGTCGAAGATATTACGAAAACCGGAGGCGTAGGCTTCGAAGTTTTCCCCGTCCGGATCGACTCGGTAAATGATTCCGCCAGGTGCGAGCCTTCCGCGATTGTGACCGCGGCCATCAGGCATGCTTGGAAGGAGATGATCTTCGCCCCAGACCTGTCGGACTTGTGATGTTTCCGCCAGTTCGGTTGGATTGGTGTTGTTGCCTGTGATCAGGAACAGCGACTTGCCATCGGGGGTGGGCACAACGGCATGGACTCCGTGGTCGCCCCTGGCCTCAAGTTCACGTAGCATTTCGACTTTGTCGAGATTGTCGTCTCCGTCGCTGTCGGTAAGTCGATACAAACCCGATGGGACCTTCTTTTCGTAATCATTGACACCGACATACAAAGCACCGAATGCCCATACCATTCCATTGACCGCTCGAATGTCAGCTGGCACGGGTTGCACGTCGGCAGCGGTTAGCGTCTCTCCACTTTTCGGCGGAGTGATACGATAAAGACCTCCGAACTGATCGCTAACCAATAACCGACCTTTGTTGTCCGTGCAGAGATTGACCCACGACCCCTGTTTTTCGCCGGGAACGGAGTACAGCAGTTCAACTTTGAATCCTTCTGCGGCTTTGATGCGCTCAATTGGCGTCGCCTTATTGCCGGGCTTTTCAACGACGTCGTCGATCGCGGCCTTTGCATCCTTGCCTTTCAGATGACGCAGCTCGATATCTTTGAACTCGACCGTCATGGGTGCTCCGGCATGAAGCTGCAGCGCGAGAATGCCCTTGCGTTTGGCCTCCGGATGATTATCCGTCAGGTCCATCGTGGTGACACCGTTGACCCGATGAATCTGCCGGTTACCAACAGCGATGATCGTCAGCTCGTTCCACTCATTGTCGACAAGCTTCTGATTCTTGTCGCCAACCTCTCCGACCACCTCGGGCTTCCCATCAGCTCCGACGACGACCCGCTGAAAACGCTTGGCAACGATACCTCGCCACTTTTCTGCGTACAGCATTCCGAAAAACTCAGGCTTGGGATGCAAATCTGCCTGATAACCTTTGGCGACAAAGTCTTCAGGCTTCCCTACCAGTTCGCTGCGGTATTGTACTCCCGAGTTGTTGCCATCAAAGCGAACATTCGCCTTGAACACAAAGTCGCCGACGTCACCGCCTTGCCAGACAAGAAACGTGTTGCCTTTGGTCGGCTTGTCCTTCGTCGTCTGGCCAAAGATCGCACCGTCTTTAACGGACCAGAACTCAGTCTTCCCAGCCCAGCCCGAGAGGTCTCTGCCATTGAAAAGTGACTGGAATTCCTGAGCATTGGCGGTGGCTGCAAGAACAGGAAGCAGCATCAGCGTTAAGAGTAGTTCTACGGATCTGGTCATGTTTGCCTTATTGAGTGTTGATGTGTTTTCAGTGGTATCGGAAGCAGTGGGTGATAAAAGTAGGACGGGCCACCCGATCAATCCGGGATCGCTTCATTGGGATCAATATCCTGTCCCTCCCAGTTGGCGACTCCATTTTTATAAATGAGTATCCTGTTGGCGCTGCCGGCCACCGGTTTC
>JBLINZ010000206.1:0-10267 GCA_047639375.1 Mariniblastus sp. | reverse complement strand
ATTGATCGCTCGACGCACGAAAGCAGACGGCAATTCTGGGCGGCGCCGCAGGGTTCCCGCAAGGTCGTCGAGGGCCGTTTCGATGGAAAAGTCATCGTGAATTGCGCGGGCGGCTTCCGTTGCCACTGAGACGTTTCGATCAGCTAAAAACCGCTTCATATTGACCGGGACGCTGGACTGATAATCGAGTTCGACCATCGTTTTACGAATCGCAACGACGGCACAGAGCCGCACCATGGGACTGGAGTGGTCGGCAAGGGACTCCAGGCGAGCCCATCCTTGGCGGGCTGCGAGGCCTCGCGGTTGCTCATACCGAATCTGGCTGGAGGTGATCCCAGCCATTCCCATTGTCACGGCGTGCCGGAGATAGGTTTCGCCCGGCTGGAGCTTGCTCGCCATCGCCACCAATTCGTCAAAGGCCTCCACGAGGCCCGTTCTCCCCACAGAGATCGCCGCTTGGGCTCGCACGTGCGGATTGTCATCGTCCAGCAAACACAAAATTCCGCTGGCAAGCGTTGGTCGCAAGTCCCCGACGGTGCGCGCGATTTGCAATCGGACCATTGGGTCGAAATCCTTAGCAAGTGGAGTTACCCATTTGATTTTGAGGACCTCATCGGAGGGCAAGCCGCGGTTCACGTCAAAAATAAATGTGCCTGACTCAACTAGTCTAGCTTGTGCCTCTGCCGAAGATCGACTCAGGAGTTGACCCATTCCCCAAATCGCGTGAATCCTTCCCAACTGAATCGCGTCAGAGGGCCTCGGGTGCTCCTCCGTATCCGGGTGAACTGAATCGCCGGTTTCGTCGAGAGCAACTTGCAAGAAGATCTTCCAACTACGACGCTTAACCAGATCATCTTGAGCAATCAGCCTAAGCCGCTGATCACGAGAATAGAGCATCGGCACCGGCCCTTGGCCTAGTTTCCTGATGCTCCCGCCGATCCGAATCAATTCTTCCGTCAGCTTCCTTGATTCAGAATTGGCCTCTTCCGGGGCGTCGATTTTCCAGATTGCCCCCGTTTGATTCAACGGATATCCGCCAGCCCAATCAACTCCGTAAAGCGCCCCGTCAGGGCCGAAATTAATTCCGATCATGGCGACGCCTTCACCAATTCGATGCTCGTTGATGATCTCGAACGAATCGTGTTTCGGCTGGATTTTAAAACTCAGCTGCTGGCCGCTCATTGTGCTCGTGAGAAAGAAATAGTCCTTGTAGTCCGGGCTCAACGCTGTGCCAGGATTGAACGCAAACCCGCAAGGCCCATTCACCGAGTTGGCAATAGGAGGGACGACAAATCCCGGTGTCGCATCGTTGCTGGGCTCCCAAATCCGTTCGGCCATCCAAGGGTTGTAGTCCTCTCCGCGGTACTGGTAGTTGCAGCGCCATCCGGCATCCATTCCATAGACGATATGCACAAACCGCTCGCGTTCATTCGGCTGATCAGAGTCATTGTCAAACCCAAACAAGTTTCCGTATTGATCAAACGCTAACTCTTGTACGTTTCTCAAGCCATGGGCGAAAACCTCGAACTCGGAGCCATCTGGATTGCAACGCATCACACCGCCCTGATTGGGATATCGGAATGTGCGATTTGAATTTGCGTTTTTGGGAACGTTGATTCCTTTGTCGCCGATTGACCAGTAGATTTTTCCGTCGGGGCCAACCGTCAATCCATGCATGTCGTGACCAGCGTACGCCAGATGGGCGCCGAACCCTGTCGCAAGGAGTTGGCGTTGGTTGGCTTGACCGCTGTGATTGGTGTCTCGCAATTTCCAGACGTCTGGTGCGATCGTTGCGTAAACGTCGCCTTGGTGAGCGAGTACGCCAGCCGCGATCCCTGTAATCTCTGATTGGAATCCGTCCGCAAAAACATTGATCTTGTCAGCGATTCCATCTCCGTCGGTGTCTTCTACGCGATGGATGATTTCGCTCAAGACCATCAAGTCTCGGTAATCGTGCTCCCCATTCCCATCGAGATCAGCGACGTGTTTCTTGTTTCGAAGCGGCTGTTCTGAATCCGGCGCCAAAACGCGGCGGTAAAATTCCCGCTTGTCGTCTGCCGATTGCAAACCGAGGTCATCAACCAACCACGCACGGTGCTGTCGGATATCCAGATCCTGGGCCTTGCGACGTCTGGTCTGAGTGACATACGCCCTGCCCCGCCGGTCGAAGCTGATTGCGACTGGGTCAGGCACATTTAGATCGCCGCTCCATTTGGAGTATTTAAGAACCGTCGCGGGACGTTCAGCACTTGGCGATTGAGTGTCCTGGGCGACACAAACCGTCGGCATGCTCGCGGCACCCAGGGCACAAACAATAACCCAGCTCAAAATTCGAAATTCCACGGACGACACTTATTGTTTGAAAGGCGGGCACGAAAGCAAAGGTACTCAGAGGCGAGTTTAAATCATGGAAAGCCTCATTGCCAATCGCATTCGTCAGGCTGGTCAATCGCACTGCCGTGATTTTACACGCGAAAACAAGGTTGGATTCTGTGTTTTGGTGGATTCCTGTTTCCGATAGACTCTTTGCTGAACCTTCTCAAGATGATTCAGCCACAAAATTAATTGACACCTTGAATTTGGAAACCGGAGCCAGCCGTGCGGCAAATCTATTTGGACTACAATGCGACGACCCCCATCGCCCCGAGTGTGGTGGAAGCCATGAACCCGTTTCTATCTGGCCATTTTGGGAATCCCTCGAGCGCGCATGCGATGGGAAGGGCCGCCAAGGAGGCCATCGAGGATGCCCGCGTCAAGATCGCTGGGTTATTAGGATGTGATCGCGGAGAGATCGTGTTTACGGGTTGCGGCACGGAAAGCAATAACTTGGCAATCAAAGGAACGATGCTCCAAGGCCAACCTGGCGCGGGGCACCTTGTGATTTCTTCGATCGAGCATCCTGCCGTGACCGAGCCGGCGCGATTTCTAGAACGACTAGGATATGAAGTCACGATTGTCGATTGTGATCAGCATGGGTTTGTGCATCCGTCAGCGGTCGAATCAGCCCTGCGTTCAAACACGCGTTTGGTCAGCATCATGCATGCGAATAATGAGATCGGAACGATCCAGCCGATCCGTCAGATCGCAGAGATCTGCCATGGTCGCGGGATCTTGCTTCACACCGACGCTTCCCAGTCCGTGGGAAAAATTCCAACATTCGTCGATCAATTGGATGTTGACCTCCTCACGATGACGAGCCACAAGCTGTACGGCCCCAAGGGCATTGGCGTGCTGTTTGTGCGAGAAGGCACCAGTCTGGAGCCACTGTTGCACGGTGGAGGACATGAAAACGGAATGCGGGCAGGCACCGAAAATACGCCCTATATCGTCGGACTTGGGCAGGCTTCTTACTTGGCCGCCAAATGTTTGGATGAGTCGGCTGAATCGATGACCAAACTTCGTGATCGGTTGAACGACCACCTCATGAATTCGATTCCCAACCTTCAAGTCAACGGCGCGAAAACGAAACGGCTCCCCAATACGCTGTCGGTCGTCTTTCCCCGTGTGACGGGCGAAGAAATGCTTCGCCGAGTCCCTGAGCTGTGTGCTTCGACAGGATCGGCCTGCCATAGCAACGGCATGGTGACCTCCGCGACGCTGGAAGCGATGGGAAAAACGTCCGAGGAAATGGCGGGGACCGTTCGCCTGAGCGTCGGCTGGTACTCTTCGGAAGAAGAAGTCGATCGTGCGGCTAACCTGCTGATCGACGCGTGGGAGAACCTTTCGACCCAAATCTAGTTACTTTTGAATTGGAGCCTTGAGTGTTTTCAGGAACGCGACCAAGGAATCTTGGTCCTTAGAAGGCATTTTGGTGAATCGATCGTACGACGATTTGGCTTGGCCTTTGTGCCGGAGTATCGCGTCTTGAAGCGTTCGCGAGCCACCGTCATGAAAATAAGGGGCCGAATCAGCGACTCCCCACAGGGCAGGGGTTTGCCATTGGTCGGGATGGGGATGCGAGCGATCGAAATCAAACTCCTCTTCAGCCTTTCCATCCGTGTAGCCTTCGCCTCGAGGAAGGGCGGTGACGGGTTCGAGATTATAGAGGTGAAAATCCGAGTAGATCTGAGGGATTCCCGAGAAGTTCTCGATATGGCAGTCGGCACATCCAGCCAATGCAAACAACGTTTGGCCACGCATGACCCGTGTCAATTTCTGGGGGTCTATGGGTAAGACTTGCTCGGGACGGGGGAGGCTTTTAACGAAGCAAACCAGCTCATGCAATTGCTTTCGCGTCATGTCCAGTTCCGCTGTTTTGTCGGCGCGATGTTCTTTGGCGACCGGCTGCGAATGAAGTGAATTGGTTAACCCGATTTCCATCGCACAGGCGGAAGCGACAAAATTTTCAAGCGACGAGAATTGCCCTTTCCAACCAAACTTGCCAACGCGGCCATCGACCCGGTTGACCATCCCGATTCGGTTGCCGGTGAAATCACCGGAAAACTCGTTGCCGATGACTTGAGCCATGCGTTTGTGTCCGTGCAATCCAACGGACAACTCTGAAATGTCATCGATCAAGCCCACGCCGAAAAGGGCAGGGGAGTTGAGTTGATGAAAGACGAGCGGATCCATCACCTTGGGAACTTTTCGCTGAGTCGCGGGAGTCGACGACTCGCAGTTGGCTCCGTACATTTGGCCGGGGTCGGTGACGGTCACCATTTCCGTAACCAAGGGGAAAATGGTTCGCAAATGTTCCTTGGATTCTTGCAAGCTTTTCTCGGTGGCGCTTTTGTGGACGACACCCGTTACGTGGCCCGCATTTGACTCCTGAGGTTTCAATTCAAAACCGACAACATTGAATCGGTTGCCACTACTTCCACCCAATCCGCCTTGGAAATGGCAAGCGGCACAAGATCTTGCGTTAAAGACTGGCCCTAATCCATCGCCGCTGCCACAGAGTGAGTCGCCGGTCATGTACTCGTGCTCGAAAAGCACTTTCCCAGCCGCGATTTTCTCAGGGGTGAGACGGGCGTTCCAGGCGTTGAGCCCTAAGTAGCCGCCAAATAAGACTCCGCCAACGACGGAAATGAGGATGGCTTTTCGGATCAGCATTTTGATTCGCCTCGTTTTTATGCGGTTTTCAATTGTTTGCTTGAGCCGGAGGAAGATTTCCTTGGTGCCGAAGCCGTCCAGGTCAATGTCGTTTATAGCAAATTGGTTTCGGACTCAATCATCAAATATTGGCAATTCCGTGAAAATTAACGAGCTACGCGTCTCCTCACCAGTGGGAAACCCGATGAGCCTGTGACTTGATTGGAAACCGACGCCCACGCGAGGACGCCCCACGCGAGGACGCATTAGACAGCAGGCAAGGAGCGATCGCCCGCGCCTACAAACGCGATTCGTTCGCCTGCAAACGCACTGCGATTGCCAACAAACGCAGTGCATTTGGCACGTCGCCTGACGGCTAATCGTGGAGGAACGGTTGAGAAATAAAACCCGTGTTTTCGAGATCTCAAATCGAAACAAATTCCATCGCATTCGACAATCAGGCTCCACTCCCTCGCCACACCGCAAAAAAAATACGGGTTTAGTTTTTTTGAACGCCCCTAAACTTTCTAGCGTCTCACATCTTAAAGGAACAAGCCCTGGCGAGTCGGGCTACCATTCTGGCGCGCGACTCTCGGTAGATTAGAAAGAGCCACCGCGAGGTGGGGCTACCCATGTTGCAAACAATTTAACAACTGACTAGACGGACAATCTCGTTTGGCAGGTGCTTGAACCGGGTCGGGATGGGTGGCTTTTTTTGATCCAGATTTGGGCGCATAAAAAAAGCGGCTCGATCCAATGATGATCGAGCCGCAATATATTCAGACCAGACTAAAGGGTGTTGATTCGTTCAAACGAATTAGTTCAAAACGATTTAGCCTAGGTTGATGACTTAGTTGCAGCCACAGCTTGCAACAGCAGTTTCGCATCCACAGCCAGCGAACAAACCGCGAACTCGTGAGACCATGCCACGAAGACGATTTCGAATGCAACCTTTGAACAACTTGCTTCGGCATCCGCAATCAGAAGCAGCAGAACCGCAATCTGAACCGCAATCTGAATCGCATCCACCGTCAGCTGATCCGCAACCGCATCCGCGGTTACCAGCAAATCGACCGCGAAGTAATCCACGGTTGTTGCCACAAGCGTTGCAGGCACCAGCAGGGGCAGCGTTAACAGTCACAGGAACTTGCTCAGTTACAGTTCGTGGAACACAAACAGTTACTGTGTAAGGAACTTGCTTAGAAACACATCGAGCAACACGCTTAGTTGTCATCTCTGTAACTTGGCGAGTTGTGCAATGAGGCACTTGACGTGTCTTAGTTTCACAAACCATTTTAGTCGTGCAATGTGGAATCTGTCGTGTCTTAGTTTCGCAAACCATGCGAGTTGTGCAGACAGGAACTTGCTTAGTCTTAGTTTCGCAAACCATTTTAGTCGTGCAGTAGTTAACTGTACGTGTCTTTGGCTCGCAAACCATTCGTGTTGTGCAGTAGTTGACAACACGTGACTTTTGCTCACATACGTAGCGAGTTGTGCAAACAGGAACTTGCTTAGTCACTGGCTCGCAAACGGTGCGGCAGACAGTGTAAGGAACTTCTTTGCAAACTTTTTCGCAACGGTACTTAGTGACAGGAACCTGCTTAGTGTGACACTCAGGAACCCAAACTTTACGGCAAACAGTTCGATCCGGAGTCTTGCAACAAGTCTTTGTTACGCAACCAGGATTGAAAGTTCGGCATCCGCAACTGTCAGTTGACCAAGAACACTTCGTTCGGTTACGCTTGGTGTACGATCGTCCTGCGACGACGTGAGAACGAGTCTCAAAGTGTCCACCGCGAACAGTGACAGTCTTCATCTCTGTGTAGGGAGTACGGACTGTGCTTGATACAGTTCGCATCTTTGTTTCAGAGACCTTACGACGATTGTAAGATGTGACGGTCTTCATCGTAGTCTCAGTTACTGGACGACGAACTGTGTAGTTTACAGTCCGTTGCTTGTTCTCTTTGACTGCACGACGTACGTAAGTCGTGACTTCTTTTGAGTGCTGCTCAGTTACAGGAGTCTTAACTGTGTAGTTAACAGTCTTGTAGCTCGTTTCGCGAACAGGTCGCTGAACGTTGTAAGTTTCGGTCTTCATGACAGTTTCGCGAACAGGTCGCTGAACTGTGTAAGACTCAGTGCGGAAAGCCCGCTCTGTAACGTTTCGTGTTACAGGAACCTGAACATTGTCATAAACAGTTTCGCTAACGGTTCGATACCGTGTAACTTGCTGCTGCTCATTGATTGTTCGGTTAACAGTCTTCATGACTGTGTAGCTGCATCCGCAACCAGCGGCCTGAGGTGCAGCTGCGGCGACAGTGTTGTAGCTTGCGCCACCACAACATTGGCCCCAGCTGAAGCTGGCTGACAACATAGCTGCTGCAAATGCTGCAGAGGTCAGCAGACTTCTTACCAATTTCATCGTAACTTCTCCAAAAAACTGACGTTTCGAACTTGGAGGTGGCATCTGGTCTGGTGAAACACTCACCCTGCCAACCTTTCATCCTGACAAAGATTCCGGCCACTCAACTTATGGCCGCGTAATCTTGCCGTGGACAATAACTGAACAATTCCCGATATGTTCAATCGAAAGGGTCCTCCTGACAACTTCACAATCGGCAACATGGGGCGTCAGGGTTAAGTAGAGAGTTTTTGCAGATGAACAAAAACGAAAACTATGGCGACTTTGTAACGAATAAAACAACTGGAAGGCTTGAGGATGGTTGGCCGCCTCGATAAAAGGCGGCAGGGTGACCTGGACATCTCCGAAGTTTATAAGGGCCCGCCGCGTGCGGTTGGCTAAGCTTTGGCAGATTTTGCGATTCGCCCGATCCAAGCCCCTAATTCGATTTGTACTCTTAGTGAATATTTGCTCACATCCCGCATTGGCAAGCCATTTCTGTTTAGGCAGTTATTTCGAACTGAATTGAGGCTGGGTTGAGGCTGGGTGGCTAACCCTCAATTTGCATCGCCCTCAGAACTGAATAGTTCTCCGATTTGAAATCCGGCGGCTCAAGCCTTCAACGAAGGCCCATCGGCCTGCCCCCTCGTCAAAATCAATTGACCGAAACCATTTGTCCCACCCATCGGCCGTGGCATTTACATCGGGCTATTCGTAGAATAAGTGATCGTCACTCACCACCGAGAGTATCTGGATTTCGGATTGTTGCCGAATCCTGTAATCGATTCGATGAGATATGGATTTGACAGAGCAAAAGGTTACTTGAGCAACCAAAAACCAGAACCCGATCCGAGTGTGCCCAAGGCTGTTGTCAGCCGGCTCAGCCTTTACTTGCGCGAACTGCAACAGCTGCTTCGAGTCGGCAAGAAAACCATCAGCTCGTCGAAACTTGGCCAGCGGCTGGGTGTCACGGACGCCCAAGTCCGCAAAGACTTCGCTTATTTTGGCCAATTTGGCTATCCTGGGATCGGTTACCGGTGCGAGGAACTGGTTTTGGAGATCCGCCGAATCCTTGGCACCGACCGGACTTGGCCGGTCGCCTTGATTGGCTGCGGCAATCTTGGCCAAGCGTTATTGGGATACCGAGGCTTTGGCAAGCAAGGTTTTCAGGTCGTCTTAGCGTTTGACATTGATCCAAACATTGTCGGAAACACGTTCGAGGGGCTCGAGGTTGTGCATCTTGACCGCTTGCCGGAATTGGTCAGGGAGCACGACATTCGCTTGGCAATATTGGCTGTACCCGCAAAAGCCGCGAACCAAGCAGTTGTATCGATTGTCGAAGCAGGCATTGCTGGGATCCTAAATTTCGCCCCCGTGACGCTTAAGCTGCCCAAATCAGTCAGCGTGATTGGTGTCGACCTCGCGATGGAACTCGAACAATTGGCATTTGGCGTGATCAAACGGGGCCAAGTTACGAAATAGAGCAAATTATTCCTAAACCCTATTTTTCATCTTAGGAGTTTTTGGTAAAACGATGTCACAGCAAGACTGCCCGATGGTGTAATGGTAACACATCTGGTTTTGGTCCAGACATTCTAGGTTCGAATCCTAGTCGGGTAATTTTGCTGTTTTGAAACAACGCCGTATGCTCAGGCTTCTTAGATTCTCGCCCCGCGTTGTTGTGTGCTGTTTGGCAATTCCTGATGCAGTTGAGTCGGATCCCAGCTTGGTGGACTCTTTTCTTTCGCGAACGCTTGGCAACAACGTTTCTGACTCACATGACCCATTCGACATAATCGGACCTCGATTTAATCGTTAGTCATTCGCCAATTGCTCCAAACGGGCAACTGCATTGGAAATAACCACAAATTTACGAGCTTAGGCCGGCGTGATGCCTAACGATTCGTAAGCTAACTGTACTGGTCACCCAACGGCCGCTCAGAGCTGGATGCGAGTCGATTTCCCGAGGGCAAACCCTTGAGATTCGAAACGCACCTGCAAACGCCAATTTGGCTTGAGTGGCACAGCTCGGAGAGAAAAATGAAGAATCCCACCCTCATCAAATTCATGATTGTTGGAATGGGTGTCACAATGGCATCCAGCACTTTTGCACAAAACTACGCCCCACGCTATCGATCCACGCAACGACAAGGTGCCGCTCAGCAGCAATACTCGCAGCCTGCCCAAGCCTATCAGCAATATGGCAGCACCGCGAACTACCAAGCTCCGTGGTACCAAACGCTTGCCAAGGACCGATCTCACAATTTTGGGATCGTCCCTCGGGCTTCCAAGCAAGAACGAATTTTTGAGTTTGTGAACACAACCGATGCGGACATTTTTCTCACCAACATTCGCACCAGCTGCGGATGCACCAAACCCAAAGTCTTGACACCGCAAGTTCGCCCCGGCGAAAAAGCTCAGATTCAAGCCGTTTTTGATACGCTTCATTTTTATGGTCAACGCGGAGCCACGTTGACGGTCTCGATTCAGAAGAGTTCGCAATACGGTGAACTTCAATTCACGGTCAAAGGCAACATTCGCCGCGACGTCGTTTTGAACCCAGGCGAAGTCGTGTTTGACGACGTTTCCGTTTCAGAACCAGCTCAACGAACCGTCCAGATGCTGTACGCGGGCAATCCCAATTGGAAAGTCACCCAAGTCAAATCGACCAACTCAAACGTGGCGGCAGAAGCAGTTGAGATTGAGCGGAACACTGCGACGGGTCGCGTGACCTACAATCTGGTCGTCACCCTTGCTGACACTCAAGATGCCGGGTCGTTTTCAGAGGTCCTCACGATCGCGACCAACGACCCGAAAACCAACGGGATGCCGGTG